>DATESB010000111.1:0-28757 GCA_035271065.1 Lachnospiraceae bacterium | reverse complement strand
AAGATGCATCACGCGAGCCAACGCCATGCCCCTGTTTATCGGAAGAAACACGAATAGATAGCGGGACATCACAATTCCACTGTAACCAAGACACAGAATTGATGTAAGGACGGCAAAATTTAGGACTGTCTCTATGATGCGTAGACCGGTATATTTCCCCTTGAGCAGATTACCGTACCATTTCAGATTGAGAATGGTATGAACAATAAATAGAACAAGCATTGCCGCACCGAACCATTCGTGCAGAACATCACCGACAATTTGGTAGGCCATGAGACAGAGCAGTATAATTGACATCAAAAGGTCAATGATTAACTTAATTTTCATTTTCGGTTTCATGTTGCTACCTCCATTCAAAAAAATATATGTGTAAATTCGGAACGGGAGGATGTTTCCTCTCTTACCGAATACACATACATTATAAAACAGACAAACAGATATATAAAATACTTATAAATCATAGCGGATTATGCCTTTAGGGCATACCTTAAGAATCCAATAACCATAACAATAACAATGGTATCATATGAACGTGTAGTTTGGTGTCAAATATATAGAAGAACTCGTTGATATACACATGAATATATGTTATGCTTTAATTGCTACCGCTAGGAGGGCTAACAGATGTATAGAAAAATTACAGGTTTTTTAGAATTATGGAAAGAAAGCAAGCACCGTAAACCATTGATTTTGCAAGGGGCAAGACAAGTTGGTAAGACCTATTCAATATTGGAGTTTGGGCGCATACATTATGAGAATGTAGCGTACTTTAATTTTGAAACAAATCCAAAACTGAATGAAACATTTGATGAAAATATAAGTCCGGATTATCTGATACCCATTCTGTCACACATTGCAGGGCAAACGATTGTAAAGGAAAAAACACTGATTGTCTTTGATGAGGTGCAACTATGCGAAAGAGCGTTAACAAGTCTCAAATATTTTTGTGAGGATGCGCCGGATTATCATATTATTGTGGCTGGCAGCTTGCTTGGCGTAGCAGTCAACAGGACTAAGTTCTCATTTCCGGTTGGCAAGGTGGATATGAAAACGCTATATCCTATGGATATGGAGGAATTTATGTTGGCTTTAGGCGAGGATGCTTTGGTCAAAAAAATCAAAGACTGTTTTACGAATAATGCGCCTATGCCTTCTGCTTTACATGATGTGGCTATGCAACTTTATCGTCAGTATCTTGTGATTGGCGGAATGCCGGAATGTGTCATGCAGTTTACCCAAACAAAGGATTATATTCTTGTTCGTCATACACAGGATACGATTCTTGCAAGTTATCTCAATGATATGAGCAAATATAATAATCTCAATGAAATTAAGAAAACAAGACTTACTTACGATAATATTACCGTTCAATTGTCCAGAAAAAACACTCGTTTTCAATACAAACTGATAAAAAAAGGCGGCAGAGCTTCTGAATTTGAAAATGCGATTGAATGGCTTTGTTTGTCCGGTATTGTGTCACAGGTATACAGGGCAGAGCACATTAAGAAGCCTCTTGAAAATTATCGTGATATTGATGCGTTCAAAATCTATGTTTCAGATTTAGGTCTGCTTTGCGCAAAGAAGGATTTATTGGCAAACGATATCCTCTATATGGTGGAAGAACTTAATGATTTTAAGGGTGGTATGACTGAAAACTATGTCAATGTTCAACTTCGGATTAATGGATACAACACTTACTATTGGGAATCTGAGCGTGAGGCAGAAATTGACTTTGTGATTCAGCGAGAAGGGCAGTTGATTCCGATAGAGGTAAAAAGTGCTGACAATACAAGAGCTAAGAGCTTGAAGGTGTATATGGAAACCTATCAGCCTGCCTATGCAATTAAACTTTCTACGAAAAACTTTGGCTTTGAGAGCAACAAAAAAATTGTTCCGCTCTACGCAGCTTTTTGTATTTAAGCAGGAAATGAATGAGAAAGTGATTGGATTGATGAGATGAAAGGAAAAGACAAACAAATTCAAATGTCCGAGACAACTGCCGTAATGATGGCGTTGACAATATCGGGCGGATTACAGGACGCATATTCGTATTTTGTACGAGGACATGTATTTGCAAATGCACAAACGGGAAATGTTGTACTGATGGCGCAGCATTTTTTTACAGGTAGTATTACTGACGGACTTAGATATTTGTTTCCGATTTTGGCATTTGCACTTGGAGTCATGGCTTCCGAACAACTGCGGGCGAAACTTCAACTGGAAGGAACTTTTCATTGGAGACATGTTGTGGTAGGTATTGAAATGGTTCTGCTTGTGATTGTAGGTTTGCTTCCTGTTTCAGAGGCAATGAATCCGATTGCAAATGCATTGACTTCTTTTGCCTGTGCAATGCAGGTACAGGCTTTTCGGAAAGTCAACGGTTATGCATATGCAAGTACGATGTGTATCGGAAATCTGAGAAGTGGAATGGAAGCGTTCAGTGCATTCTTAAGAACCAGAGAAAAGAAATTATTGAAGCAGGCAGGACAATATTTTCTGGTGATATTCTTGTTCTTCATCGGTGCAGGAATTGGTGGCGCAGTGTCTATGTGTTTGGGACAACAGCAGTATATCATTTTGATTGCATGTGGACTGCTGCTCATTAGTTTTTTGATGATGTTACGGCGGGAAGATTGATATCGTGTTTGGGGAAAAAGTAGCCATTTTTCATCAAAAATGGCCATGAAGTTTGAACTGAAAACCTTTATACTTTGACATAGGAAGTTAAAAAATAAAGGAGGGTTCAATTATGAACAACTGGAATTACTTTCAAGAGAAATATGGAGATCCCATCGGAGTTGGAGCACAATGTCAGGTGTATCGACAAAATGATACTGTCTATAAGGTGTTGAGCGTCGGTCACAAGATTTGCGATGTTATGCGCGAAGGATATGCTCTGGCACTGGCAGAGGAGTCCGACATCCCTGTTTCAAATATCCATGGGGTGTATACAGAGGGCGGTCATATTGTGATGGAAATGGACTATGTGGCAGGAGAATCAGTAACAGAACTGATTATTCAAGCTGCACAAAAAGGTGATGTTGCAGCAATAGACGCATATGTTGACGATTTTGTGGATTTACAGATAAAACTGCACAGCAAACCAATTGTCGGACTTGCGAGCACCAAGCAGTATTATATAAGTGCTATTTCGAGTGTGCCGGCTTTTCCTTCTGTACTACGGGAGAAAGTTCTGAGTATTCTTGAAGAATTAGAGGATGGAACTTCACTTTGCCATAATGATTTCCATCCACTCAATGTGATGTCAGATCACGGAAAATATACTATCATAGATTGGGATTCGGCTTTAATAGGGGATGCAGCAGGAGATGTAGCTCATAGTTATGTTGTCAATCATTTGAACAACGAAGAACTTGCAGGAATATACCCGGGTTTTGCTGAAAAATATTTGCAAAAATATCTCGACAAAACACAAATGGATCGTAAACGTGTTGAGGCGTGGATTCCGGTACATGCTGCAATACTTTATGTTGTGTTGTCATTTAGTGCACCCAAGGAGGCTGAAAAACTGCTTCCGTTTTTACCGTGTGAAATGTAGTTGAAATAGCTATGTTTTCGAAAGTCAGATTTTCATTGGAGGATTATCGTATGGCGGCTCTCTTTCTAAAAGAATGGATGGAACACGTTAGGCTAATGCCGACAAAAACGGCAGTGATAGATGAAAATGGTAACAGGAGTACAACCTATGAGAAGATGAATCAGGTGGCAGATCAATTTGCCGGCTATTATCAAGAACAAGGAATAGGTAAAGGCGACACTATTATGGTGGCTGCATCACGCAGGATGGAGTATGTGGCGGCTGAAATAGGCGCGTGGAAGATTGGATGTGCCGCCGTACCTGCAGCAGATACATATCCTCCTGAGAGAATTCTGACAATGCAAAAGGACTGCGGTTGCCAAATAATTATAACTGACGAGTTGATAGAGCGGATTATAGATTCTGTCGGGCAGCAAAAAGTAGTCGAGGCGTGCGAATTTGCAGAACATGACACTGCTTTGATTGTCTATACATCCGGTTCAACAGGAAAACCGAAGGGAATTAGTCTGAATTATGGTGTCGTATCAGAAAAAATAACAGTTTATGACGAAATATGTACGGTGGAAGAACAGGATATCTACGCCAGTATCTCTCCGCTCAATTTTATTTCGTCTCTTATGGATATTTTCTATCCCTTGTGGAAAGGCATTACTGTTCATATCCTCAGTCAAGAAGTACGACAGGATATCCGCAAAGTAGAGGATTATATTCAAAAGTATCAAATTAGCCATATCTTTATTTCTTCCCAAATGTTGAAAAATTTCAGAAATAAGTCTGACAATCTGAAGGTTGTTTTTACCGGCTCAGAAAAGGTCACAGGATTTGAACATGGAAATTATACGGTGGTCAATTTGTATGGCATGAGTGAGGCGGCTTTGGTTGTTCTTTTTTACAAAACAAATCAAGGTTTCAGCGAACCGTTTCCGTTGGGAAAGCCAATCAAGGAATACGAGGTTTACCTGCTTAATGAAGATGGCAGTTTGGTGGAGGACGGAAATGAGGGAGAAATCTGTATCAGTGGGCCGCTTGCAGACGGCTATTTGAACTTACCAGAGCAGACAAAACAGGTCTTTACAGACAATCCGTTTACACAGGATGACAAGCATAGCCGTTTGTATCACACAGGAGACTTCGGAAAGCGTTTGGCAGATGGCAACATTCTGTATGTTAACCGCAGAGACTGGATGGTAAAGGTTAACGGACAACGTGTGGAGATTGGTGAGATTGAAACCGTTATTTCCGACATGGAGCAGATTCAGACAGCGATTGTGAAAGGCTTCACAAATAGAAACGGCCAGACTTATCTGTGCGCCTATTATGTTGCTGACAGAGCAGTGACCAAAGATGAGATTCAGGACAGATTAAGCGAAGCATTTCCGTCCTATATGATTCCGTCTTTCTATATAGAACTAGACGAACTGCCTAAGAATACCAATGGTAAACTAGACAGAAATGCACTGATTGAGCCGGATGCTTCCATGTTCCGGACTTCGTATTGTTCACCAAATACAGAACAAGAGAAGATTCTATGCGATGGGTTTGAGACAGTTTTAGGTTGTGGCAAGGTTGGACGAAATGATAATTTCTTTGCACTTGGCGGCAATTCCATTAATGTGCTCTCACTTATTGAGAAGTGCAATTTAACAGGACTAAATCCGTTGCTTGTGTTTCAGGGGAAAACTCCCGGAGGAATTGCAGAATTGTTGGCATCCTCTGAACAGGAAGTTATTTATAAAAAATGCGAAGCGATGCAAGAGCATTATCCATTGACAGACTCCCAAATGGGAGTCTATTTGGAGTGTATTGAACATCCGGAAAGTACAATGTACAATATTCCGTTCCTATTGAGGGCAGGTGCAGGGCAGAAGCCGGATATCGAACGGTTTAAAAATGCCATATGTACTGCAATCAGAAATCATCCTGTGCTGCAGGTTTGTATTGGGTATGCAGGAGAGACACCGGTCATGCTTTTGACTGAACGTGACTGTGAAGTGAAGGTCTCTCATATGAGTCAAGAGGAGTGGAAGGAATATCGTAATGGATTTGTGCGTCCATTCAGTATTGAGAAGGAACCGCTATATCGTTTTGAAATCGTTGAGGCAGAAAATGGATGCTATCTTCTTGGTGACGTCCATCACCTTGTTTTTGACGGAACTTCTATGCAGGTACTGTTTGAAGATATCAGAAGGGCATATGAGAACCAGCCGTTACAGGAAGAGAAACTCACACTGTTTGATATGGCAGTATCAGAAGAAACGATAGAGGAAGCGGCTACATACAAAGAAGGGCTTGCTTTCTTTGAAAAACGATTGAGCGGGGTAGAGATAGATTCCACGCTGCTTCCTGATTTGCCGGCTATGGGGGAACAGGCAAAACATCAGAACCAAAGTATCACAAGGGAATTGCTTGGAGAGATATCCGATGAGAAACTGGGGGCATTTCTGAGAGAACATGCAATTACGGTCAGTTCTCTGTTTATGGGTGCTTTCGCATATACGCTGTCTGTTATGAATGCCTCTGATGAGGTGCTCTTCTGTACAGCCAATAACGGAAGACATGACATGAGACTAAAGGATTCTGTCGGAATGTTCGTCAGAACAATGCCTGTATATGTGAAGGTTAACAAAGCAGAAGCACCGTCTGATTTTGTGAGACAGCTTCAAAATGAATTCATGGAAATTATGTCTCATGATATCTGTCGCTTCAGAGAATTAGCGAATCGTTTCGGAATTATGTCAAACATTATGTTTGTATATCAGGATGAAATGTTGAATGGATTTCAACTTTCAGATACAAACTTTGAGATGACTACTTTGGAAACAGAGCCGCAGGCGGATTTGGCACTTATGATCTTTAAGCGAAACGGCTATTATGAAATGACGATTGAGTATCGCAATGGGTTATATTCGGAAGAGTTCATGGATGGATTTGCGGAGATTTTGAATACCGTTTTGGTGGAAATGATTTCAGCAAAACGATTGGATGCCATCAATCCGATTCCGGATAGTCAGAAGAAGAAAATGAATCAGTTCAATCGGACAGAGGTATTCTATGATGCCGAAAAATCTGTTGTTGATTTGTTCTGTGAACAGGCAGATAGGGATCCGAAGCATTTGGCTGTTGTGTATAAGGATACAAAACTCACCTATCAGCAGCTGAATGAGATTACAGATCAAATAGGACATTATATACATACGCAAGGAATCGGAAGGGAGAATGCAGTTGCCATTCTGGTACGGCGTAGCGAATATATGCCGATTTGCGCTCTGGGAGTTTTGAAATCAGGTGCAGCCTATCAGCCACTTGATCCTACTTATCCACTGGATCGTCTACAGTTCATGATGAAAGATGCTGAGGTTAAACTCCTGATTGCAGATGAAGAACTGGTACATCTTGTGCCGGACTTTGAAGGTGTCATTTTGCTGACCAAGGAAATATGCAATCTTCCGAGAAATGAGCAGCCTTTAGAGTATCCGAAGCCCAAGGACCTCTTTGTATTGCTGTACACCTCCGGATCTACAGGTGTTCCCAAAGGGTGTATGTTGGAACACAGAAACGTTGTGGCATTCTGCAATTGGTATCGCTCGTATTATCAGATAAATGCTGAAAGTGCAATTGCGGCCTATGCAAGTTTTGGCTTTGATGCAGCAGTTATGGAACTCTTTTCTGCGCTTACATCAGGTGTTTGTGTCTATATCATTCCAGAGGAAATACGTCTGGAATTGGAAGAACTGAACCGGTATTTTGAACAGCATCATATTACCAATGCGTTTATGACAACACAAGTGGGACGGCAGTTTGCGGTTGAATTTCCAAATAGCTCACTTAGGCATCTGTTGGTTGGTGGAGAGGCTTTGGTTCCGCTTCATATAGAGGGCAGTCTGCAACTCAGTAATGGGTATGGTCCATCGGAATGTACGATATGTTCATCAATTTATAAGGTAGAGGATTATCGGGAAAATGTTCCGATTGGAAAGCCTTTGGATAATCTGAAACTTTATGTTGTGGATCAGCAGGGAACACGTCTTCCAATCGGAGCAACAGGAGAATTATGCGTCAGTGGTCATCAGGTCAGCAGGGGTTATTTGAATCGTCCCGAGCAGACACAGACGGCTTTTGTTTCCAATCCGTTTGATCGGGAAGCAGGGTACGAGCGTATGTACCATACCGGTGATATTGTACGTCTTTTATATGACGGAAATATTCAGTTTGTAGGTCGGAAGGATAGTCAGGTAAAGATTAGGGGATTCAGAATCGAGTTGACTGAGGTAGAAGAAGTGATTCGCAGATATTCGGCAGTGAAAGATGCAACTGTGGTGGCTTATGACGAAACCGGTGGTGGAAAGTACCTGGCAGCCTACATTGTTTCCGATGAAAAGGTGGAGATTGAAAAACTGAATGCGTTTATTTTGGAGACGAAGCCACCGTATATGGTTCCGGCAGTTACCATGCAAATCGATAAAATTCCATTAAATCAGAATCAGAAGGTTAATAAGCGTGCACTTCCGGTTCCGCAAAAGATATTTGAAGATGTTACGCCACCGGAAAATGAATTGCAGCAGCAACTGTTTGATATTATTTCAGATGTCATCAAGACAACGGATTTTGGTGTTGATACGGATATCTATTATGCCGGATTGACTTCGATTGGTGCAGTCAATCTGAATGTGAAGTTGTCAAAAGCTTTTCAGATTACTGTTCGTACGAAGGATTTGAAAGAGCATAATACTGTTCGAAAATTGGAGCAGTATGTGCAGAAAGAGATGGATAATGGGATTGATGATGGCGTGTATGAGATGCAATCTGATTATCCGCTGACGCAGACACAGGAAGGTATTTTTGTAGAGTGTATGGCACATCCGGACAGTACCATTTACAATATCCCTATTCTTCTGAAATTGGGAAGAAAGGTAAATGTTGAGAGGTTAACTACAGCAATTCAACAGACTGTTGAGGCACATCCGTATGTGAAACTGCGAATGATTATGGATGAAAACGGTGATATCAGGCAGCGCAGAATGGATTATGATGAGAGCTTTCAGGTACAGATTGTTGATTATGAAGATATTGAGACAGAAAAGAAAGAGATGGTGAAACCATTCCGTTTTTTGGGTGGGGCACTGATACGTGTCAGGATTTATCGAGGAATTGATTATTATCTCTTTATTGAGATGCATCATATTATTTGTGACGGTACATCTCTGCAGATTTTCCTTCAGGATATTACGACAGCTTATGACGGGAATGCACCTCAAAAGGAAACGTTCAGTGGATTTGAACAATCCCTAAATGAAGAGAGGGAACGACAGGGTGAAGGATATGAGAAGGCAAAGAACTATTATCATGCACTTCTCAATGGATGTGATACAGAGTGTCTGCCGATAAAGACAGTAAAACCGGCAAAAACGGCAGCAAGACAGACATCTGCCAAAATGGAGTTCTATGGCAGGCAGGTGACAACAGAAGATGTGCAGCATTTCTGCAGGCAGAATTCGATTTCTCAAAATGCATTCTTCTCGGCAGCATTCGGTATGCTGGTATCCAAGTTTTGCGGTAAGGAACAGGCTCTGTTTACGACAATTTATCACGGGAGAAATGATTCCAGATTGGAACATACCATCAGTATGCTGGTAAAGACCTATCCGGTTCTGTGTGATGTAAAAGACGGAGAAAAGACAATTCTGAATTTGCTTTCAGAGATGCAGGGTCAATTAATAGAAAGCACGGCAAATGATAGTTACTCGTTTGCTGAAATTTGTCATGAATTTGGTATCAATGCGGATATCATGTTTGCTTATCAGGGAGAAGATTTCAATTTTGATAGTATTTGCGGAGAGCGTTGTGAATTAATCAGTCTTGATTTAGACGAGACAAAGGCGCCGGTCAATGTGAATGTCTTTTTGGTGGGAAACAAAATCAAGTACTTCTGCGAATATCGCAGTGATTTGTTTGAACGAAGTCAAATGGAGAGTTTGCTGGATGCATATGAGCAAGTGATAGCAGAATTTCTTCAGAAACGAACCATACGGGAAGTTTCTGTGTTGTCAGCAAAGGCAAAAGAGGAAATCAATTTGTTTAATGATAATGACGCTGAACTTCCGGACATGCTTCCCAGCAGACTATTTGAAGAGCAAGTGGAGCATAATCCTCAAAAAGCAGCAGTCATTGCAGGTGGAAAGAAACTGACGTATCAAGAATTGAATGAAAAGGCAAACCGTGTTGCAAATAGTTTGATTGATGCCAAGGTTAAACCGGAAACCATAGTGGCGCTGATGCTACATAGGACTGTAGATGTCTATGCAGTCAGAGAAGGAATTTTGAAATCAGGGGGAGCATTCTTATCTATGGAACCGGATTATCCGGATGAGCGGATTCGATATATTATGGAGGATTCCAAGGCAGGATTTCTGATTACAACCAATGCACTCTATCAGGAGAGAAAAGAGTTGTTGGATTCTCTGGTGGGGCAGGTTTTATTTTTGGAGGACTTGTATCAAAATAACAAAACAGAGAATCCGGCGATGATTGTGAAGGCAGAGAATCTGGCTTATTGTATTTATACGTCCGGTTCTACAGGAAAACCAAAGGGAGTTATGATAGAGCAGGGTAACCTTGTAAATATGCTGAATGATTGTGATCAAAATATTCTGGCAAGGGATTATGTGGATAATACCACTGTATTTTTAGGGCTTGCCGCATTGACCTTTGATGTATCGGTGATTGAAGAGATGATGCCACTGTATCATGGGCAGACAGTGGCACTTGCAACAGAAGATGAAATTCATAATCCTATGTTGCTGGCAGAAATGATGATTGAAAATGGTGTGGATATGATGAAGTGTACACCTTCCTATATGCTGACCATTATGGAGTTCCCTAAGGTTCAGGAAGCACTTCGGAAATTGCGTGCAATCATCATCGGAGCCGAAGCATTTCCGGATACACTCTATCAAAAGATGCGCGACATTGGCATGACGGCACGTATTTTCAACAGCTACGGACCAACCGAGACAACAGTTACGGTGACCATAGATGAACTGGACGGAGAACGTGTGACAATTGGAAAACCGGCTAATAATGTTACAATAGTTATGCGCGATTTATATGGGCATACGCTTCCCAAATATGCACCGGGAGAACTCACAATCGTAGGAAAGAGTGTGGGACGCGGTTATATTGGATTGGAGAAAATGACAAGGGACAAATTCTTTGATTTCCATGGAAGACGGGCGTATAGAAGTGGAGATATTGCATATTGGAACAAGGATGGAAAGATTGAGTTTTGTGGCAGAGGAGATAATCAGGTCAAGTTACGCGGTCTGCGTGTAGAACTGGATGAGATTGAACATGTAATCTGTACTTATCCGTCTGTCAAGAGAAGTGTAGTACTGGTCAAGGAGAATGAGACGGGACAGTATCTGTGCGGGTATTTTATGGCAGAGCAGTCAATCGATTTGAGTCAACTAACGGCACATCTTCAAAAATATCTGACCAATTATATGATTCCGGGCATGTTCATGCAACTTGAATCATTTCCGCTGAATCAGAATGGCAAGATAGATAAGAAGGCACTTCCTGAGCCGGATGCGATTCAGAAAAGAGTTTCCGTAGTGAAAAAGCCGGAAACAGAACTTCAGAGACAGTTATGTGATATCTTCAAAGCCGCGATTGGTATAGAGGAGATTTCAATTGATGATGACTTCTTTGAGATGGGTGGCACCTCATTGTCTGCGTCTAAAGTAGTCATGAAGTGCATGGTTGAAAAACTACCGATGGTATATGCTAATATATTCGATTATACAACCGTTGAAAAGTTAGAGCGCTTTATTCTCAGTCAACAACCGGGAAAGAATGTAGAAATAGAGGAACCTCATGCAGAAGAAATTCCTGAAATGACAGAACTTGATCAAGTGCTTAGGTTCAATACGACACAGTATGTGGATGAGATTGCAAGTGAAGACATAGGCACTGTACTGTTGTCAGGAGCAACGGGATTCTTGGGAGTCCATGTGCTGAAACAGTTGATTGACAGAGGAAAAAGGGTATACTGCCTTGTCAGACCAAGTAAGCATATGTCTGCTGAAAATAGACTAAAGATGATGTTGGTTTATTACTTCAGCGAATCGTATGATGAGATGTTTGGAAATCAGATTTTGGTGGTGCAGGGAGATATTACGGATCAATCACTTTCGGATATTGTGAGGGACTACGATTTTGACACTGTAATTAATTGTGCTGCATGTGTAAAGCATTTTGTGCAGGATGATTTGTTAGACAGAATTAATGTACAGGGAGTCAAGAACTTGATCTCCATCTGCAAAGGAAGAGGAAAGAAACTCATTCAGATTTCGACGGTTTCAGTTGCAGGAGAAAGTGTGGCGGGAAGCGTGCCACTCGATCATAGAATTCACGAGAATGAGTTATATTTCGGACAGAATCTTGACAATAAATATGCTGAAACGAAGTTTAGAGCTGAGGAGGCAATGCTTGAGGCAATTGCAAGCGGCCTTCGCGGAAAAATCATTCGAGTGGGCAATCTGATGAGCCGTTATGAGGACGGAGAATTCCAACTGAATTATACGACCAATGGTTTTATGAAAAGGCTTCAGGCATATGCAGCAATCGGAGAATTTCCAATGGAAGATATGGATCAACGTGCTGAATTTTCGCCGATTGATGTAACCGCAAGGGCAATTGTCTTGCTTGCAGGAACAAATGATCAGTTCACTGTATTTCATGCATACAACTGTCATACAGTACACATGGCAAATGTAATCAGTGTCATGAACGAAAACGGTCTGAAGGTGGATGTGGTTAAAAGAGAGGAGTTTCAAAAGAAATTTGATGAACTGCTGTCGGATGAAACGATGAGTATGAAGATATCCAGCTTGATTTCCTATAAAAGCAACGAAGAACGGCATTTTATCGGTTCAGAGAACGAATTTACGGTCAAGGCATTGTATCGACTTGGATTTGCATGGCCACTGGCAGACTATACATACCTGAAAAAACTTTTTGAGGCATTGAAAACACTGGGCTTTTTTGACTAGCTGAAGGAGGAACTTACTTATGATAAAGAGAAATAGCAGACTGGTCAATCAAAAATTCACGGAGTTTTTTGTTGCGTCTATCTTGATGGCGGCATCTATATCTCTCAGTATTATGATTGATTCCATTATTGTAGGAAATGTATTGGGAGAAAAACAACTTGCAGCGGTCAATCTGGTTATGCCGTTGTCCCTTTGCTTCACTGCTGTCTGTGCAATATTCGGCATTGGATCGTCTACACTGATTTCTGTACTAAAAGGGAAAATGGAGCAGGAAAAGGCAAATCAGGTTTTTTCATTGGCAGGTATTGCATGGGCGTTTATGAGTATCATCGGAATCATATTGGGACTTTTTCTGTGTCATCCGATTGCCTCTTTTTTGTCAGGAGCAAGTGGATTGAAGGATTATGTGCTTCAATATCTGAGAGTTTATTTGATTGGTGCTCCGTTTACATTTGCCATGCTGATTCTTCCATATATCCTAAAGTCAGACGGAAGAACGAAACTTGCGTCCGTTACGCTTGTGACGGCAAATGTTGTGAATCTGATATTGGATGTTGTATTTATGAAGTACTGTGGAATGGGATTGGCAGGTGGTGCGTTGGCTACGATTAGTGGTTATATTGTCGGGACTGCAATGGGGATTACATATTTTAAATCTCCGGAAAGATCCATTCATTTTGCAAAAATCAAATGGGTCGATTTGAAGATGTACCGTGATATGTTTGAGTATAGTATTTCTTCCTGTCTCGGACAAGGACTTATGTTTTTGAAAGTGTGGATATTTAATATGTTGGCGGCAAGTCTGGAAGGGCAGAACGGTATTGTTGCATTTTCTGTTTGTATGTCTTGTCTTTCGCTTGTTTCTATGTTCATATCCGGTGGGGCGCAGACCATGATACCGATGGTCGGATCGTTTCGAGGTGCCAAGGATCAGACAGCTGTGCACCTGACAATGAAAACCACATTGAGATTGGTACTGGTCAGCTGTCTGGTGGTTACAATCTTTCTGGAACTATTCCCGCGTCAGGTGTTGGGAGTTTATGGAGTTGTGGAGACAGAGGCAGTTCTATTGGGAATGGAGGCACTCCGTTTGTTTGCACTGAGTTTTATCGGAGTAGGGTTTACTTTTATTATGATGTATTATTTTCAGGCGATTGCAATGCCGGCATTCTCCATGCAGATATGTGCTTTGGATGGATTGCTGGTGGTCGTACCGATTGGTTTTGCTCTCAGCAGGATTATGGGCCTTAACGGAATCTGGCTGGCATTCCCGTTAACAGGGATTTGTATGTTTCTATTTATTACAATCAAAAGCAGATATCTTGCAAAGAAATCAGGAGGACGACTATATTCTGTATTTCTATTTGAACAGACAAGTCAGACAGAGAAGAAACTTGAGGTAACAGTTGATGTGATGAGTGCAGAGAAAAGAGAGGAAGCAGCAGTACAACTGACAGACTTTGTGATGGATCAGTCGGCACAGTTTGCAGCAAAGCAGTCGGAAATTATTGTGGCAGGAACAGAACTTGGCATAGATGTGCAGAAGATTAAGTCTGTGATTGAAGATGTACTGTATCTGTCAACTCTGGATTATGAGGCTACGACAGAGCGCAAGAGTGGATTTGGAATGGTAGATATCATTCTGACAATGTCAGATCGGATTGAACTGTCTGTTGAGGATGTTGGCAGAGCGCGACAGGCAATCAAGGACAATCAAGCAGTGGTAATACAGGAACTGAGTGAGGGGCTTGAAAGCAGAGTGAAGAAATATGATTGGACTTTGATGATAGGAATGAATCAAACGCGAGTTGTTATGTAGCATCAGCATAGGGAAAATAGGAGGATTTGAGCATGGAAAATATTTCGATGCAGGAAGCAATGGCTTTATTGATTGAGGCGGAAAATATGGATCGGACAGCGAGACTTAAACTGCAAACGGAAAGGCTTCGAAAACTTGTATCCTATGTGCGTGAACATTCTGACTATTTTAGGGAGTTATACGGAGAAATTGATTTGGAACAGTTGAACACGGCAAGCCTTCCGCCAACTCAAAAGAAGGAATTGATGGAGCATTATGAGCAGTGGGTAACGGATTCAGAGATTACTTACAGCGGGGTCATGTCCTATCTGAAAGAGACAAAAGCTGAACAATTATATCTCTCAAAATATTCCGGACTCACAACATCCGGCACCAGTGGTGTTCCTATGCCCATGTTGAGAGACTCCTATCATAATACGATTCACGGAGCCATGATCAACAGACGCTTTATATCCAAGAATATTTCGCCTGATATTATGAATCCGTGCAATTCTAAAATTGCCAGTATTATATATACAGACCCAAAGATATCCTCATTCCGTTCGTTTATGAAAGCCAAAAAGGCGGCAGGCAAATATGCGGACAATATGCAGGCATTTTCTCCGGCAATGTCAATCAAAGAGTTGACAAGACAGGTTGGTGAATTTAATCCGGATATGATTACCTGCTATCCTTCGGCACTATGTGCACTTGCACTGGAACAGAAGAAGGGAAATCTCCATTTAAATCTGAAGGCAATTGCCTGTTCGGCAGAAGTGCTTACTGAGGAAATGTTTGCTCTATTTACAGAAACGTTTCACTGCCCGGTGCTGAATAATTATTGCAGTACAGAAGGTGGGGAAGCAGCTATGTCTTGTAGTTGCGGTCATTTGCATATGAATGAGGACTGGGTGATCATTGAACCGGTAGATAAAGACATGCAACCGATCAAAGATGAGAGCGAATGGTCCGATGGTATTCTCATAACGGACTTGAGTAATTATGTGCAGCCGATTATTCGATATCATATGAATGACCAGATTCGAATACATACACATTGTGACTGCAAAAGCACATTTCCGTATATGGAAATCAGGGGGAGAAGCGCTGGTGTTGCTGAGATTTGCGGAAATACGGTCATGATAATTAGTCTGGTAGCAGAATTGGAAAAAATGCCTTTGGTATATGCGACGCAAGTCATTCAGACTACTTCGGATACATTAGAAATCAGAGCAATATGTATTCGTGAAGAAGACAGAGAAAAGGCATTTTCAATGATAGAGCAGAAGGTGAAAGTGGTTTTGGATCGTGAGGAGTGCAGGGATTATCATATTATTTGGTCAGAGCAAGAGCCTTATAGAAGTAATAGAGGGGGAAAAATGCAGAGTTTTGTGAGCTTGATATAGAAAAAATCATTACACGGGAAAAAAGATGGTAAAGGTAGTACCGATATCAGGTGTGCTTTCCACATGGATGCTGCCGTTGTGCTCAGAAACAATCATTTGCGCAATGGAAAGTCCCAAGCCGGTGCCTTTGATGGCATTGCTGCGAGATTTATCGGCGCGATAAAATCTTTGAAAGATGTGTGGAAGATCTTCGGCGGCAATTCCTACACCGTTATCACTGACATCAATGCGGATTCCTTTTTTTACATAAGATGCTTTTACTAGAATGCTTCCGGGATGACACATGTATTTGATTGCATTATCAATCAGAATTGTGAATAGCTGGTCCATTTTATTAAGGTCAGCATGGAGAATCAGATCATCAGGAATATCAGATTGTATTTCAATTTCATTTAACTTTGCAAGGGGGCTGAAAGCCTCCTTCTTAATGTTGATTAAAGAAGAAAGCGGAAACTCTTCTATAATAGGCGGATTGGCACCTGTATCTGCTCGCGACAATACCAACAGAGCCTCTACGAGTTCTGTCATTCTATGAGATTCATTTGCAATATTGGTTAGCCACTTCTTTTGCTCTGCAATGGTTGAGTCTTCTGCTTCCATCACAATTTCAAGATTGGACTGTATTACTGAAAGAGGTGTACGAAGTTCGTGAGAGGCATCAGCTGTAAAATCAAGTTGTTGCTGCCAGGCTCTTTGAATAGGGCGTATAGCAAAGTTTGATAGTAGAATACTGCCAAGGATCACTGCAGCAATCAAGATAATACTCAAAACAATGTATCTGTGGAAATGATACCCTTTGATTCGATAATATGATATTGCTAACGTAATTCCGATAATAATGGTAATGACTAGTGTTGCAAACAAAACAAATTGTTTCTTTATTTTCTTAATCATTTCAATTTCCTATCTGCTTTTCAGTAAGCATGTATCCGACACCGCGAATGGTCATTAGTTTTACGCCGATTTCTGAGAATGGAATTTTCTTTCGAAGATAAAAGATATAAAGTTCCACATTGGAAATTTCTATATCGTGATCAAATCCCCATATCTTTTCCATGATTTGTTTTTTCGAAAGTACCAGTTCTTTATTTCGAATCAGAAGTTCCAATAAGGAGGCTTCTGTATTGGTAAGAGAATAGGTGTGGGGTTCAAAGGTTAGCTCTGACTTTTGAATATTCAGTGTGGCTTCTCCGATTTTTAGTATATCGTTTTGAACAAATTTGGTGCTCCTGCGTGCCAAAGCATTGACACGTGCCAGAAATTCCTTATTTGAAAAAGGTTTAATCAGATAATCATCAGCACCTGCATCAAGACCGTCTACACGGTCATTTACAGTATCACGTGCAGTCAGAAACATGGCAGGTGTACTGATGCCTGCTTTCCTGACACTTTTTAGAATATCCAAGCCTTCTTTACCGGGAAGCATACGATCCAGAATCAATACATCATAAATTCCGCTTAACGCATAATCCTCTCCCGAAAGTCCGTCATAAACCACGTCTACCTGATATTTATTTTGTTGTAACTTGTATTGAAGAGCATCAGCAAGTGCTTGCTCATCTTCCACCAATAGTATTCTCATCAGTAATCACCTGAAATAATTATAGCATACTATTGTTTCAAAGAAAATTCAAAGAAACAGTTGTTACAATACGAGAACAAACAGAAAGGAATGATGACAATGAATCTGATACGAATAGTGGATATGACAGGATGTATTAGTATGATTGCACTTCTTTTACATCTTGTCCCTTCTTTTTTTATCGGATGCTTTCAAAACATTGGATTTGTAATTGTCCTTGCAACAGGAATACTGGCTGTACTATGTTTTATAGTTTCCATTCTTGTTGTGATGCCAAAAAGAAAGTTGATGGGAGAAAAGGTAAAATGGCATATTACATGTGCACTTATAACGATTGGCGTGACGGTGATACATATATTCTTGTCAGAAATGTTGATGTAAATTGAGGAGGAGAGAGGAAAGTGATTCAATGTGAGAATATTACTTACCACTACAAAGAAGAAACAGAAGCCAATCTGGATGCAGTAACATTTCGCATACAGCGAGGAGAATTTGTTGTAATTGCAGGTAAAAGCGGGTGCGGAAAAACGACTTTGGCAAGATGCATAAACGGATTGATTCCGCATTTTGAAGAAGGACAATTACAGGAAAATATTTTTTTGATGGGACAGAATACGAGAGAAATGAAAATTGGTCAAATAGGAGAAATTGTGGGTTCTGTATTTCAAGACCCCAGATCTCAATTCTTTACAACAACCGTTTTTGATGAATTAGCCTTCGGATGTCGAAATGCGGGATTGTCACGTGACGAGATTCTGAAACGAATCGATATGACGGTTCGGGAGATGGGAATCGAGAATCTGAAAGATCGAAATCTGCTGACTTTGTCAAGTGGAGAAAAGCAAAAAGTAGCAATTGCTTCTTGCTATTGTATGAAACCGCAAATATTCATGTTTGATGAACCATCAGCCAATCTTGATCCGCAGTCGGTTATGGAACTGAGAGGTATGTTACAGAAATTAAAGGAAATGGGTCATACGATTGTGGTCTTTGAACACCGCCTGTATTATCTGTGTAACTTGCCGGACCGATTTGCAGTGATGGACAAAGGTATGTTTCAGAAGATATATACAAAGGAAGAACTATGCGAGATTACAGAAGCACAACTGATAGCAATGGGACTTCGTTCTTTTTATCCAAAAGAGATTGCAATGAAACATACTTTGTCAGAAAGCAATATGGTTATGGAGCAGTCAGCTTTGTTGGAGGTGGAGCATCTTAAATTTCGGTACAATAAGGGTGAAGCCTCTATTTTAGAGGAAGTGAGTCTTAAGGTCAAGCAAGGAGAAATCATTGCATTGGTCGGAAATAACGGTGAAGGGAAAACCACTTTTGCCAAGGTTTTGACAGGTCTGTTGAAAGAACAAAGCGGAACAATTAAAATCAATCATCAAAATATGACTCAAAAACAGAGACTGAGGGAGATGTATTATGTACTTCAGGATTCAGATTATCAGTTGTTTGCTGAAAGTGTTGAAAAGGAACTTTTGATGGGTATTGAGCATACATCTGAAAAGAGGGAGCAACTCGAACGGATATTATCCGAATTTGAACTACAGCCATATAGAATGCAGCATCCAATGGCGCTTTCGAGAGGGCAGAAGCAGAGGGTTACAATAGCAGCAGCCATGATGAGTGATGCAAAGATACTGATTCTCGATGAACCTTCCAGTGGTTTGGATGGAGAGAACATGCGACGACTTGCGAAAGTGCTCAGAGAAATCGCACTTACCGGAAAGGCAATACTCATTATCTCACATGATGCAGAGTTTATTGAAGTATGTGCTCAGAGAGTTGTAGAACTTAGGAAAGGCGGATTTTATGAACAACAGGAATAATGGTGTTATCAGAATAGATGCAAGAATCAGAGTCCTTTTAGCAGCGCTTTTGTCAGTTTTGTCTGTTGTGCTGCGAGAAGATAACTACCTGTTTCTTTTTACCGGGCTCGTATGCATGATAATGATTCTATCCGGTGTGATTAGGTCTGCCCTGGTGCAGAGCATGACAATTATCTTATGCTGTTTTCTCCCGCTTATATTGGGAGAATGGATTACGGGAGTAACCAGAGTTTTTATCTTGACAATCCTGCAGATATTGCCACGATTGCTCTTTCTGCGCATGTTAGGGACGTCATTGACAAAGATACTCAGTATCGGAGAAATGATAGAAACACTTGAAAGACTTAGGCTGCCACGCCAAATCGTTATTCCGTTTGCAGTGATGTTACGTTATCTTCCTACCATGAAGTTAGAGATGCACTATATACGAGACAGTCTTAAGATACGTGGAATTGATTACTCAGTGTTGGCTTTTTTGAAAGCACCGGTGAAATGGATGGAATATATGTTGGTTCCGATTTTGATGAGAAGCATTCGACTAGCGGATGAACTTGCCGCCACGGCAATGGTTCGCGGAATTGAGAATCATACAAAACGCGCGTGGATTTATGAAAATATAAAAATAAGAAATCGAGGTATCTATCATGAACAGTAAGAAAATGAATGTAAAAGATTTAATTGTAATCGGTATTTTGAGCACCATCGCAATTGTATGTTATGCGATAGCAGTCATCGTATCCTGTACGACAGTTATCGGATTGTTTTTTTCAACAGCAGTTGCATTTGCAGTGATGGGAACAGTTTATATGCTAATTGCGCTGAAGGTACAAAAACGCGGAACTTTTTTTCTGTGTGGAGCAGTAATGAGTCTGGTGGGATTGTTTGGCGGAAGAATATTCACAACCATTGGATGTATTGCCGGTGGATTGATTGCAGAGCTGATTGTTGGACAATATAAGAAATTTTCCCGTATTGCAGCTGCATATGCAGGATATGCAGTTACTGTTGCAGCAGGAATCTATATGCCGGGATTCATAATAGGAACAGATTATCTATTGGCACGAGGAGAAGACAGGGGAATGACGGCAGAAAGTGTAAAGATGTATGAACAGTATTTTAATATGAATAATCTATTTTATGTTCTTTTGTTGAATGCGGTTGCTGCGCTGTTGGGTGCTTATATCGGAAAGCTGATTTTGAATAAGCATTTTGTGAAAGCCAGACTCATAGAGGGCAGCAGTAAATATAAGGTGTTTCCATGGTGGAAGGCACGACTTTTCAGCGGAATTCAATTTATGAGAAGAAAAAGACAGAATCCTGAAGAGATACTAAAAAGTCATGTTACAGAAGATATTGTTGTAGCAGATATTGGATGCGGTATGGGATATTTCACGATTCCGATGGTCAAAATGATTGGAAAAGAGGGCAAGGTGATTGCCATTGATTTGCAAGAAGAAATGCTGCTGGGACTTAAAAAACGGGCTGAGAAAGAACATTGTGAGGCGCAAATTCTATTACATAATTGTGAGGCGAATTCTCTGAAGTTAGAACAGTGGAAAGGGCAGCTTTCTTTTGTACTCTTGTTTGCGGTTGCACATGAAGTGCCTGACAGGAATCACTTATTTAATGAAATCCATACTGCAATGAAGGATAACGGAAAATTGTTGTTTGCGGAACCGGCCGGACATGTAGATAAGGAATGTTTTGAGGAAAGCATACGATTTGCACGTGAGAATGGATTTGAGATTGTAAGATATTTGGATATAAAAATGAGTAGGGCTGTGCTGTTGCAGAAAAAAATATTTTAACTTCTTTTGTTGTATAATTATTTAAAATCGACTATAATGTAACTAGTCAGAAAACCACAAAGGAGGAAAAAGTATGCAATATTCTATCGAAGGCGGCAGTTTACCTGCAGTCATTATCAAACTTGACCAAGGCGAAAAGATTCTCAGTGAAGCTGGTGGTCGTACTTGGTCTAAAGGACCGGTTCTAACAGAAGCAAAGGCAGAGGGCGGTGCAGGAAAAGCACTTGGCCGTATGTTTATGGGTGAAAGTCTGTTCATGAGCACTTATACTGCGCAGGGACCGGCAGAGATAGCTTTTACATCTTCTTTCCCAGGTAAGATTGTGGTGAAGGAATTGGCAGCTGGTCAAAGTATCATATGTCAGAAGAGTGCTTTTCTTTGTGCTTCTTATGGTGTGGAGTTGGCTGTACATTTTCAGAAGAAGATAGGTGCCGGTCTGGTTGGCGGAGAAGGTTTTATCATGCAACGTGTTACCGGTCCCGGACTTGTATTTCTTGAGGTAGATGGCTACTGTCAGGAATACGATTTACAACCCGGAGAGCAGATTGTTTGTGATACCGGCGTACTTGCAATCATGGAAGCTACCTGCCAGATAGACATACAGACGGTAAAAGGCGTAAAGAATATGCTGCTTGGTGGTGAGGGATTATTTGATACAGTGATTACAGGTCCCGGCAAGGTGTATCTGCAAACGATGACAATTTCAAAACTTGCGAAGCAGATGGGTCCGTATCTACCATCGAAAGGCTGATTATAACGATAAGAATGAAAAGACCCTGTAGTAGAAATGCTACAGGGTTTTTGAAAATTAATAGATATACTATCAAAACACTAGGGTGTCATCGGTACAATTGTCCCGTCTTCTCGGTAATGAAGTTCAGTGTACTTCACGCAACGCTTATGGTTGACACCGCCGGACATAGATGCATCATGATAGAACAGATACCATTTCCCTTGAAACTCTATAATAGAATGGTGTGTTGTCCAACCAATGACCGGTTCCAATATTCTGCCTTGATAAGTAAACGGACCTTGTGGGTCTTTACTGATTGCATAGACCAAATAGTGTGTGTCTCCGGTAGAATAGGAGAGATAATAATATCCATTATACTTATGCATCCACGGACCTTCAAAATATCTTCGATTGGTATCACCTGCGGTCAACGGAGTTCCATTTTCATCAAGAATGACGATGCTATGCGGTTTCTCCTTGAAGGAAAGCAGGTCATCGCTTAATTCAGCAACCATAGGTCCCAATGCAGGTTCATTGTCGGCGGGACCTTTTGCATCGGGAAGGAAACTTCCGGTCTGCCATTTTTCTAATTGTCCACCCCACAAGCCACCAAAGTAGATATATGCTTTGCCGTCATCATCTATAAATACAGCAGGGTCGATACTAAAACTTCCGGATATATAGTTTGGCTCCGCCTTAAATGGACCGGCAGGGCTTTTGCTTGTTGCAACCCCAAGTCTGAAAATGTCATCGTGGTCTCTTGCCGGGAAGAACAGATAATAAGTTCCATTTTTGTAAATGGCATCAGGCGCCCACATTTGCTTCTTAACCCATGGAACATCTTTCATGTGGAGAACCTCTCCGCAATCTATACAGGGGGCATTGATATCCTCCATGGAAAAGACATGATAATCCTCCATTTTATATTGATCTCCGTTGTCATTGTCCTCATCATTATGCTCCAAATCATGCGAAGGATAGATATAAATCTTATCCTCGAAGACATGAGCAGACGGATCGGCAGTGTAGATATGTGTCACTAATGGTTCATTTGGTATTGAGTTTTTATTCATTTGTAGACCTCCTCTCGTATATCCATCATATCAAGAATATGATGTTTATTCTTTCCAAAACTTGCTTCATTGGTTTCAAATTTTGCTAATATATAAGATAATGTTCATATAATGTGGTAGAATATAAGAAATACAAGAAGCAAATAATGGAGGAATAGCATCATGAAAAATAGTGGAGATTCAAATCAAATTACACGAGAGTATTTTGATTCTATTCTATTGGAGACGAGATATATAGATGCGGATTTACCGTCTACACAACTGGAACTGTATGGACAAACTTTTCAGACTCCGATTATGACAGCAGCATTATCGCATTTGAGTCATATATGTGAAGATGCAATGGCGGAAATGGCGCGAGGAGCCAAGGCAGCCGGAGCCGTGCACTGGTATGGTATGGGTGAAGACGAGGAATTAGAGCGCATTACGGATACAGGTGCGCAGACCGTTAAAATCATAAAGCCGCATGCGGATGATGCGGTTATTTTCCATAAGTTAGAACATGCAGTGAAGCATCATGCATTTGCGGTAGGAATGGATATTGACCATTGTTTTTCGTCAACAGGTTCCTATGATGTAGTGTTGGATTTACCGATGCGTGCAAAGACAATGCAGGATATGAAGCGATACGTAGAGGCGGTTGATGTACCCTTTATTGTCAAAGGAGTATTGAGTGCAAGGGATGCAGAACGCAGTATCGAAGCAGGTGCAAGAGGTATTCTTGTATCACATCATCATGGTATTATGCCGTATTCTGTTCCACCGCTTATGGTTCTTCCGGAAATCGTCAAAGTGGTTGATGGAGAAGTCCCGATTTTCGTGGATTGTGGTATTGAAAGCGGTATGGATGTATTCAAAGCGTTGGCTTTGGGTGCAACGGCGGTCTGTGTGGGCAGAGAATTGATGACCCCACTGAAGGACGGGCATGAAGGCGTCACAAAAAGAATGTTAGAAATGAATGGTGAGCTAATGAGTATTATGGCACGGACAGGTGCAAAATCCTTATCGGAAGTAGATCCAAGTGTTCTGCATTTTTGGAAATAGAATCTGACATTGAATGAAGCATGAGGAGGGCAAAAGATGGAGTTTAGTTTCGTAATACTGTGTGAATTAGTGATAGAGTTATTCATATTTTCCTGTGTTGGTTGGCTCATGGAAGTGACACTTAAGTATATTCAATACCACAGATTTATCAATAGAGGATACTTGATTGGACCATATTGTCCGATTTACGGCTGCGGTGTTGTGGCGGTTACTGTGTTAGTTGGCGGTGTGATTGGCTATGAAGGCAGTATTACGGACACATTTTTGGCGGGCTTTGTGATTTGTGGATTGTTAGAGTATTTCGTCAGTTGGTATATGGAGAAGATGTTCCATGCCAGATGGTGGGATTACAGTACGAAACCGATGAATCTGCATGGACGTATTTGGATTGGAAATCTGATTCTGTTTGGAGTTGGCTCTGTTTTGATTATGAAATGGATCGATCCGATTTTCTTTACAGCAATAGAGAAGTGGCCCAAAAATCTGATTATTATCACAGCCATTGTGGTGGGAACGTTATTGGTTGCAGATAATATAGTTTCGTATTTCTTAATGGATGTTGTTAAGAAAGAAATTGATGGAAGTGAAGCTGATAATACGGAAGAAATTAGTCAGAAAGTACGTGAATTGCTTAGAAACCGCAAGGTACTGCTTCGCCGTATTCAGGCTGCTTATCCTGATATGCAGGCAAGACCGGTATCGCTTACAAAACAGTTGAAGGAAGCGCGGGCTGAGGTTAAAGAAGCAACACAGAAAGCGAAGACAGAATTGGCAAAGAAGAAAAGTGAACTCTTGGAGTCTGAGACTGCAAGAGCAATTGAAGAGTTGAATAAGGCCAAGGAAAAACTGCGCAAGATTGAGGAGCGTCTGAATATCAGAAGATAGTGGGCATATGACTATGTGCACTTTGCTTGACATGAATTGACATAAATTGCATAATTAGTATGTTGCATGAGTGAGATGAATGATACTTGATGAGGGGAATCACATGAACAAATTAGCGGAACAAATGAAGAAGTTGAATTCGTACGAACCGGAACATGCAGGTAAATTAGATATTGCAGAGACTTATTTGCTACTGTTTTTAACGGGTTCTGTCATCGGATGGATTTATGAGTTATTCTTCTATTGGATTTTTGAAAACAGGATTTCAAATAATGGGTTCTTCTACGGACCGTATTTGCCAATTTATGGATTTGGTGCATTATTGATTGTAGTATTGACCAGACGATTTAAGAAACACCCCATTGCAATATTTTTGCTTACGATACCAATTACAGGGATTTTAGAGTATGTGACAGGTTACGCGATGTATGAGTTATGGGCAACAAGATGGTGGGATTATCAGGGAAAGTTCTTGAATATCGGCGGTTTTATTTGTCTTAGAAGTGTGATTACGTTTGCAGTTGGCGCCATTGCATTGATTTATGTGATTGAACCGCTTATTTGGATGTTGAGCAGCAAAGTGAGTAAACGTGCGAAGCATATAATTTGCATCAGTATATTGGTGATTTTTGCAATTGATATGGTTGCTACGATTTTGTTCCGTATGCCGGCATTTGCATAAGAATTTTGAGAAGTCGTTTTTGCTCTACGGGCGGAATAGACTCACGTAATCTGGCGGCGATGATTGGTGGATACCATTTTTCAATATCCTCTATGGTGCAGCCGGATATGAGCATATATTCATTTAGATAAATGTTCAGAATGATTTTTTTGAAGACGTTTACAACTGGCTGCAAGATGTTTGGTATATTAGGAACTACGGCATGTTTTAGCATAATACAGGTTCTGGCAACGTCAGAAAGCGGATCGCCGTAACATGCGGTCATCCAATCAATGATGATGGGGTTATTGTCACAGTAGATGATATTCCCGGGATGAAAATCAAAGTGGCAGAGAGCGTTTCCGTTAGGAAGTGCATCAAGATAGCGTAGTATTTGTTCTTTCATTTCAGGTTCTAATTGATTTACATTTCTTAAATCTTCAATCAGCTTCTCTTTAACAGAGGGAAGCTTTTTATTGTTCACATTAATTTGCATCTCATGGTGAATGTGTGCCAGTTCCTTTGCTAAATGTTTTAGGGAACCAACAGAAGATAGCATCAATTTCATCATATCGCTGCCGATTACTTTTTGGTATATGATGCCGGTACGGTCGCTATAATCAACCATGTCATATACTTTTGGTACACAATCCATAAGCAAATCATAAGCAACACAGGAATTATGGTATTCATTTTCTATTGATGTGGAATCCATATAGTCTCTGAATAACTTCAAGATTTTATCATTTTCATATTCATATATCTCAGCTGTGTTTCCCTGTCCGATTAATATCATTGCGTTGGTATCCATATGATTCTCCCACTTATTAGGCCGTATAGACATTTTATATGATATCAATATTGTAATCAAGATAAAGCATAATTGTAATTTACATTTGTCACTTTTTTTGCTTTAATGGTATTACAAGAAACCGACACTAGTTGTATAGCAAGGAACAGATGATATGGAGGTTAGTAATGAAGAAGAAGTTTAATGGTAAGGGGATTTTTATTGTTATGGTGATTATCGCATTTCTTTTGGTGGTGGCAGCAGTCATTGTCAATGTGAAGATAAATGGAATGCCTGGCGAAACAAGTGCGAGAAACCCCATTGAAGTAAAACAGTTGAACGAGAATACCTGGTTGATGAATGATAATAATGAGTCAACAGGGTATGTGGTGGTCGGAGAAGATAAAGCAGCAGTCATTGATACAATGAATGGCTATGAGGATGTGCAGGCTGTTGCTAGGACAATAACAGACCTTCCGATAATTGTAATCAATACACATGGACATATGGATCATATATATGGAGATGCCTATTTTGGTGAAGCCTATCTTCATCCCGATGACTTTGCACTTGCTGAGGAGACGTTGACATATCGCATGTATCGTAAACTGGAGAAAAAATTTGATTTTGAACCGGTTCATTTTGTTGAGACAAAGGAAGGCGATGTATTTGACCTTGGTGGTATTTCATTGGAGGTTTATGAAATACGGGGGCATACTTCAGGAAGTATTTGTCTGCTTGATCGAAAGAATAGGGTTCTCTTTACCGGTGATGCAATTAACAGACATTGTTGGCTACAGCTTCCCGATAGCCTGCCAATGGATGAATGTTACCAGTCACTGGAAAATCTTCAGAAAATCCGTACAGAATATGACTATATTCTACATGGCCATGCACAAGATTTTGATGATGCTTCACTTTATGAAGAAATGATGGCGGCAGTTAAGGAAGTCAGAGATGGGGTGCGTGACGGTGATACGGAATACGAATATTTTGGTGGAACCTGTATGCAACATCCATTCCCTGAAGGAGAAGGCGTGATTGTATATAATGAATGATAAATGGAAAAACCTGAGAAACATTATGCTTCTCAGGTTTTTCTTATAGAATATATTACCAATCGCTGTCCCAATCTGTAGCGCCTGAATCCCAATCACTTCCAGAGTCCCAACTACTGTCGGAATCCCAATCACTGTCATAGTCTGAATAGGTAGTGCTATCCTCATAGTAATATCCGGAATCATAGAAAGAGTCTGCATCATCAGAACCAAAGGTCTTGTAATTCTCATAGTTATTGGACAATTCGCGGTCTACAGAGGCAGGTGACCAGTCGTCACTGTCGTATTGATACCAACCGTCACTTGGCTGATAGTAGTATATCGAATTGTTATAACTGTAATATCCGCGGTTAGGGCTATCAAATGCGCCGGATAGCAGGAGTAAAGTAAAAATAAAACTTATGACTATAAAAATCCAATAACCTATGACTATTCGTCTGCTGGTTTTGAGTCCAACAACAGAAGAAGATGGACGTTGCTGTTTGAGATGCTGCTTCTGGTTCAGAATTTCTTCTTTCAATCTCATGTAGAGTTCATTTACGGCATAGGCTTCATCTTTACCTTCATAGCGGACAGCACGGCTTCCGTCGGACTTATTTTTGTAGACAATGAAATTCTCGGTGTTTTCATCCTTATAAATACCGAATGCCCGGGCACCTCTATAATCTTCCCCAATGAAAAATCTTGCTTGTTCAAGTGGAATGTTCTTATTTAGACACCATTGTTTCAATTCTTCGATTGTTTTAGGAACTCCGTGTGCACTTCTGACCAAATGATCATTCACACCGCCGCAATTGGGACATTTCTCATTTGTATCATCTATGAAACTTCCGCAATATCCACATTTTATCTTCATATGTTTCACCTTGTTTTTGAGTTGTTTGATTGTGTGTTGTACCGGTAGTATTATAGATGCTTATGGATA
Organism: Lachnospiraceae bacterium; assembly: GCA_035271065.1. GTDB lineage: Bacteria > Bacillota > Clostridia > Lachnospirales > Lachnospiraceae > JAAYYM01. Next base: position 547 of record DATESB010000111.1, on the reverse strand, counting down.
AAAAATCAATCCTAAACGCTTTGAGTTACAAGGCTGATGCTGTTGTGAGATTTGGGAAGATTGATAATATTATTTTGTGTTTTACCTGTTGTTCCATAATAGAATATATGTTATAGTTTTCACACGTACTGCGATTGTGCTTCTACACAATCATCGGGAATTTTACAGATAGCACCTTACTTGTGTGCATCAGGCGTTCGCCAATAATCCAGCAGACAGCAACTAATAACCTTGCACAAATAGGGAGCATGTCTATGCAAAAAGAAGTCGTACAATTATCACCGACTGTTTTTGGTGAGAAGATTGATCGAGAAACGATTCTGTCACATTTGAAATCAGAACCGGACCTTTTCAGACAATACACAAAACTTACCCCAGAATTAAGAAATGATTTTCTGGATTACTGTTCCGGAAATCGAGGCATTAAGATTACCTATGACACATTCTTCAAATATGTTTTTGACCCAGAACGAACACCGGAGCGATTGTCTGCATTTATTAGTTGTCTGTTGGGAAAGGAAGTTCATGTTAAGTATGCACTTCCGCT
>DATESB010000110.1:0-33139 GCA_035271065.1 Lachnospiraceae bacterium | reverse complement strand
GCAGTAAATAGCACACCTTTTTTGACACGCGAATATTTACCGGCACCATAATTAAATGCAGCAACCGGCTGTAAACCCTGACCCAAACCAAGTCCGACCGAGAAGATAAACATGCAGATACGATTGACAATACTCATGGCAGCAACAGCAGCATCTCCGTATACGGCAGCTTGAGAATTCAGCAGCATTGTGGAAACACTGGCAAGTCCCTGACGCATCATACTGGGAAATCCTACTTTGATGATTTCTAATACTTCACGAAGTTCTTTTGTAATGAGGCGAAGCGATAGCTTGCTTTCAGTCTTGCCGGATAAAAACATAAAGAGAAGAATTGAAAAACTGATTACCTGAGACATAGCAGTGGCAATCCCGGCACCTGCCACACCTAGTTTCAGCGTGAAAATAAAGAAAGGATCTGCAATGATATTGATGACACCACCTAACGTCAGTCCTACCATGGCAAATGATGCTTTTCCTTCATAGCGCAGAATATTATTCAATACACAACTGCCCGTCATAAAGGGCGCTGCAAGTAAAATGTACAAAGCATATTGTTTTGCAAAGGGAAGAATGGTGTCAGTACTTCCAAGCAGTTTCATGAACGGAATCAGAAAGATAATGCCGAGGATACCAATCACACAACCAACTGCAAGTGCAAGAAAGAAACCTGTGGAAGCGTATCTGCTGGCACTTTCGGTGTCACGTTGTCCAAGTCTTCTTGAAATAATACTGCCCGAACCATGTCCGAACATAAATCCAAATGCCTGCAAAATAGCCATTAGCGCAAACACAATACCAACAGCACCACTGGCACTTGTACCAAGTTTGCTGACAAAAAACGTGTCTGCCATATTATAAATATTGGTAATCAACATACTGATAATGGTGGGAATACTGAGTTTAATAATCAGTTTTGAGACCGGAGTCTGCGTCATTTTATTGTATTGTGCATTTAACGACGTGGTTGACATAACGTTCCTCTTTTCTTTGTTCCCTTATAGTTTGAACTTACCGTTTCTATTTGTCAATATTCAAACTGCAATAAAAAAGTATGATATTTAGCGAGGATATGTCTTATTTCTGAAGCAAATTCAACCGATACATAGAATGAGAAAATAAGCATAAGGAAATAAGCATAAGGAAACAAGAATAACGGAATAAGTATGACAGAGTAAGCATAACAGGTTATGAAATGTAGGCTTAGCAATTGGGAGGTAATAAGAAGGATGAAAGTAAATCATACGTCTATATTTATGGGAGACACTACCGGAAGAGAGAGACTGGAAAATAGCAATCAGGACAAGCAGCAGAAAAAGAGCAGCGGAACTTTATTTGCCGGTGATTTGGGTGTAAAGCCGGATTCTATCTTATTGAAAAGACAGCAGGCGCGAAAAGCAGCAATGAAGGTTATGATGGATGCGCATGAAAATGAAGCAAAGATAGATGATGATTTGAAAGAGCGTAAGAATAAGATTAAAGAGTTACAGACAAGTTCTGCAGCCGCAAATAAAGAAATGAATGAATATAAGAAGTTAATGGAACAGGCAAAAGTAGACTATGGTATTGCTGATGATAGTCAAGAACAGCAAGATTTGGAATTGCTTATAAAGTATAAGGCAGCAAAGAAACCCGGCTCGGATGTGAGCTTGACGGAGGATGAATGGGAGCGTCTTGCCAATATGGGACCGGCGACGGAGTACCAAGAGAAAGCACTTGCATTGAATGAATCCATGGATGCTTTTCGAGATGAAATCGAGGATAATAAGAAGCAGATTATGGAGGAGACAGAGGCATCAAAATCAATCAGGCAGGAACGACTGAAGTCACATGCCATGGTTGATGCGGTCAATGCAAAGGATGAGATGATTCTTGCAGCTGCAAAAGAAGAAATCGGTATGTTGATTGATGAAGCAAAAGAACATCTGGACGAAGAACAAGCAAAGCGCGAAGAAGAAGCCAAGAAGAAAGAAGAGGCAGAAAAAGAGAAAGAAGAGTTGCTTGAGAAGGCAAAGGAAAATCGCGAAGAAGTTGAGAATAGGATAGAGCAGACGAAGGAAGAGCATGCAACAGAGATTGCGCATGCGGTACAGGAAACACAAGAGAGCGGCACTGAGGAATTGCAAGATGTTCAAGTGTTGGATCAAAACCAGGTGAAGCTTTCAGCAGAACTGAAGAATATCATTAAGAATGAAAACCTCTTAGACGAGGATTTGCTTGGACTTATTGTCGACGAAAAAAATTAATCAGCCGGCGAAATACAATAAAATATAAGTTAAACATCCCGAATCCACCAAGAATACCGGTCACAAAGCGCCGGGGATTGGTGGATTCTTTGATGCCTGCTTCCTGAATCGCCCAATCAGCTCCCATGATGCCAAGGCTTACAAATGAAAAAGAGGCAGGAATGAGGTCTTTCTTAATTTCGTGGTTATCAGAATGGTGGCGTATGCGGAGACCAATCACATTAATGAGAACAGCAAGAAACTGCCCGACGGTTACGCCGGTGCATCTTGCGCATACCGGAAACTGTTTTCCTTTATAGAAGAAACTTCGCTCCGGTAGTTGGTGGCAACCACTTTCATTTCCTATTATTCGAATACACTCTAACAATTTTTGTTTCATATGATTCATCTTCTATTTATCTTAAAAATGTTTTCCGCAGGTCTGGCAGATGTGAATTAATTTTGTTGTGGTAGTAGTCTTTGATTTCCCTTTTCCCATTCCGCACAAACCACATAAGATACCCGGTACACTAAAAAAAACGTAGCCGAGACATGCCTTAATCCAGCCAAATCCCTTTGTCTTAGTGTCTGTAGTTGTTGATGTTGCTGTCTGTGTCAATATCTGATTACTGCCGCATTGTGGACATATCATAATTGTTTCCTCCTCGTAATTTGCAATAGAATTATTTCTGCATTGCCTGATAGTCTTAATATAGCAGATTATCATATTCACCACAATTTACAAATGTCACTTTTTATAGTGCTAAATTCTGGTTTGGGGCATTAAATTCCGGTTTACCTTCTTGAGGTCAAAGGATGACTTCCTTGTCGCCAACGGTAAAATTGGGCGACAAGGAAGCTATCTCTTCTGTAAGTTGCTATCATTCAGAAGATGCTGCGAGTTTGAAGTGGTGTACCTATGCAAATCTTTGCACAGACTTCACTTTGTCCATAAATGTTATATACCACTGCCCTTATGGACAAACCATTTTCCATATCAACATCCCAAAATTCGAATTATGGAAAAAAGAGTTTGTGAAAGACAGCCAGATGAAACAGATGAACACTATGGCACCCGATTTATGAATGTCCGTTGTAGTCCTTAGTAAAGCGCTAACAGTAGGGTAAATCTGCCATGGAGGGCAGATTTAGATGAGACGGCCAAGGATGGACGTTCGAATCGACCCGTCCGGTACCAACAACTCCAACGCTTTACTTAGGAATACAGAGGTTATTCATCCATGAGGGCGACATAGTGTTCATCTGTTCCATTTGGCGTCCATTGCCAACAACCTAATGCCCGAAACCAGAATTTAGGAATTTACTTTTCTTGTTATTTGGGCAAAAAAAGTCGAGAAGCAAAAGTTGCGGATGCGATAGAATACAAACTGTCGACAAGAACAAACAGGAAACAAACAGAAGAATAACAACTTATTCTAACGAGGAGGAATAAAAATGGAAGCAATTAAAGTGGAACACCTATCCAAGTCCTATCAGGGCAAGCAGGCATTAAAAGACCTGAATTTGTCTGTTGAACAGGGTAGAGTATTCGGGCTGCTCGGTGCAAACGGCGCGGGCAAGAGTACAAGTATAGAATGTATCTTGGGTACCAGAAAGCAGGATGGCGGTGCGGTGTCTGTACTTGGAATGAATCCGAGAAAGGACAGGAAGAAACTGTTTCAGCAGGTTGGGGTACAATTTCAGGAAGCGAATTATCAAAATGAAAGGAAGACTTTCCCTTCGAGATATGAATATGGTTATTTTTGCAATTGCTATGCCACTTGTTGTTTTGATTATTTTGGGCTTCATATACGGAAGTAAGCCCGCTTTTGAAGGAGCCGGATACTCATTTATTGATCAATCTTTCGGTGCGTTATGCTCGATTGCGATTTGTGCAGGAGGGTTAATGGGACTTCCAATCTTGATATCGGATTACAGAGAAAAGAAGATATTGAAGCGATTTAAGGTAACGCCCGTTAGTCCGACGATGATACTGTTTGTACATTTGTGCATTTATACACTTTATTCTGTGGCATCAATTGCTTCGCTGTGGATTGTGGCAGGTATCTTTTGGGGATTCAGAATGAAAGGTTCATTTTTAGTTTTCCTCGGAGGCTGGTTTTTGGTATTGATTTCAGTTCTCAGTATTGGTATGCTTGTAGGAGGAATTGCGAAAAACAGCAAGCAGGCTTCAGTCATTGCTTCTGTTTTGTATTTCCCGATGCTGATATTCTCCGGAGCAACTTTACCGTATGAAATCATGCCAAAGGGAGTACGGGTAGTTGCAAATGTGATGCCGTTAACTGAGGGTATCAAGATACTAAAAGCGGCGGCATTGGGTCAGGAACTTACGAATGTAACGGTTCCGATTATCGTGATGAGCGTGCTGGCGGCAGTTTGCATCATATGCTCGATAAAGTGTTTTAAATGGGAATAGAAAGAACAGAGGTATCAGATATGCACGAACGAATTGTGGCAGTTCAGAAGATGCAGGATTATATTGACCGACATCTAAACGAGGAGATAACCCTTGCGGATTTAGCAAGGGAATCCTTGTTTTCGCCATGGTATTCGTATCGTCTTTTTAAGGAATATACGAACTATACACCAAGTGACTACATCAGACGTATCAGATTGTCGCGCTCTGCACTAAGACTCAGAGATGAGAAAGCAAGGGTCATAGACGTGGCGTTTGATTTGGGATTTCAAAGTGTGGACGGTTATCAGAGGGCATTTGCAAGAGAATTCGGGTGCAATCCGGGAGAGTATGCAAAGAATCCGATACCGCTGCACTTATTTATTCCGTATGGAGTCATGTTTAATGAGATTCGAAAGGAGCATGGGAAAATGGAACATGTGAAAAATGTTTTTATACAGATGATACATAAGCCTGCAAGAAAGGTATTGATTAAAAGAGGAATCAAGGCAAGTGATTATTTTGAATATTGTGATGAAGTGGGATGTGATGTATGGGGATTGTTGACCAGCATCAAGTCCATTAGCGGAGAGCCGGTTTGCTTGTGGCTGCCCAAAGAGTATCGTGCGGAAAATACATCTGAATATGTACAAGGCGTTGAAGTGGCACCGGATTATGACGGCGTTGTGCCGGAAGGCTTTGATGTGATTGAACTTCCGGAAGCGGATTATATGTTATTCCAGGGTGAGCCGTTCAAGGAAGAAGATTATTGTCAGGCAATTGAGGAACTGCAGGAAGCAATGGATAAATATAACCCGGTTATGATGGGGTATGAATGGGATGCTTCCAACCCACGTATTCAATTGGAGCCGATAGGAAAACGTGGATATATTGAAATGCTTGCGGTCAAGAGTCGCGTGTAGCAACTCAAAGGAAACGCAAAGACAATTCCAAGTTAATTCAAGTCAATTCAAAGCAATTAGTGATAGAATTACGAATCATTTCATGCTATAATCAAAACACATATGATGAAACAGGTTACGGAAGGAGGAAGTCTCTATGAAATTCAAATCACAGAGTCACAAAGAAACAGTACGCAATGAGGTGTCGAGTCAGCTGGAGCGTTTGATGGCAAACGAGAAAAAGATGGCAGCATCGGCAAAAGGACTTCTGGATATCGCAAGTGAAATCAGTAGTTTTGATGTAGGCATGTCACATATTTCCGAGCAGTTAAAGCAATATGCAGAAGAAATGGCGCGTCTTGGAGAGGCCAATCTTGCAGTCGTGGAAGAGACTTCCGCAACATTGAATCAGGTGAAAGAAAATCTTGAAGAAACAACAACGGCGTTAGAGAATTTGACTGAACAATCCGGTGTGATATCCGAGAAGAATAATACCAGTAAGGGATTACTTACTGAGACAAGTCATTTGAAAGAGAATGTGGTAAATGATACACATATCATGAGTGATAAGATAGCACAGCTTGCCAATTTGGCAACTGAAGTTGAGAAGATTGTGGACAGTGTACAGGCAATTGCCAATCAGACCAATTTGTTGGCACTGAATGCTGCAATTGAGGCTGCAAGAGCAGGGGAACATGGAAAGGGATTTTCTGTTGTTGCTGAGGAAGTTCGTAATCTGGCAGATAACACAAAGGAAAATCTGGACGGTATGCGTAGTTTTGTAAATGATATTCATGTGGCAGCCGATGAAGGACAGGAAAGTGTAAAGCGTGCGCTGGAATCAACAGTACAGATGAGTGATAAGATTGATTGTGTATCTCAGTCAGTTTCTGAAAATATTGATATCATGGAAGATGTGATAGAGAATGTTTCCTTGATTCATGAATCTATGCAGGGACTTAGAACTGCAGCAGTTGAGGTGAATCAGGCAATGGAGACATCGGCAGCGGATTCGCAGAGACTTTGTGAAATGACACAGGAGGTATCGCAGGATGCTTCGGCAAGTGCTGAGTATGCAAGAAGTATTTCAATGATTGATACAAAATTGTCGAATGTAGTTACAGGACTTTATGCAGGGTTAGATGCCGGCGAGAATGCGATGAAGTGTGAAGAACTGAAGGAAATCATCGGGAAAGCACAAAATGCGCACAAGGCATGGACAGCAAACTTAAAGAAAATGGTAGACAGTATGAGTCTTGCACCTTTACAGACTGACTCAACAAAGTGTGCATTCGGACATTTCTATCATGCTTTGAAGGTAGAACATCCGATGTTAAGAGATGAGTGGAAGAAGATAGACGGTCTGCATCATCAGGTTCATAGTTCGGGAGTTGAAATCATCAGTATGATTAAAAGGGGCGACAGCGCGAAAGCAAATGAACTATATCACAACACAGAGAAGTTGTCTTCACAGATGGTAGATACTTTGAAACATGTTGAGTCGATTGTTGACGGCATGATACGTGATGGAATTAAATTATTTGAGGAGTAGTAAATGGAAAAGAGATTAAAGAACTATTTACTATATATTGAGGCTCTGTTAAGTGGTGAACCACTGAAGAAATCGGAAAAGAAACAGTTGCGTAAGGATATGTTAATCCAGATTGGTTTCTTTCAGCATGAAAGGCTGATACATCTGATTGTGACAGTGACGTTTGCACTTTTGGCTGTTATTACATTGTTGGCAAGTTTGTTTTTTCAAATGATTGCATTATATATTCTAACGGGATTATTGATTATACTTCTGGTGCCGTATGTCAGGCACTATTACATACTGGAGAACGGAGTTCAGAAATTGTATGAAGCATATGATAAAATCATTTAAAAACATATATAAAACCGGCACAGGCAAATTTCTGCTTGTGCTGGTTTTTGTGGCGCTTTTCTCAGGTATGGTCACAATGGTGTCGCCGAACAGGGTACAGGCCTCTGAAGGACAAGAACTTACGATTATATTTGTACATGATATCCATTCCTATTTGACACCTAAAAACGATGGAACAGGAGAAAAGTACGGACTTGCCAGAATGGCAACCAAAATTCAGGAATTACGTGCACAATATGAAACCAGTATTTTGGTAGATGCGGGTGATTTCTCCATGGGAACGCTATACCAGACATTATATACAGAGGAAGCCGTAGAACTGGTTATGCTTGGAAAACTTGGTTTTGATGCAACGACACTGGGTAATCATGAATTTGATTATCGTGAAGACGGATTGACGCAGATGTTGTATGCAGCAATGGACAGAGAGAATACAGAAGGAAATTTTAAACTGCCGCTTATGTTGTTATCCAATTTGGATTGGAGTAAGAATACAACGGAAGAAAATGTTGAACTTAAAAAAGCATGGGATGCATATGGTGCATCGGATTATGCTGTGATAGAACGAAATGGTGTTAAAATAGGAATTTTCGGTATTTTTGGTGAGAATTCCGCAGAAGATGCTCCGCTTAGCGGGCTTATTTTTGAGGAGCAGATTGATACGGCCAAAAGTATGGTTAAAAAGTTAGAAGAAGAGGGCGCAGAATTAATTGTATGCCTGTCCCATTCGGGAACCTCGAAAAAGCCCGGTAATTCTGAAGATGAACTGCTTGCAAAGGCGGTACCTGATATTGATGTGATTGTCAGCGGACATTCACATACAGTGCTGACGGAGCCCATTGTATATGGCAATACTTATATTGTTTCCTGTGGCTGTTATACGCACAATTTGGGAGAGTTATCACTAAGAGAGAATGCAGATGGTCGTTATGAAATGACGGGTTATCAACTTCATCCGTTGACAGCCGATATTGAACCGGATGCAGAGATTACAGCAGAACTTAATTCCTATCGGGATGATATTAATGATAAATACTTAAGTCGATTTGGGTATACCTACGATGAGGTGATTGCCCACAATTCTGTAGAATTTATATCGATTAACGATTATGAAACAAAGGGTCTTGCAGAAGAACCTCTGGCGAATCTGATTGCAGATTCATACCGTTATGCGGTAGCACAGGCTGAGGGAGAAGACGGTATTCCGGTTGACATTGCAATTGCGGCAAAGGGGATGATTCGCGAGCGCGTTCCTGTTGGAGATGTGATAGTACGCGATGTCTTTGATGTATGCGCATTGGGAATTGGGCCGGATCAGGTGCCGGGTTATCCTTTGGTTGGACTTTGGTTGACGGGTGAAGAACTAGCAACGTTAGCGGAAATTGATGTTTCTATTTCAGAAGGTGGTACGGCACAACTTTATCCAAGTGGAGCAAGCTGGACCTATAATCCCAATCGATTGATACTAAACCGTGTTACAGATGTTTCGGTTGAAAATAATGATGGGAGTATGACGCCGATAGAGCGTGATAAACTTTATCGTGTGGTTACCCCATTGTATTGTGCACAGATGCTTGGAAGTGTAGAAGAGCAATCCATGGGAATTTTAACTTTGTCACCCAAGGATGCCAATGGTCAGCCGATTGAGGATATTGAAGATTGTATTATATATGATCAAGAGACCGGTGGCGAACTGAAGGAATGGTATGCACTTGCAAACTATCTGGAATCTTTTCCGGTAGGTGCAGGTTCACTGCCGGAGGTTCCAAGCGAATATGCAAGTTTGATGGGACGGAAAAATGAAGTTGATTCCATGAATATCATAGAGTTACTTAAAAATCCGAACAAAATTGCAATAGCACTTTATATAATCATTGCAGTACTGATTGTGATTATCATTTTGGTGGTTAGAAAGATAAGAAAAAAAGCGAAGATGCACGCGAGAAAACAGGAGGCATAAGGATGCTGATTCCCATTCTTCTATTTATTGTAGGATTGATATTTTTGATTAAAGGCGGTGGCTGGTTTGTGGATGGTGCCACCGGTATCGCACATCGGTTCAAGGTGCCGGAACTATTGATTGGAGCAACCGTTGTTTCGTGTGGAACGACGTTGCCTGAAGTGATGGTATCTGCAACTTCCGCACTCAGTGGACATGGTGAAATAGCATACGGTAATGCAATTGGTTCGATTATATGCAACACTGCATTAATTGCGGCAATTACAATTGCAATCAAACCTTCTAAAGTGGATCGTAAATCTCTGAAGGCACCGGTTATTTTCTTTTTTGTGGCTGCGATTTTCTATGTGGCAACAGCATACATAACAGGCGCATTTACCAGATTGACCGGTATCATTTTGCTGGTTATGTTTTTGGTTTATATGACATACTCTGTAATACAGGCAAGAAAAACACCGGAAGCGGTTGCAAGCAAAGGCGCGGAGCAGGATGCTCAAGAGGCATCAGAAGAAGGACCGGTTTTAAAGGACATTGCACTTCTTATCGTTGGAGCAGCGTTGATTGCAGTTGGTGCTGATTTACTTGTGGATAACGGTACGTTGATTGCAGAGGCAATCGGTGTTCCTGAGTCAGTGATTGCGCTTACTTTTGTTGCGCTTGGTACTTCATTACCGGAACTGGTGACAGCAATTACTTCATTGGCGAAAGGACATGGCGCATTATCGCTGGGCAATATTGTGGGTGCCAACTTGTTTAATCTTGTATTTGTCAGCGGCGTGGCAACTGTATTGGCTCCGTTTTCTTTGCCACAGGGTAAAACTGTCGCAGGAATAAATGCATCTCTTGTTGTAGATATTCCCATTATGCTCTTTGTAATGATATTTATGACAATTCCGGCACTAATCAGAGGAAAGCTTTCACGTGCTCAAGGTATTATTTTACTGCTGATTTATGCAGCTTTCTGTGCGTTCCAATTTTTGTCCTAACATTATGATGAGGAGTCTTTGCGAGACGGAAGAATTGCAAGTGGCTCTTTTTTCTATCGGTATTTTATAAAAGGGAAGGAATTTGAGAAAATGATAGAAATTTTGAAAGCAATTCTTTTCGGAATTGTAGAAGGAATTACCGAGTGGCTGCCCATAAGTTCTACAGGGCATTTGATTTTACTGAATGAATTCATAACGTTCAATGTAAGCCCGGGATTCTGGGATATGTTTGAGGTAGTCATTCAGTTAGGTGCCATTATGGCGGTGGTTGTTCTATATTTTAAGGAACTTTGGCCGTTTGCGCGTGGTGAGAAGTATTTTATCAAGCAGGATACGTTCATGATGTGGCTGAAGATTGTTGTGGCGTGTATTCCGGCGGCGGTCGTTAAGGTGCTCTGGGGAGACTTTATTAAGGCGCATTTCTATAATTGCTGGGTAATTGCCGGAGCACTAATTGTGTTTGGTATTGCATTTATTATTATTGAAAATCGCAATAAAAAGTTAAACGCAAGGATGAACAGTATTCAGGACATTACATTCAAAGCAGCTTTTATTATTGGTATGTTTCAGGTGATTGCAGCTGTATTTCCGGGAACCAGTCGTTCTGGAGCAACCATTTTAGGCGGTATTCTGATTGGCGTGTCACGTGGTATTGCTGCTGAGTTTACCTTTTTCCTTGCAATACCGGTGATGTTTGGAGCTTCTCTGATGGAAATGCTGGATTTCGGATTCCATTATACAGGAATGGAAACGGCAATTCTTTTGGTTGGAACCATAGTTGCGTTTGCTGTATCTGTTTTAGTAATTAAATTCTTGATGAGTTATATCAAAAAACATGATTTCAAAGTATTTGGGTGGTATCGAATTCTTCTCGGTATTGTTGTTTTTCTATATTTTCTTTTGCGCATAAAGAGTGTATAATGAGGGAATATTCTGTGAGAATGCGAGGTGATGATGCATGAAAGCCAGAAAAACAGTTAAATTTTTAATGCCAATTGTCTTGATTGCATCATTGATAGTGGTTGTCATTTTGTATGCATCCAGAAATTTCACGATTACAAAGACACAATATGAGACGAGACTCAAGGAAACCGGTGAGCAATTGGCGGATGGAATTGAGCTACATATGAATACCTCGGTATCATTTCTGGAGGCTATGGCAGAGGTGTTTTCAGAATATGATGACATTCATTCAGAGGAAGCGCTTGATACTTTGCGCAGAGTGAGTGAAAAGAGTGATTTTACAAGGATGTGGTTAACCAAGGCAAACGGAGAAGCAATGTCATCTGAGGGAAGTTCTTCAAATGCTACGGGACGAGCATATCTGGAGAGCGGTTTGCGTGGTGAAAGCGGAATTTCCGAGGTGCAGATATCTATTGTAAATGGGGAACAAAATGTAGTTATTTATGCACCTATTTATCATAATGATACCATAACAGGGCTTGTAATCGGTATCTATAAATTAGAGGAACTTTCACAGATTATTGATGTTGAGTGCTTTGAGGGACAGGGACACTGTGATATTTTCAGGAAAAACGGTGATATCATTGTATATTCTGAAAATAAGAACAATAAGAATCAAACCAATTTATTAGACTATTGGGAAGATTTTTCGTTTGTACATAATAACTCAATTGCTGAAATTAAGAGAAATTTGGACAATGGTGAGCCGGGAATTATCAGTTATCAATATGGCGAGTATTATCAGTACAGCTATTATTGTCCGGTCGGAATAAATGATTGGTTTGTATTTGTGACACTGCCGGAGAATGTGGTAACAAAAGAGTTTCGCGAGAATGCTTTTTCTGCTGCAACACTCTGCGTTAGTTTTATGATTGTGTTGTCAGCATTCTTAATTAGTAATTATCAGAAAAAGAACAAAAAACTGGTCAAACTGGCACAAACCGATTCTATGACAGAGTTGTTAAACAGAGGTGCTATTGAACAATCAATTGATCAATCTCTTGGGGAATACACAAGCGAGAAATGCATTTTAATGCTGTTTGACATTGATAAATTCAAGACGGTAAATGATACAAAGGGTCATATTGTCGGAGACTTGTTGTTAAAGAAGATTGCACAATTGATGAGCTCGGAATTTCGAAAGATAGATATACTTGGGAGACTTGGTGGGGATGAGTTCATTATTTTCATCCGAGATATCGAGGATGAGGATGTGATTATTTCTAAGGCAATGGATTTTCTGGGTAAACTTCGGAAGTTATCGGAAGAAGGAGATTTCGGTATCGATATTTCCGGCAGTATGGGAATTGCAATATCACCAAGAGACGGAAAGACATTTGCCCAATTATATGAACGGGCAGACGAATTGATGTATAAAGCAAAAGATAGCGGTGGCGATTGTGTGATAACCGTCTGAACTCCGACGGTAGGATTACCGTTTGACATATATCTTTATTATCTTTTTTTGCTGTGATATACTATCTGTAATAAAAAAGAACTTAATCAGGAGGAGTAAAAATGGCTATACTAGTAACAGGCGGAGCAGGTTTTATCGGAAGCCACACATGTGTGGAATTGATGAATGCAGGATATGAAGTGGTAATTGTTGATAATTTATCCAATTCATGCAGAGAAGCAATTACAAGAATTGAAAAGATAACCGGGAAAAATGTGAAATTCTACGAGGCAAATTTGCTTGAGCAGGATAAACTGAATCAGATATTTGATGCAGAGAAAATAGATGCAGTGATTCATTTTGCAGGATTGAAGGCTGTTGGAGAATCTGTGCAGAAGCCGTTAGAATACTATCATAACAATATTACAGGCACATTATGTTTATGCGAGGCAATGAAAAGTCATGGCTGCAAGAGCATTGTGTTCAGTTCTTCAGCTACCGTATACGGAGATCCTGCATTTGTGCCGATTACAGAGGAATGTCCGAAGGGTGTTATTACCAATCCGTATGGTAAGACAAAGAGTATGTTAGAGGATATTTTACAGGATTTATGTGTTGCAGATCCGGAATGGAAAGTTATTTTACTTCGTTACTTTAATCCAATCGGAGCACATGAGTCAGGTTTGATTGGTGAAAATCCAAAGGGAATTCCGAATAATCTGGTTCCCTATATTACACAGGTGGCTGTCGGCAAATTGAAGAGTCTCGGTGTGTTCGGTGATGATTATGATACGCCGGACGGAACAGGTGTCAGAGACTATATTCATGTGGTAGACTTGGCAGAAGGTCATGTGAAGGCACTTGAGAAGTTGGATGAAATGAAGAAAAAGGATGACAATGGTGCAAAGATTTATAATCTTGGTACAGGTGTGGGCTATAGTGTGCTTGACGTTGTTCACAGTTTTGAACGGGCAAGCGGAATTACAATTCCGTATGAAATAAAGCCGCGCCGTGCGGGAGATATTGCAACCTGCTATGCTGATTCATCAAAGGCAAAGAAAGAACTTCATTGGGAAGCCAAGAAAGATATGAATCAGATGTGCGAAGACTCATGGAGATGGCAGTCACAGAACCCGGAGGGGTTGTCGGACTAGAGAGAACGGAAGGATATACATTTTTATGGCAGATGGAAATCGGGTAATTCCCGAACAATCAGAGGAAAACCAGCCGAAGGTTGAGTTGGTTTTTGATGACGGACGAATTGAAGCAATGGAAGAATTTTTAAGTCCTGAAGAATTATATCAGGATCTTATTAAACGTGTGCGTAAATATCATCCGTCCGGCGATATCTCTCTGATTGAAAAGGCATATAATATTGCCTATGATGCACATAAGGATCAGGTCAGAAAATCGGGTGAACCTTATATTATTCACCCACTTTGTGTTGCCATTATTCTGGCAGACTTGGAATTGGATAAAGAATCAATTGTAGCAGGGCTGTTACATGATGTGGTGGAAGACACCATTATGACTGATGATGAAATCAGAGAAGAATTCGGAGCAGACGTTGCATTGATTGTGGATGGTGTGACAAAGTTGGGGCGCTTGACCTACAACGGGGACAAACTGGAATTCCAGGCTGAGAATTTACGTAAGATGTTTTTGGCGATGGCAAAGGATATCCGTGTTATTATGGTGAAGTTGGCCGACAGATTGCACAATATGCGTACATTGAAGCATATGACACCTGCAAAACAGTTGGAAATTGCAAGAGAAACACTGGATATTTATGCGCCTATTGCACAGAGACTTGGTATATCAAAGTTGAAGGTGGAATTGGATGATTTGTCTTTGAAATATTTGGAGCCGGATGTATATTATGATCTTGTGGACAAGATTGCAATACGTAAGAGCGTACGTGAAAAGTATGTGCAGAACATAGTAGAGGAAGTTTCGGCTCATATTTCGGAAGCGGGCATAGAGGCGGAGATTGACGGACGTGTAAAGCATTTTTTCAGTATTTATAAGAAAATGCTCAATCAGGATAAAACATTAGACCAGATTTACGATTTATTTGCGGTACGAATTATTGTAGATTCGGTTAAGGATTGTTATGCGGCACTTGGTGTCATTCATGAAATTTATAAGCCGATTCCGGGACGCTTCAAGGATTATATTGCGATGCCGAAGCCGAATATGTATCAATCACTTCATACAACACTGATTGGACCGACGGGACAGCCGTTTGAGATACAGATACGTACTTACGAGATGCACAAGACAGCTGAATTCGGTATTGCTGCACATTGGAAGTATAAAGAAGCTTCTGACGGAAAACGTGTGGAAGAGCAGGAGCAGGAGAAACTCAGTTGGTTGCGACAGATACTGGAATGGCAGAAAGACATGTCGGACAACAAAGAGTTTATGAATATCTTGAAGAGCGATTTGGACTTGTTTTCTGATAGTGTTTATTGCTTTACTCCTACCGGGGATGTTAAAAATCTGCCGGTTGGTTCTAACACCATTGATTTTGCTTACAGTATCCACAGTGCAGTCGGCAACCGAATGATTGGTGCCCGTGTAAACGGAAAACTGGTTACGAATGATTATATCATTAATAACGGTGACAGAATTGAGATATTAACTTCTCAAAATTCCAAGGGACCGAGCCGCGATTGGCTGAATATCGTCAAGAGTACACAGGCAAAAAGTAAAATTAGTCAGTGGTTCAAGAATGAATTTAAAGAAGAGAATATTGTAAAAGGTAAGGAAATGCTGCAGGCATATTGCAAGACAAAGTCGCATGATGCGCAGGCATTGCTGAAACCTGAATATATGCGTCCGATTATGGAGAAATACGGCTTTAAGGAGTGGGAAGCAGTATGCGCCGCAGTTGGACACGGCGGTTTAAAAGAAGGTCAAATCATCAATAAGATGCAGGAACTGTATGATAAGGATCATCCGCAGATTGTGTCTGATGATGAGATTATCCAGGCTGTCAGTGAGGCGGGACAAGAGAGACTACTGAAGGCAAAAGGAAAGACAAAAGGCGGCATAGTTGTGGAAGGTGTGAATGATGTTGCGGTGCGCTTTTCTAAGTGCTGTAGTCCTATTCCGGGAGACGAGATTGTTGGCTTCGTAACGCGTGGGCGTGGGGTATCCATTCACAGAACAGATTGTATCAATGTACTGAGTTTATCTGATATGGACAGAGACAGATTGATTGAGGCAGAATGGCAGAAATCTGCTGATAATGTAGCAGAAAAAGAAAAATATTTGGCTGAGATTAATCTCTATAGTCATAACAGAAACGGTCTGTTGGCTGAGATTACAAGAGTGCTGACAGAGAAGGGTGTCGATATTATTTCCATGAATATGAGAACCAGCAAACAAGGCACAGCAACTACATCTATTGCATTTGAGATACTGAACCGTGAGGAACTGCAGAGTATAGCAGACAGACTTCGCTCGGTGGAGGGTGTATTGGATATTGAAAGGACGAGAGGTTGATTATGGCAGATTTGAAAGTTGGAAGAATGGTGCTTGGACCGGTTAGCACAAACTGTTATTTTATATACCGTAATGAGGATAAAAAAGCAATTGTAGTTGATCCGGCTGCGGGAGGAAAACAAATTTATCAAAAACTGAAGGATAACGGCATTGAAGTGGTAGCCATATTCCTAACACATGGGCATTTTGATCATATCATGGGTGTAAATGAGCTAAAAGAGGCTTCCGGTGTCAAGGTATATGCTTGTGATGAGGAACAGGAAGTCTGTGAAGATGTGCATAACAATTGCTCGGATCAAATTGGAAGACCTTATACAGTGAAGGCTGATTATTATTTGCATGACGGCGAATCGATAGAGATTGCCGGAATGAAGTGCAAACTGCTTCATACGCCGGGACATACAAAAGGTAGTTGTTGTTTCTATTTTGAGGATGACAAGGTGTTGATGAGCGGAGACACGTTATTTCTTGGTTCAGTTGGACGGACGGATTTGCCAACGGGAAGTATGGGAACACTCAGCCGTTCCATCAAGGAAAAACTTGCAGGGCTTCCGCAGGATGTAAAGGTATATCCGGGACATGACGACCAGACAACGATTGAATATGAGAGCAAGTATAATCCTTATTGGGGTTAATCGTGCAACAAAGTATCGGCAAACTAACAGGAGCAGTTAAATTAATGGAAGTCAGATTAAACGAAGCAAATTTTGAGTACGATATACATTCTCTTATTAAGGCGTTTTATCCACAGGAGGATGTGCATGTAACAGTAGAAGAAACCGGAGTGGATTATTCCGGTTTCAAAGTTTTTTATCCGCAGGGAGTAAAGGATAACTGTCTGGAACTGTTCTATTACGAATGTGGCAAAGAAATCAGTAAAACAACATGCGTTATTAATTCAGCAGACAGAGGTGCCACAAAGAATATTTTGAAGCAGCAATTATATAGTCTGCTCGCAGAGGTAACAGGAAAAGAATTGCCATGGGGAACCTTGACGGGTATTCGCCCAACCAAGATTGCAATGACGATGCTTGATGAAGGGGCGCATACAGAACAGATACGAACATATATGAAACAGACATATTATGCAAGTGATGATAAGATTGCATTGTGCTGTGAGATTGCAAAAAGAGAACGTGAAATTATGTCCAGACTGCATGGTGAACAAGGCTTTAGTTTATATGTCGGCATTCCGTTTTGTCCGACAACCTGTTTGTACTGTTCCTTTACTTCGTATCCAATTGCAAAATGGGCGGCGCGTGTTGAAGATTATCTGTCAGCGTTGGAGCGAGAAATTGATTTAGTGGCAGAGGTCTATCAAGACCGCATACTTGATACGGTGTATATCGGAGGCGGAACACCGACAACGCTTTCACCGGAGCAGTTAGAACGTCTGATTACATATATCAAGTCAAAATTTGATTTTGAAAAGGGACCGGTACGTGAATTTACGGTAGAAGCCGGAAGACCGGATAGTATTACCGAAGATAAATTAGAGACATTGTACCGAAACGGTGTAACGAGGATATCAATTAACCCGCAGACTATGAATGAAGAAACACTTAAGGTGATTGGCAGAAGACATACAATAGCAGATGTTATTCAATCATTTCAACTTGCTCGCAAGATTGGATTTGATAATATCAATATGGACTTTATTCTGGGACTACCGGGGGAAGTTCAGACACCGGGAGAATATGGGAAGATCATTCATTCTATGGAAGAAATGAAGAAACTGAGTCCTGACAGTATCACGGTACATTCTATGGCAATTAAGCGTGCAGCGGGAATGCATCAATGGCTGGCTGAACATGCAGAAGTACAAAGCATCAACACACCTGAAATGATGGAAATTGCTGCACAGGCGGCTTCTGACTTAGGTATGGAGCCTTATTATCTCTACCGCCAGAAGAATATGGCGGGGAATTTTGAGAATGTAGGATATGCAAGAGAAGGCAAGGAAGGAATCTATAATATTCTGATTATGGAAGAGAAACAATCCATAGCGGCAGTAGGTGCCGGGACAATCTCAAAAGTAGTTCTGCCTGAGGGTAGAATTGAGCGATGTGATAATGTAAAAGATATCACGTTATATCTTGAAAAAATCGATGATATTTTGGACAAAAAGAAGAAGTTTTATGCTATAAT
This sequence comes from Lachnospiraceae bacterium, assembly GCA_035271065.1. Classification (GTDB taxonomy): domain Bacteria; phylum Bacillota; class Clostridia; order Lachnospirales; family Lachnospiraceae; genus JAAYYM01. Next base: position 14,751 of record DATESB010000110.1, on the reverse strand, counting down.
GGCGTAAAGAATAAATTAAGAAGAAAAGAGTCAAAGGAGAATTAGGAATGGCATTGACAAAAAAGCCGGTGACCGGCATGAAAGACATACTCTCACAGGAGATGCAAATCAGGGATTATGTGATTGGAATGATTAAGGATACTTATCGTGGATTTGGGTTTTCGTCTATTGAAACCCCATGCGTGGAACATATAGAAAATTTGTGCAGTAAACAGGGCGGTGAGAATGAGAAGCTTATCTTCAAGGTATTAAAGCGTGGAGATAAATTGAACCTTGAAACTGCAAAGACGGAAGAGGATTTGGTGGATAGTGGATTGCGTTATGACCTGACAGTACCTCTGGCAAGATATTATTCCAATCATATGAATGAACTGCCTGCGCCTTTTAAGGCATTGCAGATGGGCAGTGTATGGAGAGCAGACAGACCGCAAAAGGGACGTTTTCGCCAGTTTATGCAGTGTGATATTGATATCTTGGGTGATGCTTCTCCGTTGGCGGAAATTGAACTGATTATGGCAACAACAACATTGCTCGGCAAACTCAATTTCAAAGGCTTTCAAGTACGCATCAATGACAGAAAGATATTGAAGGCTATGGCGGCTTATAGCGGTTTCTCGGAAGATAGTTATGACACTGTTTTTATCATTTTGGATAAGATGGATAAGATTGGGATAGAAGGTGTTGCGGAAGAGTTGCTTGCAAGTGGATTTACGGATGAGTGTGTGGAGAAATACCTAAAGTTATTTGATCAGACAGCTGATGTGCAGACCTTAAAGAGTGCGATTGGCGATTATTTGCCACAGGAGACAGCTGATAATTTGGATATGATTATCCAAAGCGTTAAGAATACAATGGCAGGCGAGTTTCAAATTGTGTTTGATCCGACATTGGTACGTGGAATGTCCTACTATACAGGCTCTATCTTTGAGATTTCCATGGAAGAGTTTGGTGGAAGTGTTGCAGGCGGTGGACGTTATGATGAGATGATTGGTAAGTTTACAGGCAATCAAACACCTGCATGCGGATTTTCCATTGGCTTTGAGCGTATTATCACAATATTGATGGATAAGAATTTCACAGTGCCGCAGGCAGCTGATAAGAAAGCATTCCTAATTGAGAAAGGCGCAAGTGCGGAACGTGTATGTGAAGTGATGCGGGAAGCGGCAGATGAGCGTGCCAAAGGCATTCAGGTTTTGGTATCACAAATGAATAAGAATAAGAAGTTCCAGAAGGAACAACTGGTGCAAGAAGGCTATGCACTTGAAAATATTAAGGATTTCTATAATACAGAATTTAAGCAGTGAAGTGTGTCATTTTTTAAGTGACAAAAGTAACTGGAATTAATTAATAAATCAGAATATACTAAGTAAAAGTGTGCAAGGAGAACGTAACATGGCTGAATCAATGAAGGGCTTAAAGAGAAGTCACAGATGTACAGAGGTATCCGTTAAAAATGTTGGCGAAGAAGTAACCGTAATGGGATGGGTACAGAAATCAAGAAATAAGGGCGGTATTATTTTTATGGATTTGCGTGACCGTTCCGGACTCTTGCAGATTATTTTTGAAGAAAACGATATTGGAGCAGAAGGCTTTCAAAAGGCAGAAAAATTGCGCTCTGAGTTTGTGGTTGCAGTTGTTGGTAAAGTAGAGAAGCGCTCCGGTGCTGTGAATGAGAATTTAATAACAGGTGATATTGAAATAAGAGCTACGGCACTTCGTATTCTTTCAGAGGCAGAGACACCGCCGTTCCCGATTGAGGCAGACTCAAAGACAAAAGAAGAATTGCGCTTAAAGCACAGATATTTGGATTTACGCAGACCTGATTTACAGAGAAACTTAATGTTGCGTAGTGCAATTGCAATGAAGATGCGAGAATATTATGTAGAGAATGGTTTTATTGAAATAGAGACCCCCATACTCGGTAAAAGTACACCGGAGGGAGCAAGAGACTATCTGGTACCGTCTCGTGTGCATCCGGGAACTTTTTATGCATTGCCGCAGTCACCGCAGTTATTCAAACAGTTATTGATGTGCTCAGGATATGATCGGTATATGCAGGTTGCAAAGTGCTTTCGAGATGAGGACTTGCGTGCAGACAGACAGCCTGAATTTACTCAGGTGGATTTGGAGATGTCCTTTGTGGATGTGGATGATGTAATATCTTTGAATGAAGGTGTGATTCAGAAGATATTTAAAGAAGTTTTAGATGTTGATGTTACTTTGCCGATTGAGAGAATGACATGGCAGGATGCAATGGATCGTTTTGGATCAGATAAGCCGGATCTTCGATTTGGTATGGAGTTAAAAGATGTGTCTCGGATTGTAAAAGGCTGTGGCTTTGGTGTATTTACGGGAGCACTGGATAATGGTGGTTCTGTACGCGGTATTAATGTAAAAGGACAGGCAGAAATGCCGAGAAAGAAAATAGATGCACTTGTTGAGTTTGCAAAAGGATTCAGAGCAAAGGGACTTGCTTATCTGTCCATACAGGCTGACGGAACCTACAAATCTTCTTTTGCAAAGTTTATGACAGAAGAAGAGTTGGATGCACTTGTAAAGGCAATGGACGGTGAGAAGGGCGATTTACTTTTCTTTGCAGCTGATAAGAATAACATTGTATGGGATGTGCTCGGTAATTTGCGTATTGAAATTGCGAAACAGTTAGAGATGATTGATCCGAATGTATTTCGTTTTCTGTGGGTAACGGAATTCCCTCAGTTTGAGTGGAGTGAGGAAGAAAATCGTTTCAAAGCTATGCATCATCCGTTTACCATGCCGATGGAAGAAGATTTAGCATTCCTTGACACCGATTTGAGCAAGGTACGTGCCAAGGCATATGATATTGTATTGAATGGTACAGAGCTTGGCGGCGGCAGTGTCAGAATTCATCAAAATGATGTACAGGAGACAATGCTTGAGAAATTGGGCTTTACAAAAGAAGAAGCATATGAGCAGTTTGGCTTCCTCTTAGATGCATTTAAATACGGAGTACCGCCTCATGCAGGTATGGCATTTGGTTTGGACCGTTTGGTTATGTTGATGGTTAAGGCAGATAGTATTCGTGAAGTCATTGCATTTCCAAAGGTAAAGGATGCATCCTGTCTGATGACAAGTGCACCAACCGCAGTAGACGAAAAGCAATTGGAAGAGTTGAAGCTTTTGTGCGAGGCACAGCCGGAAGAGTAAGGAAACGATTATGATAGAGAGAAGAAAGCGTTCCATAGAAAAGTTCATATTATTCGTTTATATTCTGGTGATGCTTTATATCATTCTAGTGCAGAAACAGGTGAAATTGTCAGTGGTTATGACAATTGCCATGCTGGTATCAGCGCTGATTTTGGTTGTATTAACCTATCACCCAAAGGTAACTGTTAAGACACAAGGATTGACGTTGTCAGTATTTTTAACGGTTGTGTTGACATTATACAGTTATATGACAGGTTCAGGGTATTTCCTTCAGGTTGCGATGCTGATGGTGGCATGTCTGGTGTCGTTGTATCAATCTATGCCGGTGAGCAGGTTTTTGCTGCTTTATACAGGAACTATATATTTCTTTTACTTTTTGGTTAGTTCGGATCAATTGACGGATGAATTGGTTCTGCAAATTATTGCATTGTTTTTAGGACAGATTATTTTGATTGTTCTGATTAAATGGAACAAAACGACGGAACGATTATCTGAGCAGAAAGCACAGAGTAATGATGACTTGCTGCGTGTTGTTGAAATCAAAAAAAAGGATGCTGAAAAAGCGTCAAAGGCAAAGGCGGACTTCCTTGCCAATATGAGTCATGAAATCAGAACACCTATGAATGCAATCTGCGGAATGTCTGAATTATTGATGCAGACTCCGTTGACACCGTTAGGTGCCGAATATGTCAATACCATTAAGAGCGCATCTGATAATCTGCTGAATATCATCAATGAGATCTTGGATTTTTCTAAGATTGAAGCCGGTAAAATGGATTTGGTGGAGCAAGAATATAATATTATTTCTCAAATGAATGATATTCAAAATGTAGTCAACACAAGAATTGCGGAAAAAGATATTGCTTTTATCGTGGAAATGAACCCAACAATGCCGGTGACACTTTACGGGGATGATGTTCGTGTTCAGCAGGTTTTACTTAATTTGTTGACCAATGCTGTTAAGTTTACACAAAAAGGACGCATTTTGCTTTCCTTTGATTATAAAGACTTAGAACATAATAAGATTATGATGAAGATTGCTGTTTCGGATACCGGAATGGGAATTAAAGAGGAAGATCGCTCGAAACTGTTTACTGCATTTACCCAGTTGGATATGGAACGAAATAAAAATATTGAGGGTACGGGACTTGGTCTTGCGATTACATCTCAGTTAGTCAAGAAAATGAATGGAACAATTGGTTTAGAAAGTGAGTATGGTGTCGGAACGACATTTACTGTGGAGATTGAGCAGGAAGTCAGAGATTATACACCGTATACGGATTCATTGATTGACAGAGAAAAGAAGATTATATATATTTACGAAGAAAATCAATATTATCGCGAAGGGCTTATGAGGCTGTTCCAATCATTAAATATCAAGTGTTATGCATTGGACAAATTAGAGGAACTCAAACAAAGATTGCAGAACAGTTCTGAGGAGTTTGTATTCTTCGATTATCTGACAGCGCATAAGTATATTGCTTCCATTGCGGATGAATTCAAGAATGTCATGTGGGTATCCATGGCTGATATCAATGATGTTATGAGCCAGACACTGGAAAATGTTAATATTCAATATATTCACAAGCCGATTTCAATTTATTCGGCCATTCCGTTGTTGCGCGGAGAGGATATGGGTGCACTTCGCATTAAGAAGTCGGCGATTTCAAAGTTCTATGCGCCTGAAGCCAGAATACTGGTAGTTGACGACAACATTGCCAATTTGAAAGTTGCAGAGGGACTTTTAGCACAATACAAGGTTGAAGTGGTTTCACTTGGAAGTGGACAGGAAACGTTAGATTTGCTGGAACATGATAAGAACTTTGATATCTTGTTTGTTGATCATATGATGCCGGGAATGGATGGCGTTGAACTGGTACATAGAATACGTGAAACAGACGATGTTTACATGAAAGAGGTACCGATTGTAGCGTTGACTGCAAATGCAATTAAGGGAGTTCAGGAGATGTTTCTGTCAAATGGATTTGATGACTTCTTATCTAAACCTATTGAAATCAAGCGTCTTGGACAAATTATGCATAAATGGATTGCAAAGTCAAAGCAACAGAGTAAGGATGCAATTGATGCAAAAGAAGCTGCAGAGAAGGCAAATGCAACCGGTTCTGCATTATCGGACGAAACTTCATCACAGAGTGGTCTTAATACTGTAGACGATGAGTATATCCAAATTTTTAGTGCAGTAGACGGACTTGAATTTCAAGAGGCGCTTGACCGATGTGGTGGTGATGTTTCCATCATACGCGAGGTAATCAAGATTTATGTGAAATCATCAAAGGATGTTCTTGCACGGCTGAATGCATCCTATGCAGAAGGACGATATAAGGACTATGCAACAGAGGTACACGGAATTAAGAGCTCTTCCAAGAGCATCGGTGCAGACACAGTATCTGAGTTGGCAAAGAATTTGGAAATGGCCGGGAAAGAAGAGCGCATTCCTTTTATTCAGGAACATCACGAGCCGTTTATGCAGGCATATACCTTATTGCTGAGTCATCTGCAAAAGGCAATCAGACAAGTGGAGCCGGAAAAGGAAAAGACCAACAGAAAATCGATTACACGTCCTGAGTTGACCGTGTTTTTCCAGAATATCAGACAGAAGATAGAAGAATGGGAAGCCAAGGAAGCGGCAAGTCTCGTCAGAGAATTACAGGAGTATCGCCTGCAGGAGCAGGAAGATAAGCTGTTGACAGAATTATTAGAGCATATCGAAATGTATGATTTTGATTTGGCACTTGAAAAACTTTCGATTTTAGAGGAGGGTGATATAGGATGATTTATATTTTTATCATTAATCCGGTTGCGGGCGGTAAAGATCGTTCGGAAAACATCAGAAAGTTCCTTTCGAGGAAAGACAATTTTCAATATCTTGTATTTGATACTGACGGACCGGGTCAGGAGAGAGCATTGGTAGAGAAGATGCTGGTACTCTTTGAGGATGATGTAGTGCGTTTCTTTATTTGTGGTGGATCGGGAACTTTCTTTAATGCTTTTTCAGGTGTTAGGGATATGAGTAAAGTGGAGATGGCAATGTTCCCATGCGGGGCAACCAATGATTTCCTGAAAATATTTGGCAGAAGCCGCAAGCATTATTACAATATGGATAATCTGGTGCGTGGAGATACTTTGGCGCTTGATTATTTGAAGATGGATAATTATAATGCTACGATTTTTATATCAGCGGGTATTACAGCGCGAATAGAAAAGTTTGTTCAACATATCAGATTTTTGTTATCTATCAATTTTCGTGTGACCTATATCATTGCTTTTTTTGCAACTTTCTTTTCTAACCAGTCGATAGCGTATCAAGTCGATATTGACGGTGAGGACTTGAGCGGAGAGTACGGAATGGTTTATATCGGAAACGGAATCGTCATGGGAGGTTTCTACTGCCCATTTAAGGATGCATTGCCAAACGATGGCATGATGGAAGTGTTATTGCTTAAGAAAATATCAAAATTAAAATTCATTCATTTTATGAGGTTATTTCAGCATGGTGAAATAGAGAAGTTTGATGATAGTGTGGTAATACGTAAGGCAAAGAAGATTACAATGAAGCGAAAAGACGAGAAAGATATTGTATTGAATTGCGACGGTGATTTGATTTGCCAGAATAAAGTACAATGTGAATTGGTGGAACGCGGTATGAATTTTGTGGTGCCACGCGGTGCTGAACTATATCAAAGTATGGATTAATACGGAGGATGAGGCAGTGGAAGGAAGAAAAGTAATACTGATTGTAGACGATACGGTAATAAATCTAACCTATGCGGCTGAAGTATTGGGAGATACCTATAAGGTGATTCCTGCTAAATCAGGTGCAAAGGCACTTGAACTGTTGGAGAAAATTATCCCGGATTTAATTTTGTTGGATGTGGAAATGCCGGAGATGGACGGACATGAGACCATTCAAAAAATCAAGTCGAATCCAAAGACAGCAGGAGTTCCGGTTATTTTCCTGACGGCACATTCAGATAAGGAAAATGAATTAAAGGGCTTTCAGCTTGGAGCGGTTGATTTCATTACAAAACCCTTTGTTCCTGAAATTACACTTGCCAGAATTGCAACACAAATTGAATTATCCGAATACAGAAATCATTTGGAGAGTATGGTATTAAAGAAAACCAAAGAAGTGGAAGCAATCAGCCTGCAGGCAATTATGGCAATTGCAAATACAGTTGATGCAAAGGATGTCTATACAAGAAAACATTCCATGCGTGTGGCAAAGTATTCACGTGAGATAGCGAAACGCCTTGGATGGAGTGATGAAGAGGTGGCGAATCTGTATAACCTTGCACTGCTTCACGACATCGGTAAGATTGGTATTCCGGATGATATATTGAATAAGCCCGGAAGATTGACAGAAGAAGAGTTTGCTATTATGAAAACTCATACAACAAAGGGCGGAGACATTCTAAAGGATATTACAGTCATTCACAATGTGGCAGGTGGAGCACTCTATCATCATGAACGCTATGACGGTAAAGGATATATGGGAGGTCTTGCGGGTGAAGATATTCCGATGTATGCAAGAATTGTCGGAATTGCAGATGCATTTGATGCTATGACTTCTGACAGAGCATACCGTAAACGTCTGCCGGAGGATGTTGTACGTGAGGAATTACATAAGGGCAGATATACACAGTTTGACGGGATGTTAGTGGATATTATGCTACAGCTTATGGATGAAGGACTGGACTTTCCGGATGAATAAATGCACAATGGATAGCAATGGATAGCAAATAAAAAAAGTGTTTGACAAAGAGAAGATAGTTTGTTAATATTTACACAATAGATAAGGGAGTAGTTAGCGTATGAAGTTGATACGTTGTGAGTCAACATCTTGGTCTTAAGACCTGGCTTACAGTAAATAACGAGACTTATGTATGATGTTATATCATACGTAGGTCTCTTTTTTTATATACACGGGAGATAATTGACCACTATTTTGAGGAGGAAGAAGTCATGGAAAAGAAAAACATTGTAAGAGTGGGAGCCGTTGTTGCGGCAATTCTGGTATGTGCAGGAATTTATGTGGGATTTGCCGGAAAGCCAAAGACCTATTTAACAGGTCAGGCTACTTATGGTTCACTTGCAGAAACACTGGATGTGACCGGTACGGTACGCGGTGGGGAAGAAACAGTGTATTATGCTGATGTTACAGCACCGATTGCGGTTATGGATCTTGAAATCGGCGATAGTGTGGAAAAGGGAACCGGTGTTGTGTTCTATGATACGGCGGATTTGGAGAAAATACGAGATGAGGCGTTGCTTACAGCTGAGGCGAGTGAGAGCAATGTAAATGCGCTGCTTGCGGAAAGTAATAAGAACGCTTCCAAATATGCTAAGGCAAGTGCAGATGAACAGACCTACATGCTTCTATATGCATTGAGCCGTGCCGATGCAAATGCAGTTTCACAGGAACAGTATACAGAGAATTACCAGTTAAAATGTCAGGCGGACGGTATTCAGAAGTCGATATCTGACAAGAGTAAACAGGCTGCAGAAAAATCGGCTGAACTGGCACGTATTTCCGATCCGACCTCACAGGAATATAAAGATTTAGCGAAAGAGGTTGCTGATTTGAATGTGGATGTTGCAAATCTTCAAAAAGATCTGGTAACACTTCCCGACGGAGATATGACACCGGATGAAAATGCACATATTACATATGATAAGAACTTAATGGAAGACATCTCACGCAATTGGACGCAAGCAGTAACCGATGCAGCAACAGCGGAAAATCAGATATTGAATGAGGACCGCAAGACACAATTGGAAAAAACGCATGAATTGTCCTTACTTTCCCTTCAGACAGCACAGGATAATCTGGAAGTGGCAAATGCCGGTGTGTATACGGAGTATGCAGGTGTGGTGACGGCAGTGAGTGCTGATGCAGGTGCTGTGGTTACAAAGGGTGCACCATTATTTACGATAGAGAGTACGGAAGAATTGAAGGTGGATGTGGAACTGTCAAAGTATGATATCGGAAAGATTGCAGTCGGTCAGAAAGCGGATATTGTGATTGCAGGAATGACTTATCCGGGTACTGTAACAGAAATCAAGAAATTGGCACAAAAAGATGCTTCAGACAAAGCAAAGGTGACAGCAGAAGTAAAAATAGACGAACCGGATGACAAAATAGTGTTGGGGATTGAAGCGGATGTAGACATTCACACCGAGGAAAAGGCGGATGCACTTGTCATTCCGATTGAGGCATATTATACCGATGATGGCGGAGATTATTGCTATCTCATTTCTGAAGGAGTCGTTGAAAAGAGATATATAACAGTCGGGATTTCCGGTACCTCTTTCATAGAGGTGTCAGACGGCATTTCAGAAGGAGAAGTTGTTATTACAGATGCAATAACGGATGATGCAGTTGGGAAAAAGGCAGAAGCAAAATAATGCAATGTAGTTGAGGGAGATTGGATGAAACCATTAATAGAGTTTAAAAATGTATCAAAAGAATATAAAAGAGGCGAGCGCGTTTTTTATGCGCTGAAAGATGTCAACCTCACCATTAACGGAGGAGAAATGGTGGTTGTCTTAGGACCGTCCGGTGCAGGTAAAAGTACATTGCTTAATTTGCTTGGCGGAATGGATTCAGCATCATCGGGTGAGATACTGTTCGACGACAAGGATTTGACAACTTTTACGGATAATCAGTTGACAGATTACAGGGCAAAGAATGTTGGGGTTGTATTTCAGTTTTATAATTTAATTCCAACTTTGACAGCCTATGAAAATGTTGCGTTGATGAAGGATTTGGAGAGTACATCACATAAGTTCAAAAAGAAATCGGAAGTGTCCGATGAGGAAACTTCATTTGATCCGAAGGGCGCATTAGAGTCGGTTGGTCTTGGTGACCATATGCACCAGTTTCCGTCACAGTTGTCAGGTGGTGAGCAACAGCGAACATCTATTGCAAGAGCCCTTGCCAAAAATCCGAAGATACTTTTATGTGATGAGCCGACAGGTGCTCTGGATACAGAGACAGGTCGTGAAGTGCTGGATTTGTTGCAGAAGATGAGCAAAGAAAAGGGGCGTACTGTCATTATGGTTACACATAACAGTTCCTTTGCCGACATTGCCGACAGAGTCATTCGCGTCAGAAACGGCAGCATTAGTTCCATAACTGAAAACCCCAATCCAATCAGTGCAAATGAGGTGAGCTGGTAATGCTTTTTCGTAAATTATGGAGAGATTTAATACAAAATAAAACACAGTTTGTATCCATTTTCTTGATGGCATTTCTGGGTATGTTTATCTTTGTCAGTCTGGATGCGGAAAGTAATGGTGCCAGACAGGTGATAGAACGATATTATGAGAAGACAAATCTGGCAGATTTCTGGGTGCTGGGTAATGGTTTTTCTGTAGAAGAAGAGAAACAGGTGGAGAAGCTATCCGGTGTAGAACATGCGGAAAGAAGGCTGTTACTGACAGGCGATGCAGAACTTGGAAGTGATAAATATTGGATGCAGCTTTTATTTTCAGAGAGCAATGCAATGTCTCAGGTGGACATCTTGGAAGGTGAGTCATTCGGTGATGATACGGAAGGAATTTGGCTGGAGTACTTTTTTGCAAAGGCTCATGACCTGAACGTCGGAGACCCGATGACAATCAAAGTGCAGGGTATGGAACTGACCGGTATCATCAAGGGCTTGGTGAGGTCACCGGAATATGTTTATTACCTATCAGAAGAAGAGACCATTATGCCGAATTACAGTAATTATGGTTTTGCATTTATGCCGGATGACCTGTTTCCGTCTAAAGAGGGAATTGTCTATAATCAGATGTTAATTGATGTTGATACATATGATGATGCCTCGCAGTTACTACTGAAGCAGCAGATTGAAGCGGTATTGGATCGTGAAAATGTAATTATTGCCGACAGAGATCAAAATGCGAGCTATGCAATGTTTGATTCAGAGATTAAGCAGCATAAGGCGATGGGAGTGATGTTCTCAGCAGTTTTCCTATTGATTGCCGTACTTGGTATTATTACAACCATGACAAGGCTGACTGCTAATCAGAGAACACAAATCGGGACACTGAAAGCACTTGGATTTTCTAAAAAGGTCATTACAAAGCATTATGTTTCTTACGGTTTCTGGATTAGTCTTATTGGTAGTATCATGGGGGCATATATTGGTTATTTGGTTATTCCGCAAGTTATTTTCGACCAATTTAATGGTGCCTATATTACACCGACTTTACAGGCCGAACTTTCACTGAACTCTTATGTTGCAATTATTTTGTCGGTGTCGGTTTCGACATTTGTAAGTTATATGGCGTGTCGCAAGGAACTGCGTGATCCGCCCGCGGTTACATTGAGACCTGCTGCACCAAAGAAAGAGAAACACAGCAGACTTGAAAAGAGTAAATTATGGTTGACACTATCCTTTTCAACACAGTGGAATTTCAGAGATGTGCTGCGCAATAAAGCCCGTTCCTTCATGGGAGTTGCAGGTGTTGCAGGCTGTACGATGTTGATGTTAAGTGCGTTTGGCTGCAACGATGCCATGACGGATATGATTAACTGGATGTATGGGGAGTTGATGACGGCAAATACCAAGATTGTCTTAAGTGATACGGCGGATTATTTAGATGCACTTGATTACAGCAAGGAATACAGTGGGCAATTGGTGCAGGAAGCGTCTGTGGAATTTGTGACGGATACTGTCAGAAAGACAGGGATGCTAACGGTTGTGGATACAGGTAATTATCTGCATTATCAAGGTCGTAAATTAGAACATATTACATTGCAGGAAGGCGGTGTGGCACTGACCTACAAAATGGCGCAGAGTCTGCAGGTAGAACCGGGAGATTACATTAAGTGGCATATCATGGGTGAGGACGAATGGGAAACGACACGAGTGTCACAAATATACAGAGATCCGACCAGCCAAGGAATTGCCATGACGCGCGAAACATTTGAACATATGGAGCATACCTTTGCTCCAACGGCAGTGTTATGCAATAAGAGTGCTCCGGAAAATCTGTCAGATGATGAAGAGGTGCAGACGGTCATGAATATTGTGGAAATGAAGGCCGGATTTGCGGAAACAATGGAAATGATGATACTGATGATTGGAATTATGGTTTCCGGTGCGGTCATCCTTGGTGTGGTCGTACTCTACAATCTGGGTGTGCTGTCTTTTGTGGAGAAAACAAGAGAGATTGCAACACTTAAGGTACTTGGTTTCAAATCAAAGAGCATTCGTGGAATTCTGCAAAAGCAAAACATTTGGATTACTTCTGTCGGTATTGTAATCGGATTGGCATTGGGTTATGCACTTTTGATTGGTATCTGTTCAACGATTTCGGATTCCATGGATTTGGTTGCAAAACCTGCCATGTTGTCCTATTTGTATGCAATCGGAGGCACCTTTATTGTCTCAATCAGTGTAAACTTTATCTTGTCCGGCAAGGTAAAAACCATTGATATGGTGGATGCACTAAAAGGTGTTGAATAATATTGGCAAGATTTGCAGATTAAATGCAAAAAATAGTTTGCATTAACTTTGAGGCAGGAAGAAGGGGCTTTTTTAAGTCTTTTCCTGCCTCATTTTTATTGTTTGCAAATCTTGAAAGTCCATAATTCTAAGAACTTTGGGATTTCTTTGCAATGCGGTTTCGACTGTTTTATGCATTTGTCAGAGTAAATGCAAAATGTACTCTTGTCAAAGTAAATGCAAAGTATTTGGTTTGCTTTGCATTTAACTTGACGAACGGAACTGTTTCAGTAGAGATGGTGAGATAACCACATCTGCACTTGGTATCTTTTCAAGCCCAAGGAGAATGAAGAAATCTTCCGGGAATGCGTTGAATGCCAAATCATAAGGACACAGACCACCTATAGATTTGCGACAATAACTATTTACATGGTTTATGACATTGTTTATATCCATCTGTGAATAAGGTTCTAGGGATTGACCTTTTGGCAGAATATTTCGTATCAACTTGTGATTATTCTCACAGGCTCCCTTTTCGTCAGACCGGTTGGGTTCACAAAAGAATACTTTTGTCCGTTGACCACCATAAATAGAACGTTCCATACCTGCAATATCAGCAAACTTATGCCCGTTGTCTGTAAGTATAACTGGAAACATTTCTTTGAATAATTCATCGCCTAATGCGTTTTCAATTCTATCTAACATTCCAACAACACACTCTGATGTCTGCTCGTCCATAATGAATGCAAGTTGCATATGTACGGATGGGTAGTGAAGTGTTAACAAAACAGCGAAATCTGTTTTAATGCCTTCAACACAATCCATTTGTACAACCAGTGCATCATTATCCTTGATATAGGACAGATAATCGCTGTATAAATGTCCTATTTTTGCAGCTGTAAGAATAGCATATGCGTCTTTAGAATGTCTTTGGGATTTCCTTGGTTTACGCTTCACTTTTTCGTGCAAATCAATATTTCTGCATTCCAGTATTCCACTATTGATGAGTCGATATAAGGTAGATTCGCTGACCGGCAATCGTTCACCTAATCATACCCTTCTCTGTTTGCATCCTCAACACTCCTTAAAGTCCCATCAACACTATCAAGAATTCTATTAACTCTTTTTTCAACAGGTTGTCCTATTGTAGCAGAAAGAACACCATTAGCTCCGCCGGCATCATATGCACCTTTTACATATCCACCTGCTTTTGCCACACCTCTTGATACACCCCCTGCCACATGTGACACTGTAGATGGACCGTCATTGATTACTGTGCCTGCACCATTTCCTAATGCGCCTCCTATACTATTACCAACCATACCTCCAATTACCATACCTGATGCCCCACCAAACGTACCGGCGGCAGCACCAAACGAAATACCTGCATTTGTCAAAATAACCATTGACGAAAGAATAGTATACCTATACAATAAAGATAGTTAGTAAAGATAGCAGATGCCAAGTGCATCGGACAGCATCAGATGGTCGCCAAACTTCTCTGGTGCTGTTTTTATGTTTCGAGCACAACCGTATGTTCTGATTTAATTATAAGATAGGACTAAAAATAAATAAATTTTTATTTTTGTCTTCTTACAAGAATTATCCCACTACAGTAGGACTTTCCTTTATTTACACACTACAAAGGACATAACGAAAATGAGCAATCTGCAGCGTATCAGGAAGGAAGAAACTTAACACAAGGACAACTGGCATATAAGACCAAAATCCCGGTAAAAACCATACAAGCATATGAGCAATGGTCACGAGATATCAACAAAGCAAGTGGCGAGACACTAAAAAAGATTGCAGAAGCTTTGGGTTGTGCAATTGATGACTTGCTCGAAAAATAATGTCAAAAATAGACGTTGAAATAATCTATATACTATGTTATGATATATACATATTAAATTACATTTTAATCACTATTTTAATCCACGAATCAGTCTTTTCGTGGATATTTTTAACTTTAGGCACATGTTTGCCAAAACCCACGTAAAATGCTATAATAATAGTATAGAAAAAGTTTTTGAAATTTAGATTCAGCCATGCTGAATGAGGAAATCGGTTATAGGCATATGTCTTAGCG
>DATESB010000109.1:0-2888 GCA_035271065.1 Lachnospiraceae bacterium | reverse complement strand
GCATAAAGAATACCAATGCTGCGCCAAGCAAAATCCATACTGTGTTGATGTTCTCCGGTGTTACAACCGAAGTCAATAATGTTGTACTCATAATTTTTTCCTCCTCAAGAATTTTTTTTCGCGGCATGCGCGTATGTGATGTCGCTTTTTTATAACATATAAAAAAGGTGTGTATCGTGCGGAGTCTCATCTCTCCGGATACACACCTTTGTGTTAAAAAATAAATAGAATATAAAATTAAATGTTAAATAATAACTCGCCGTATTGTGGGAATGGCCACAATTTCTCGGATGCATTGACTTCAATTTCATCTACGGTTGCCCTAAGTGCATTCATAGCTGTAATGACAACATCCTTATAATATGTAGCAAGTTCAAGTCCCTCGCCGGAAGCCTCAGCCAGTGCTTTTGCAAGTGCATCGCACTGTTCATATGCTGTGTCTTCAAGAGCAGATAACTTCTCGATTAAACTTAATTCCATCTTGCATGGAAGAGAAGCATTGAGTCCTTTCTTAGTGGCTGCGGTTTCTGCTAATTTTGAAATATAAGCATTTGCGGCAGGAAGGATTTCCTTCTTAGCCATATCAACCATAGTAAGACCTTCAATGTTGATAACCTTGCTGTACATCTCAAGCAAAATCTCATATCTGGAATGAACCTCAGTCTCCGTAAATATCTTATGATCTGTAAATAATTTAACATTCTTCTCTGCAATAAACTGCGGAAGTGCATCTACAGTAGTCTTAAGGTTCAGAAGACCTCTCTTTTCAGCTTCTTCAGGCCATTCAGCAGAATATCCGTCACCGTTAAAGATGATGCGTTTGTGTTCTCTGATGGTACGTCTGATTAACTTGTTGAGTGCTTCCGTGAAATCCGGAGCCTGCTCTAATTCATCTGCAAACTGCTTCAATTCCTCAGCAACGATTGTATTCAGAATGATGTTCGGTCCTGAGATAGAAGCAGAAGAACCAAGACTTCTGAACTCAAACTTATTGCCTGTAAATGCAAACGGTGAAGTACGGTTCCTGTCCGTCGTATCCTTCGGGAAGTTCGGAAGTACATGTACGCCGATTTCCATAATCGGATTGGTTTCACCATTATACGGAACTTTATTAACCAGAGAATCTAAAATTGCTGCCAAATCATCGCCGATAAACATGGACATAATAGCGGGTGGTGCTTCATTTGCGCCAAGTCTGTGGTCATTACCTGCTGATGCAACGGAAACTCTCATCAAATCCTGATATTCATCGATTGCCTTAATAACCGCAACTAAGAATAGGAGGAACTGCGCATTCTCATGAGGCGATTTGCCCGGCTCCAAGAGGTTAATGCCTGTATCGGTGCAAATAGACCAGTTATTGTGCTTACCACTTCCGTTGACGCCGTCGAACGGTTTCTCATGCAATAAACATACAAGACCGTGACGTGCAGCTACATTTTTCATGATTTCCATCGTCAACTGATTGTGGTCTGTTGCAATGTTAGTCGTTGTAAATATCGGAGCCAACTCATGCTGAGCAGGTGAAACTTCATTATGTTCTGTCTTTGCAAGGATACCAAGTTTCCAAAGCTCGTCATTAAGTTCCTTCATAAATGCACTGATACGAGGCTTAATTGCTCCAAAGTAATGGTCATCCAATTCCTGTCCCTTGGGAGCCATTGCTCCAAAGAGGGTACGTCCACAATAAATCAAATCTTTTCTCTGCTCATACAGCTTTCTGTCAATCAGGAAATATTCCTGCTCCGGTCCAACGGTTGTATTGACATGCTTTGCATCTGTATTACCAAATAATCTGAGAACACGGATTGCCTGCTCACTGATTGCCTCCATAGAATGCAACAGCGGTGTCTTCTTATCTAATGCTTCACCACCGTAGGAGCAGAATGCTGTCGGAATACAGAGCACGCCGTCCTTTACAAATGCATATGAGGTAGGATCCCATGCTGTATATCCTCTTGCCTCAAAGGTAGAACGAAGTCCGCCTGATGGGAAACTGGAAGCATCCGGTTCGCCCTTAATCAATTCCTTACCCGAAAATTCCATGATGATGCGACCGTCATTCTGCGGGGAAATAAAGCTGTCATGTTTCTCGGCTGTGATGCCTGTCATTGGCTGGAACCAATGTGTATAGTGTGTGGCACCCAGTTCAATCGCCCAATCCTTCATTGCAATCGCAACAACACTTGCAACTGCCAGATCCAAATCTTTGCCGTCCTCAATGGTCTTGCGGAGTGACTTGTATATATCCTTCGGTAGTTTCTCGCGCATGATTGCATCATTGAAAACCATACTGCCAAAAATCTCAGGTACATTACTCTTCATAATTTTCATCTCCTCTACTGTATTGCTGAATATATAGAAAAGGCGCTGTGAGTCTTCGCCCATAGCGCCTTCGCTTTTCATGAATGCATTGTAACCCCTAAAAAAAGACTTGTCAATACCCTTTTTCAAAAAAGTTTTCCCAAATGGGTATTGACTTTTGTTTCGCATAAATATAGAATAAACAAGGCAGTAATGAAATCTCGCCACAACAATATATTGATGAAGACAACGGTGTCTGGTCAAGGGTATGACAAATACTCTTTGATGCAGACCTTTTTTATTGGAAGGATAAGAAGATGTATAACAAACCATCTAGGAACCCTGATAAACTTCATGAAGAATGTGCCGTATTTGGTGTCAGCACCAATCTGGACGAGGCAGCAGGAATCACCTATAACGGATTGCTTGCCATGCAGCACCGTGGACAGGAAGGTGCCGGGATTGCCGTAACGCAGGGGCACGCGATTCTGTATCACAAAAATGTCGGATTGGTCAATGAAGTATTCACCAAAGAAGTCATGGAGAAAATGCCAAAGAGCAATCTTGCGGTAGGTCACACCCGT
>DATESB010000108.1:0-2026 GCA_035271065.1 Lachnospiraceae bacterium | reverse complement strand
ATCTATGTCAGCGGACATCCGCTGGAAGCAGACGAAGCAATGTGGAGAAAGCATATTTCAGCGTATGCAGCGGATTTTACACTTGATGAGGAAACCGGTGTGGCAAAGGCGGAAGATCAGGCAAAAGTAACTGTTGGCGGTGTGATTGAAGAAAAGACCATTAAGTATACCAAAACGGGTAAAAACATGGCATTTATTGTGCTGGAAGATTTGACGGGTAAGGTTGAAGTGATTATCTGGCCCAACGATTATGAAAAGAATGCCAAGTGGTTGATTGAGGACAGTAAGGTATTTATTCAGGGACGTGTCTCTGCGGAAGAAGAAAAGGATGCAAAGTTAATCTGTGAGAGAATTACTCCGTTTGAGAATATACCGAAGAAATTGTGGGTAAAGTTTAAGACAAAAGAAGAATATGTATTGAGAGAGCAGGAGCTACTATCCGCAACGGAAGGTTCTGACGGCAATGATACGGTTGTCATTTATATAGAAGAAACAAAGGAAATCAAGAACCTGCCCAGAAGTCGCAGCGTGCATGCAGATGAGGGCTTGGTCAGTAAATTGAGTGACATATTTGGAGACGGAAACATAAAGGTTGTGTAAATCTCTTGAAAACAGAGGCAAAACAAGGTAAAATAACTTATTAGAGCCTAAACAGGCGGAAGCAGATCAGGAGGTCGCGCTATATGGCAAAAGAAGTGAATACAATTGGTGTATTGACGAGCGGTGGTGACGCACCGGGCATGAATGCTGCTATCAGAGCAGTGGTACGTAAGGCAATCGCTAACGGGAAGAAAGTAAAAGGGATTAAAAAGGGCTATCAGGGACTGTTAAATGAAGAAATTACAGACATGTCTCCGAGAGATGTTTCAGATATTATACAGCGTGGAGGAACAATACTCCGCACGGCAAGATGCGAGGAATTCAAGACAGAGGAAGGTCAGAAAAAAGGTGCTGAAATCTGTAAGAAACATGGCATTGACGGACTTGTTGTCATAGGTGGAGACGGTTCCTATCGTGGTGCACAGACACTTGCAGCCAACGGAATCAATACAATCGGTATTCCGGGGACAATTGATTTGGATATTGCATGTACAGATTACACCATCGGATTTGACACTGCTGTTAATACCGCAATGCAGGCAATTGATAAGGTAAGAGATACCTCCTCTTCTCATGAGCGTTGTTCTATTATTGAAGTTATGGGAAGAAATGCGGGCTATATTGCGTTGTGGTGCGGTGTTGCAAACGGCGCAGAGGATATCTTGCTTCCGGAAAAATATGAGTTCAATGAACAGGATATTATCAATAATATCATCAGTAACAGAAAAAAAGGGAAAACACATCATATCATTATTAATGCAGAGGGCATCGGACACTCAACTTCCATGGCAAGAAGAATTGAGGCTGCAACAGGAGTAGAGACTAGAGCCACAATCTTGGGTTACATGCAACGTGGCGGAAGTCCAACCTGTAAAGACCGGTTTTATGCATCCATGATGGGCGCCTATGCGGCAGATTTGCTCTGCCAGGGTAAATCCAATCGTGTGGTTGGCTATCTGCATGGAGAATACGTTGATTTTGATATTGACGAAGCACTGGCAATGGAGAAGGACATTCCGGCCTACCAGTATGAAGTCAGCAGAATGTTATCGATTTAGGTTTGAAAATCCCCTGTTTTCTGCAATAGTGAGCGGGGGATTTCATTTTTTTATAAAGTGATGGAGAAAACGATGATAACGAGTCATGCAAATGCGCAGATTAAGAACATTGTACAATTAAATACAAGTAGCAAGGCAAGAACAGAACAAGGTGTCTATCTGATAGAAGGTGTTAAGATGTTTCTTGAGGCTCCTTCTGAGGACATTGTGCAGGTGTTTGTATCGGAATCCTTTTATGGGAAAACAGAATATCGAGAGCGGATTGAACAATATGCGTACGAAGTTGTGGAAGACAGTGTGTTTAAGAAAGCGTCGGATACCATGACCCCGCAAGGCATTCTGTGTATCTTACGTCAGAAAGAATATGG
>DATESB010000107.1:0-3060 GCA_035271065.1 Lachnospiraceae bacterium | reverse complement strand
AATTAAGTTTACGAACATTGCAATTCTGGCAATTGAGCATAAAGAAACTGAAAAAGCGCATATCAATATCATGAAGACGCAGAGGATTATTGAAGAGTTCAGAATGACTTTGAATTTTGATTATCCTGTTGCGAAAGACTTCGATACAGTGTATAGTTATCTTATTAAGAGGTTGATTCAGGCCAATATGAAGAAAGATAAAGATATTCTGGAAGAGGTATTGAAACATCTTCGAACAATGAGAGATACATGGAAGGAAGTTATGCGCAGAAGTCATGCGTAGAAACTTCATATAGGGAGTCTATATGCCGGAACAAAATAATTATATTGAAGTGATGTTGAAGAGTTTGCGTAAGAAAGTGCTTGTTTTAGATGGCTTGATTGATAAATGCGAGGAACAGGCAGATATTATACGCGAGTCAGAGATTGATTGGGAAGCATTTGATATTAATGTTTCCGAAAAGCAAGCGTTGATTGATGAACTTGTACAGTTGGACGAGGGATTTGAAAAGATTTATAAGCGTATTAAGGCTAATCTTTTGGAACACAAGGAACAATATAGTGATGATATCAAAGAGATGCAGGAACTGATTACTCTGATTACGGATAAGAGTGTACGTATCCAGGCTGACGAGGAACGCAACAGACGGATTATTGAGAAAAGCCTTGCTGTTGTGAAAAAGGATATTAAAGCATCACGAACCAGTGTGAAGGCAGCTACAGATTATTATAAATCAATGAGCCGTGTCAATTATGTAGACCCACAGTTTATGGATAAAAAAAAGTAATAAAAAAGTGATATAAGATAGTATTCGGTATAAAGTTTTTAAAATTTGTGCCGATATATTATACAAGTAAAGAAACTTACTTGCCCCGACTGCGATTCTTAAAGGAGCGTACGACCTAAAAGAATTAAAGTCAAAGAACCAAAGTTACACTACAACAAAGGCGGCAAGGAAGCCGCGACCCATTTCAAGGAGGAATGAATTATGGTAGTACAACACAATATGACAGCCATGAACTCAAACAGACAACTTGGTGTTACAACATCAGCACAGGCTAAGACAACTGAGAAGTTATCATCTGGTTACAAGATTAACCGTGCAGCAGATGATGCAGCAGGCCTCACAATTAGTGAGAAGATGAGAAGCCAGATCAGAGGTTTGACACAGGCTTCAAACAATGCTCAGGACGGTGTGTCTTGTGTACAGACAGCAGAAGGTGCGTTATCAGAAGTTCACGCAATGCTTCAAAGAATGAATGAGTTAGCAGTTAAGTCAGCAAACGGAACAAACACCTCAGCAGACAGAACAGCTATCCAGAAAGAAGTAGCAGCGTTGATTTCTGAAATTGACAGAGTAAAAGAGTCAACACAGTTCAACACATTGTCACTTCTGAACGGAACATTCTCAGCAAAAGCAAACATCACTGTACAGGTTGGTGCAGCAAATGTCAGCACACAGAGAATCCAGATTCAGATTGACAACATTGCAACAAGCAAGTTGGGTGATGCAAGTCTGAAGATTAAGGACATTAGCCTCAGCACATTAAAGGGCGCACGTAGTGCAATCTCAGCAATCACATCAGCAATTGCAAAGATTTCTGATATCCGTTCCGCACTTGGTGCAGTTCAGAACAGACTTGAGCACACAATTGCCAACTTGGATAACATTGTTGAGAACACAACAGCAGCAGAATCACAGATTCGTGATACTGATATGGCAGCAACGATGGTTGAGTACAGCAAGAATAACATCCTTGCTCAGGCTGGACAGTCAATGTTAGCACAGGCTAATACGGCAACACAGGGAGTTCTGTCATTACTTCAGTAATTACAACAGTAATTACATAAGTAGGAAGGGAGTGGAAAACCACTCCCTTTTTCGTTCATATATATGAAGAAGTTACACTTGTTCTCCTTGTTGAAAGGTGCAAAATGGTGTAAAATAATGCATATAGTTTGTAGACATTGGTGTAATATGGAGGGTTAGTATGACGCAGTTGTATCAAGAGGTGGGAGAAATAATAGAGGTTCTCAAGAAATTGACGATTGGAATTATTGAGAATGATTATGAGGAATATGATGCAAATATAGCTTTGTTTACAGAAAAAATGATGGTGACATTTCCTAAAATCATTGGAACATACAGCTGTCCGGAATTTAAAGAGGTGTCTGCTGATGCACAATATTGGAGTTCGCAGTTGGAGCGATTGATGATGGGATTGCAGCAAAAAGATCAATTTCAATTTGTAGATA
Organism: Lachnospiraceae bacterium; assembly: GCA_035271065.1. Classification (GTDB taxonomy): domain Bacteria; phylum Bacillota; class Clostridia; order Lachnospirales; family Lachnospiraceae; genus JAAYYM01. Next base: position 803 of record DATESB010000107.1, on the reverse strand, counting down.
TACTGAATTTTGAGACAAAAGAAAATTTGATTCTATTTCAAAATATGATTCAAGGCATGGAGACAGATAAAGCATGAGTAAAATAGAGGGATTTTTATCTAAAAATATAGAAGCATTCCGTAAACGATATCCGGATATGGTAGATGTAATCGTTCAAGCCAAAGCGGAAGATATAGAAGTAGGGATAGATGATGCATATGGTAAGAAAGTGCTTTACGCTATAAAGGATGACGAAACTTATCAGTTGGACACATTATATGATACCGAGTCACTGATGGAATTGTGGTTTCAGAACTTACCCAGGATATATTATAGGGCCAAAATTATTATGTTTGGTTTGGGTAACGGCATGTATGTTCGTAAGTTGTTAAGTGAGATCCCAAGTGATGTGACGGTGATTGTATATGAGCCCAAGGCTTGTATTTTGCAAAAAGTAATCGAAGAATTTGATATTAGTGATTTAATACAAAACGAGCAGTTTGTTTTGCTGTTAGATGATGCAATGGTGAAAACGCCTCAGGAATATCTATATGAATTGTTTGATTACACAGATATTGACAGTTTTATCTATAAGGCATATCTGAACTATAACAGGTTATTTACAGTGCAATTCATGGAGTATATGGAAACGTTGCAAATTGCGCTTTCTTCCATTAATTCGACGCAGAATGTAATCGGAAGATTCGGAAAGATTTATTATGAAAATACCTTTGCAAATATGAAGTGCTTTCTGAAAAGCAAATCTTTTGAAAGTCTGGTCTACAAGACACCCAAGGATGTACCTGCAATTGTTGTTGCGGCGG
>DATESB010000106.1:0-10989 GCA_035271065.1 Lachnospiraceae bacterium | reverse complement strand
AACCGGCAAGCGTCACCCAACGATAGAAGATAATGTTATGATTAGTGCAGGTGCAAAAGTACTCGGTTCATTTACCATTGGTGCTAATTCTAAAATAGGAGCAGGCTCCGTCGTGCTTGAAGAAGTACCGCCCAATTCCACGGTAGTCGGTGTGCCGGGACGTGTCGTGAAACGCGAAAATGTGTTATTGCCACGCGAAGACATGAACCAAATCGACCTACCGGATCCCGTACAGGAAGATATCTCTGTATTGCAGCAGGCTAATACAGCGCTCACCAACAGGCTGTTGGATTTGGAGAAGGCAGTAAAGCAGTTAGAAAAGGCGGAGAAGTAAAGAATAGAGAAGCAATAAGCGAAAAACAATCATTTTAGAAGAGATGATCTGATGAAATAAAGCAGTCAGCGAAGACAACGAAAGGAAATTACATTCATGAAGTTATACAACACACTCACCAAACAAAAAGAGGATTTTGTCCCAAATGAGGACGGCAAGGTTGGCATGTATACATGCGGGCCAACAGTTTATCATTTTGCACATATCGGAAACCTGCGCAGTTATTTAATGGAAGATGTTCTGGAGAAGACATTCCGTTATCTTGGATACGACGTGAAACGCGTTATGAATATTACAGACGTGGGACATTTGGCATCCGATGCAGACAGCGGAGAGGATAAGATGCTTGCCGGAGCAAAGCGCGAGCATAAGTCCGTGATGGAAATTGCAAAGTTCTATACAGATGCATTTTTCTCAGATTGCGCAAAGTTGAATATCAAGACTCCGGATGTAGTGGAGCCTGCAACGAATTGTATTGCCGAGTTTATTCATATGATAGAGACGTTGCTGGAAAAAGGCTATGCATATGTGGCAGGAGACAATGTGTATTTTGACACATCAAAGCTGAATTCCTATTATGTATTCGGCAATCAGAGCGAGGATGAATTGTTAATCGGCGTGCGTGATGATGTGCAGGAAGATACAAATAAGAGAAATAAAAATGATTTTGTTTTGTGGTTCACACAATCAAAGTTTGAGGATCAGGCATTAAAATGGGAGAGTCCGTGGGGCGTTGGTTATCCCGGCTGGCATATTGAATGTTCTGCAATCAGTATGAAACATCTTGGTGAGCGCATGGATATCCATTGCGGAGGCGTGGATAACATTTTCCCGCATCATACAAACGAGGTGGCACAGAGTGAATCTTATGTTGGACACAAGTGGTGTAATTATTGGTTCCATGTACATCATTTGAATGATAAATCCGGGAAAATGAGCAAGTCAAAGGGTGCTTTCTTGACTGTTAGTTTACTTGAGGAGAAGGGCTACGACCCGCTTGCGTACAGGATGTTCTGTCTGCAGTCTCATTATCGCAAACCACTGGAGTTTTCATTTGAACAACTGGATAGTGTGGCAGCAACTTATCAGAAATTGCGAACAAAGACAAGTACACTTTCGGCAGACGGTACTGTGGATCAGAGCATATTTGATGCATATAAGGCACGTTTTGCAGAAACAATCGGCAACGATTTGAATACTGCCATGGCGATTACCATGCTTTATGATGTATTAAAAGAAGATACAAACGACGCAACAAAGCGTGCGTTGATAGAAGATTTTGATCAGGTACTTTCACTTAATTTATGTAAACCATTCGCAGAGGCAGAGAAGACAGAAGAAGATGCGGAATTGGCTACATTTGTTGAAGGTAAGATAGCAGAGCGTGCAGAAGCCAAGAAAGCGAAAGATTTTGCAAAGGCAGATGCAATCAGGGATGAATTACTTGCACAAGGTATTGTGTTGGAAGATACACGCGAAGGCGTGAAGTGGAAGAAAGCATAGACGCAAATACTGCGCAGGGAGTAGTAAATGGAACAGGAACAATTACTGACCTATATTAAGAAGCAATTTGAGTTAAAAGAGGCGGATATCAATGCATATTCGCCCCTTACTCTTGCATACATTGGCGACAGTATCTACGATTTAGTCATTAAGACAATCGTGGTGGAACGCGCCAATTGCGCAGCAAATAAACTGCATCAGCAGGCAAGCGCGCTGGTAAAGGCACAGACGCAGGCACAGATGGCTGATTTCTTACAAGACTATATGACGGAAGAAGAGCAGGCAATCTACAAGCGTGGAAGAAATGCAAAGTCCTATACAACTGCGAAGAATGCATCCGTGGCAGACTATCGCAAGGCAACCGGACTAGAGGCTGTGTTTGGATATTTGTATCTGAAGGGACAGAGCGAGCGTGTGGTTGATTTAGTGAAAACTGGTTTACATAATGCAGAAACAAATAAGTGAATTGCTAGATAGTATGGATAAATTTAGATGATTATAGATAAGTGGTTGATTAACATAACATAGAAAGAGAGAAGTTTATGGCATACGAAGAATTTACAATAGAAGGACGTAACGCAGTCATTGAGGCATTTCGTTCCGGAAAGACAATCGACAAATTGTATATATTAGATGGATGTCAGGACGGTCCGATTGTGACCATTAAGAGAGAAGCCAAGAAGCAGGATGTCATAATCAAATATGTGGCAAAGGAACGTCTTGACCAGATGAGCGAGACAGGACATCATCAGGGGGTCATTGCACAGGCGGCAGCGTATGAGTATGCTGAGGTAGAAGACATTCTGAAACATGCAGAAGAAAAAGACGAGGCACCTTTTATTTTCTTATTGGATAATATCGAAGACCCACATAATCTCGGCGCAATCATCAGAACTGCAAATCTTGCAGGCGCACATGGAGTGATTATTCCGAAGAACAGGGCAGTTGGGTTAACGGCGGTTGTTGCAAGAACATCAGCCGGAGCACTTAATTATACACCGGTAGCAAAAGTGACCAACTTGGCCAAAACAATGGAAGACTTGAAAAAGCGCGGACTTTGGTTTGTGTGTGCCGATATGGACGGTGAGTTGATGTATCGTACAAACTTGACAGGAGCGATAGGGCTTGTAATCGGAAATGAAGGCGCAGGAGTCGGACGATTGATTAAAGAAAAATGTGATTACGTGGCAAGTATACCGATGAAGGGTGATATTGATTCATTGAACGCATCAGTGGCAGCAGGTGTGCTGGCATATGAAATTGTGAGACAGCGGATGCAGTAGAGGAAACGTCATGGAAAGAAAGAACGGTTACGCACAAATATCAGATGAAGAATTGATTGTAAGATTACGTGATGGAGAAGCCCCCATTACAGATTTTATCATGGACAAATATAAGAATTTAGTCAGAAGCAAAGCAAAAGCAATGTTTATTCTCGGTGCCGATAATGAGGATTTGATTCAGGAAGGTATGATTGGCTTGTTCAAAGCAATCAGAGATTACGACAGCGGACGTGATGCCAGTTTCTATACCTTTGCAGACCTATGCATTTCCAGGCAGATGTATACCGCTGTGCAGGCTGCAGACCGCCAAAAGCATACACCACTTAATTCGTATGTTTCGCTCTATAGCAGTATTTCGGATAACGAGGATGCAGAAGCACCGTTGGTGGATGCGTTACAGTCCGCAGTAGACAGAAGCCCTGAGGAATTATTCTTCGACAAAGAAAATGTAAATGCCCTAGAGCAAAAAATAGACAATACATTAAGCCCATTTGAGAAGCAGGTTCTGGACCTCTATATCACCGGAATGAGTTACGTGCAAATCGCAAAAGTCCTCGGAAAAGACGAGAAATCAACGGATAATGCATTGCAACGAATCAAAGGTAAAATCAAGAAGGTTATTTACGTGAAAAAGTAGTAGACAATCCTATATTCTATATGATAAAATGACCTTCGGTAACATGAATCAGAAATGAATCAATGTTCCGAGCTGTTATAGCACAGTCGGTAGTGCGCCGCATTGGTAGTGCGGAGGTCTCCAGTTCGATTCTGGATAACAGCAGTAAAGAAAAATGGCTCTTTCCCTTATGCGGGTGAGAGCCATTTTATATTGTCATATGATTGTCTTATGATATTTTATGTTTTACTTCTCGCATATCAGACTCCAGCATTCTTACTTTGATGGCCAACATCTCTATTTCATTGCTGGGTTTCATTGCATCATGCAGGTTTCTTGAAAGGTCAAGGTGTCCTTCAGCGACTCTTTGGATATTGACACGAATCTCATTTTCAATGATGAGCTTAATATCTCGGGTATCCTTTTCGATGCCTGCAACTCTGGTATCAATGTTTGTAACTCTGTTATCGATACTTGTAACTCTGGCATCAATGCTTGTAACTTTGTCATCCATACCGGTGAACTTTTCAAGCAGTAAATCCATTTTCTCGCTATCAGTCATTTTAACCCTCCTTGTCTTAGATTGTCTTGGTGATGTCATTGTAACATAGGGGTGATTTTGTGTCTATGAGAAAACATACAGTTTTTGTACTGTTTTGTACTGAAAGTTTAATAATATTGTTTTTGTGATATAATATATTTGAAAAGAGTTCAATTTTGCTCAAGGGCTCTTTATATATATAAGCTCATAATAACATAAAAAGTTGCATAATAACATTTGATATGTTATTATAGTGAAAATGATGTTATTAAGGATGTGATTATGTGTTTGATGTACTAAAGGATTATTTGGGCGAAGGTTTACTAATTGAAGAATATAAACAGAAACTAGCATTGCCAATTTTTATGACATGTAGAAGAATTTACAAAATAACGACACCCTATGTTTCGTTTGGTCTGGTGGAAGTATTATCTGAGGATAACATTCATGTGACTACATTGAAAAAGCAACTTTATCAATATGCAGACTCAATGGACATGAATGTAGCTTACTGCATAGAAGTGACTACAAGACAACAGAGAAACTCGCTCATAAGTCATTCTATACCGTTTATATCTATTCCGGGACAAGTATATCTTCCTTTTTTGGGAATTATTTTACGTGATGATTTCAGGAAGAAATCGTTAGAAAAAAGAGAAAAAATGATGCCTGCCACACAGATGGTTTTTTTATATTTGCTATATTCAGATAGAAACAAGCCTTTTCTAAAAAGCGACATTGCGGAACACATAAATGTAACAAGAACGACTATTACCAGAGCAACAGCACAATTAAGAGAAATGGGGTTGATTGAAGAAGAAAAAAAAGGAAAAGAAATCTATGTGTTCAGGAATATGGAAACAGAAGATTTTTTTGAACGTGCAAAACCGTATTTGATAAATCCAATACAAAGAAGTATTTTTATAAGAGAAGATAAAAAATCGATTTTCTTTCCGGATGCCGGTGAAAGCGCTTTGAGCAAGCGCACAATATTGAATCCACCTGAAATCATGGAAAAGGCGATCTCCCATGAAAGTACTTTATTGGACAGTGTGGAAGAAATTGATGTAAGATGGGAAAATAGGAGGGATTATGTAAAACTTCAATTATGGAAGTATAATCCGGAACTGTTTTCGAAAGACAATGTGGTTGATCCGATATCGCTCATTTGCTCTTTTGATGAGGTGAAAGATGAAAGAATTGAACTGTGCATAGAAGAATTGATGGAGCGTGGAAAATGGTACAAGGAATAGAATCCTTTCGAGCATGTCAATGAGAAAGATTTAAAAAAGCATAAGTATGATGTCTTTCGACTGCTACAGGTAGTCATTGCAGGAACGAAAATAACATCTTCGGGAATGGTCAAAAAAAGTATAGAACAATACATAGAAAAAATAGGCGAATTGCCGGAGAACGAGTTGCCATTAGAGCAAATAGGCCTTCCGTTTGACAAAGAGCGAGGGCTAGAACTTTTGAAAGACATCTATTTGCCGGAAACCGGAAAATAACTAGAAATAACTGCTAGAAATAATCGAATATTTCGTCTAAGGGATTCGGTAACTTGTGCCGATATTTATCATAATGGTATACTATACCAAAACGTTAAATTACAAGTATCAATTAGGCACAACATGATTTACGAAATCGAATGGAATCGGGCGGGAATCGAATATGAGTGGAAAACGAATCAAAGAGGGAATCAAATATTGGTCACAACTACTGTTACTGCCAATATACGGTCTCTCTTTTTTGATGCAACGCAGCCAAAAGATTTGGTTGTTCGGAAGTGCGTTTGGAAAACGATTTGCGGAAAACCCCAAATATCTCTACTTATACACCGTTCAAAACCAATCAGAGTACACAAGAGCCATTTGGATTACGCATAAACCGGAGATTGTAGAATTGCTTCAAAAAGAAGGATATGAAGTGTACTATCATCATTCCTTAAAAGGTATCTGGTATTGCCTACGTGCCGGAGTTTATGTGTTTGACAACTATTCAAAGGACATTTCTTTCTGGCTTTCAGGTCGTGCAATTAAAGTGAATCTATGGCACGGTTCCGGAAATAAGAAAACCAATCATGACAATTTATTTGACAAGGTGAGACACCCAAAGAATATTTGGGAACGCTTCAAGACATTTCCAAGACGTCTTTCCGATGAAAAACCATCGCATTACACATTGGCAACCTCAGATGCAATGGCAGATATCTATGTATCTGCATTTCAGACAACAAGGGCGCACATTTTAGTCAACGGACAGCCAAGAAATGACACGCTTGTCACAAACTCGGAGTATTCCATCAAAGATATCTACACCAATCAAGAAGAATTGCTACGCAACCAAATTGCGCAATATCATAAAGACGGATATACAATCTTGGCATACATGCCGACGTTTCGCGCATCTGAGAGGCAGTTTTTTGATGTGATGGATTTGGCAGTATTTAACGACTATTTGGAACAGCATAAGTATATATTGATTTTGAAACCCCATTCCAAATCAAGCATTCGGACAGAGGCAGAATCCATTCACTATTCCAACATCATCAGCGCACACTCAGATATAGACATTTACACATTCCTTCGAGAGATTGATATGCTGATTGCCGATTATTCATCCGTATACACAGATTATATGCTTTTAGAGCGTCCGGTCGTGGCTTTTCATTTTGACTATGCAGCTTATTGTTCGGACACACGTGATTCCTATATCCCGTTTGACGAATATATGCCTGAGCAGAAAGCATACACCATGCAGGAACTGATGGAGTTGATTCCACAGACGCTGGAACATGACAGTTGTTTCGAACAACGCATGGTTTCAAGGTCACGTATGTTCAGTGATGTGCTTGGAAGTTACAGTAAAAAGATGTATAATGAGATAGATAAATTACACCGCAAACAGTTTCCGGGAGGTACGAAATGAAATACCAAGAACTGTTTCATAAAAGTATATTAATAACCGGAGCAAATGGGCTGATTGCCTCTGTATTAGTAGATAGATTAGCATATATGAATCCAGACGAAAATGCAGGGATTGAATTATATGCGTTGGTTAGAAATCGTGAAAAAGCAGAAAAACGATTCGAGAACTATTTAGAGCAGAATTGGTTTCATATCATTGAGCAGGATGTATGTGAACCGTTGCAGATGAATTTGAAAATGGATTATATCATACATGCAGCCGGAAATGCTCATCCATTGGCATTTTCCAAAGATCCTGTCGGAACAATGAAGGCAAATGTGTTGGGAACGATGCAACTGTTAGAACATGCTTGTAAATACGGAACAGAGAAGTTTCTCTACCTTTCCAGTTCAGAGATATACGGCGAGAATCCAATCTATGAAAAAGGTTTCACCGAGGATTCGTGGGGCAAAATCGACAGTATGAATCCACGTGCCTGCTATCCGGAAAGCAAACGCGCAGCAGAGGCTCTTTGCGCATCATATGCAAGCCAGTACGGAATTACAATGAATGTGGTACGCCCGGGATATATCTACGGAGCAGAAATCACACAGGATAACAGCCGTGCCGATGCACAGTTTTTCAGACGTGCGGCAGCAGGCGAAGACATTATTATGAAAAGTACAGGCAGCCAGATACGGTCGTACTGCTATGTAGAAGATACAGTTTCGGCAATATTAACGGTACTTGCAAAGGGAACCGCAGGAGAGGCATATAATATTGCAAATCACAATTCCAATGTATCGGTAAAGGAATTTGCACAGACAATTGCAGATTGTGCAGGAGTAGATCTGAAATTTGAACTACCGGACGATGTGGAAGCCAGAGGTTACTCTAAGGTGACACGTGCAGTGTTGGCATCGGACAAGTTGGAGCAGTTGGGCTGGAGTGCAGAGTATTCGTTGAAGGACGGCGTGACAGAAAGCCTGAAACGGCTACGAGCAACTTCAAACGGATGAGATAGAACGAACGAAAGAAAGAGGTGGTGTCATGAATATAGGCATGTTGATAGCAGGCGGAAGCGGTCAAAGAATGAATCAGGATATTCCGAAGCAGTTTCTGAATGTAAATGACCGACCGGTTATCGTATATACATTGGAAGCGTTTCAAAAACATCCGAACATTGATGCAATCTGTGTCGTTTGTGTCAATGGATGGGAAGAGATATTAAGAGCATACGCAGCACAATTCGGAATCAGCAAACTGCGATGGATTGCACCCGGAGGAACAAACGGACAGGAATCCATTAAAAACGGAATCTGGGCCATCAAAGAGGATGCTCCAGAGGACGCCATTGTCCTAATACATGATGCAATCAGACCAATGGTATCACAGGAAATCATATCTGACTGTATCAGCAAGACGATCCTAAACGGTTCCGGAGTTACAGTCATTCCCTGCGCAGAAGCGATGGTCGTGACAGAGGATAAGGTTCAGTCGGGTGCGCTGATGGATAGAGATAAACTGATGAGAACGCAGACACCACAAGGATTTCCACTCAGCAAACTGGTATGGGCACATGAAGAAGCAGCACGAAGAGGAATTACGAACTCTACAGCAACTGTTACACTGATGATTGAGTTGGATGAGCAGATATACTTCTCAACAGGGTCAGAGAAGAATATCAAACTGACAACAACTGATGACATAGAGATATTCAAGGCATTACTGGCAACGAAGAAGGATGAATGGCTGAAATAGGCATACAAATGAAAGCGAGAAGTTACTCATGAAATTGCCGAATATAGAACGGTACAAATTGATTAGTATAGACATATTCGATACATTATTACTTCGAGCGGTTGCAAAACCGGTTGATTTATTTGAGATTGTCTGGCAAGAGGCTGAAGCAAGGGGAATTGCAAGAATCAGTATGTACCCGGCAGAGTATATGAAACTTCGTGTGGAGATGGAACGCAGATCACGCACAGATGCTGTCAACAGAGAGGTAACACTGAAGGATATATTTGCTCAGTTTCCTGACTATATTGCAACAGATATTGAGCAATTAAGAGAACTGGAATTGGAATATGAGAAAAAGTATTGCTATCCGAATTTTGCGTTATGGAATTGGCTGAAAGCATCAAGAGAGCAGAATGCAGAGCGAAATGAAACGCGCTTTGTATTGGTATCAGATATGTATCTGTCCTCCGAAGAAATCAAAGAAATACTCCAATTCAATGGAATCGAACCATCCTTCTTTGATGATATCATCGTATCAAACGAATATAAGTGCAATAAACAAAACGGAGCATTATTTGAGGTATTATTCGACAAATATTCGGAAATAGAGCCGTCTCAGATGCTCCACATAGGCGATAACAAAAATTCAGATTATGAACAACCGCGCCTGAAAGGAATGCAGGCATTTCATTATGATGCAATTCCTGAGCGCCTGTACAGTATCTTTGATTATGAAAAACTTCGCCATAACGTTCCGCAACCACGTATATTGTCTCTACGCAAAATGAGTATGGCACAATGTGAATACGAGGGACAGGAAAGAGTGGCATATGAACTGGGAAGTGCAGTAATTGGTCCTGTTTTATCACTCTATGCAATGTGGGTAGGTAAACGCATGGAAAAACTCGGTATCAAAAGAATTTATCCATTGATGCGTGAAGGCTATCTTTTGGGTGAATTACTTACACGCGAAGCTGCATATGCAAAACAGACCATGCTTGTTCATCCAATCTATATATCACGCAAGGTGACGTATGTCCCTTCTATTACCAAAATTAACCGTGAAGAAATAGAGAATATGATTGGCGCCAGAAATCTGACCATTCGTGAATCCATTACATTGATGGGGTTAAACGAGACAGATTTTACAGAAATTGATGAATATCTGGACATCAGATATAAACAGACTCACCAGATGCCATATCAGAATACAACTTTGAAAGAGTATATCATTTCAAAATTCTTAGAAGAAAACAATGTTGCTCAAATAGAAAAATATGTAGCCGAAGAACGGAAAAAGTTAGTTGCCTACATACAGCAGGAAATCGGGGATTTAGAGAATGTGGCAACGATAGATATCGGCTTTTTCGGCAGAATCCAGATGTGGTTGGAGCAGTGTCTGTTGATAGAACAGATTCCGCATAAAATGAAACATTTCCTGGCAATCGGAATAACCGGAGATAAGATATACAACGGATATAACTTTGAAGGAATGTTTGGTAGTTTTGCAGAGAATACAGATTTAATTCCGACCATTCACAGAACAACAGATGTGCTTGAAAAATTGATTTCCGTGCCGGAGGGCAGCACCATCGGATATGCAAGACAAGGTGACAGGATTTTTCCGGTGCAAGATGCCGGTGTCAATAACGATATTCTCACACGAATTTGTTTTGAGGGAGTATTTGATTTTCAACAGGCACTATTTGCATTCCGTGACAGCAAGCCGGAACTGGCAGAAGAATGTTTGCAGGCAAGACGTGAAACGCTGATGATATTACATCGCTTGATTGATATGCCACGAAAAGAAGAAGCAGAAACGTTGGCGGGATTTGAGGCAGATACGAATTTTGGAACGACTTATAAGAAGAGTCTGATTACGAAAGAACATCTTGCATTGGCGAACGAAAAGGGTGTTGATTTTATTGATAAATGCAACGTGAGCTACACGTATCAAAATAGCAATGTTACTTGGCCAAAAGGTGTAGTCACCCTACTCGATGAGTTTTATTATGTCAGACGTGCACTGAAGAGCGGTTCACAGAATGAAATCATTAAATCG
>DATESB010000105.1:0-2442 GCA_035271065.1 Lachnospiraceae bacterium | reverse complement strand
CAATACCTTAGGCTTATGAATCAATGCCGATATAATGGCCAGTTTCTGTTTCATTCCATGCGAATAAGAAGAAATCAAATCGCCGAATACATTTGTAATACCAAACAAGTCGCCATATCGCTTAATACGCTCTTCTCGTTTTTTCTTTTCTACTGAAAACATATCGCCGACAAAATTCAGATACTGAATACCGGTTAAGTGATCATACAAATCCGGGTTGTCCGGAATATATGCCATAATCTGCTTACACGCCACAGGTTCCTCTTTGATAGAATGTCCGTCAATCAGAATCTCACCCTCATCAAAGTCAAGAACACCTGCAATTGCTCTGATAGTTGTAGACTTACCTGCGCCGTTATGTCCGATAAATCCATAGATGTCGCCTGCCTCAATTGTAAGATTTAAATCGTCAACCGCTTTTTTGCCACCACCATACTGTTTTGTAAAATGAATAATCTGTATCATAATAAATACCTCCACGCTGCATTCCTATACCATGTGTCACTGTATTATTATAATAGTACAGTTTGTGGTTGTCAACCATTCCTACATTTGTTTTCTGACTACCTTATATTCATCATTAAACTGATAATAAGGACATTGGAAAAAGGAGTTGGTCAGAAAATGTCCCATCTCATCCTGATCCATATCTACTTCACACACATACTCTTCAAACTCTTCATCATAAATAAAATTATTGCAGCTGTCACAATTTGAGTTCATACTGATATCTTCTTTCTATTCTCTAATAGGTTTTTTTCTGCTTTTTCACCGGCTCACTGGTTAAATCAACTCCCAGCCGTTTAAATATTTTGATATCCACCTCTGAAAGCATGACCGAAGTATGCACCTGACAACCTGCCAGTTTTGGAAGTTGTTCCAACGCCTTCTTTGCATTCTCATCTGTCAATGCGGAAAGTGACAAGGCAATCAACACCTCATCTGTATGCAATCTGGGATTTCTTCCGCCCAGGTACTTAACTTTCAATTCCTGTATCGGCTCAATTGCAGTTGCCGGAATTAAATGTGTATCATGGTCTACATTTCCCAAATATTTAAGCGCATTGAGCAATAATGCCGCTGACGCGCCGAGCAAATCTGTTGTCTTGGAAGTAATAATATGTCCATCCTGTAGTTCGATTGCTGCTGTCGGAACACCGAGTTTATTGGCTCTTTCCTTCGCTGTCACCGTCACATGTCTGTCATCTGTCGTAATCTTTGCCTGATTCATCAGAAGTTCAATCTTTAAAACTTCACTCTCTTCTGCATCCTCATTGGCCAGTTTCTCAAGTGTTGTATAATAACGACGAATGATTTCCATCTTAGATGCATGGCAGCACGCTTCATCGTCAATGATGCAGTTCCCCGCCATGTTAACACCCATATCTGTTGGTGACTTGTATGGATTCTGTCCGTAAATACCGTCAAATATTGCATTCAAAACAGGGAATATTTCGATATCTCTGTTATAGTTAACTGTTGTCACTCCGTATGCTTCCAAATGAAACGGGTCAATCATATTGACATCATTCAAGTCGGCAGTTGCCGCTTCATACGCCAAATTAATCGGATGCTTCAGAGGAAGATTCCAAATCGGGAAGGTCTCATACTTCGCATAACCCGCCTTAATCCCCCTCTTGTTATCATGATATAACTGTGACAGACAAGTCGCCATTTTTCCGCTACCCGGTCCCGGTGCTGTAACAACCACGAGTGGACGCGTTGTTTCAATATATTCATTCTTTCCGTATCCTTCATCACTGACAATCAACGGAACATTTGCCGGATATCCTTCTATAGAATAATGAAGGTATACATTAATCTTCATTTTCTTTAATTTCTTTCTGAACTGGTCTGCAGCAGCCTGTCCTGCATAATGCGTAATCACAACGCTGCCTACATAAAGTCCTCTGTCTCTGAATTCATCCATTAAACGAATGACATCCACATCATAAGTAATGCCAAGGTCACCGCGCACTTTATTCTTCTCAATATCAGCAGCGCTGATTACAATGACAATCTCTGCATCATCAGCAAGCTGCAACAACATCTTCATCTTACTGTCAGGCTCAAAGCCCGGCAACACACGCGATGCATGGAAATCATCAAACAACTTACCTCCGAATTCCAGATAAAGTTTGTCTCCGAAAGTTCCGATTCGCTCCTTAATATGCTCCGACTGCATCTTTACATATTTGTCATTATCAAATCCCTTTTTCATTGCACTGTCCCCTTCTCATAATAATTATTAATAATATCTTCTCACTGCCAGTATTGAACGATAGGTCGCATTACTAACCTTAATTCCTGTTGCCTGTGTGCTGGCATGTACAATTCTGCCGCCACCGATATATAGTCCAACATGTCCCGCATAACAGATAATATCTCCCGGCTGAGCATTTGCATAATCTACACCGGTTCCCCCTACTGCCTGTGCACTGG
>DATESB010000104.1:0-3199 GCA_035271065.1 Lachnospiraceae bacterium | reverse complement strand
AGTTTACATAATTCAAATTATCCCTTCCTATTTCATTACAAAAGCAGAAACTTTGGGCATATACAGATACTTTTTCTGTATATGCCCAATTCTTATTTAATCACCAACTTATAATAAGTCCTTGCCGTTGTCAGATAGCTGACTCCATAGAACAGCATGAATACCACAATCACTACGCCTGTTGAAATCAGGATATTACTGACACTATAAATGTTCAGTGCATACAGCAACTTCATGGTAAGCGGCAGCCCGACAAATGTATGCAGCACCGCAGCTGCAAGCGGAAGCCCGAACACCAGCAAAATCTGACTTTTGATTGTTCCTCTGACATCCTCTCTGCTCATACCGACATTCTGCATGATGTGGAAGCTGTCACTGTCCTCCATGCCCTCTGCAATCTGCTTATAATACATAATCAGCACAAGAAAGATTGTGAAAATCAGTCCGAAGAATACGCCGATAAATAACAAGCCGCCATTCATGGACTCCATCATGCCACTGCGCTCAACAACATTCTGCGTGTAACTGTAGGTGGACAAATTTCTTGCATACCCGTCAAGTGCATGCAGAAAACCTGCCTTTCCAGCCACAAAATCGGTAGCAACACCTGCTTCAACATCTTCGGCAACACCGTCAGACTCCGCAACATTTAGCAGAACTCGATACATCCTGCCGTCCCCACACAGTTCCGTCCTGACATCTTCATTTGCCACTATCATGTAATAGCGACGGTTAGAATACGTGTGCGGTTCCTTTGTATCAATGCGAAAACTTGATAACTGTTCCTTAATCTGATAGGTCTTTCCGGCCCTTACCACCTGCGGATATTCATAGTCTTCCGCTGTTGAAAAGAACAATATCTCATCCGGCTCTAGGGTTTCCTGTTTTCCTTCTATTGCATTATATTCCTCTAACGTCACCACCTGCACCGGCATTTCGTTATTTTGGATGCCCTCTCCGGTATCCTGTTCAAATACATCCCCTTCTACAAAGGTATTAAATGCACCATAGTGATACGCGATGTCGTCTGTAATCTCCACATTATTTTGCTTTGCAACATGTGCTGCCATATCATGAAATTCATCCATTTCAGCCATGTCACCATAATGGAATACATATTCTCCGTCATAAGGTGAATCAAACGCTATGATATCATCCCCACTAATGGTCAGTGTCAACGTACAAATCAGCGTAATCATAATCATGGTGCTGAAAATACAGATATTTACCAAACTGGACGCGTTGCGTTTCATACGATATAACATTCCCGATACCGTCACAAAATGTGCCTTGCTGTAATAATAATCCTTACGCTTCTTCAACCCGCGAAGCAATGCAATACTACCGGACGTAAACAGAAAATAGCTTCCGACTACTACAAGCAAAACTGCAAAAAAGAATTTGATAAAAACAAAAGAATCTATCTTCGCTGTCAATGCTTCATAATATCCACCGCCAAGAATCAATATTCCCAAAACCGTATACAACCACAGATGCTTTGGCTCTTTCTCACCCTTTTGACCACCCCTCAATAGTTCCGTCGGGTTTGTCATCGTCACCTGCCACAAATTGGTCAGCAGGTTCAATGCAGAAATAAATCCAAATAAAGTAAGCGTTGTAACAAGACTTCCTATATCCATTGTAAACACAGCATCTTTTGGCATCCCTGCCGCATTGATTAATACCAAAAAGATAAATTTTGAAAATGCAATCGAGACAATCAAGCCAAGCAAGACAGCTGTTGCATACATACACAGCGTTTCAACAATCATCATCATGCCGACATGCTTCTTCTCAAGTCCCAATACCGTATAAAGTCCCAATTCCTTCTTGCGCCTCTTAATCAGAAAGCCATTGGTATAGAATAAAAACGGTACCAGAATAATTGCCAGAAGTGCTCGTCCAATTGCCAGTAGCATCAACATATATCCTGCATGCGGAACATGTTCCAGCATCTGATTGCCGATGATACAGCTAAAGGTAAAATAAACAGCCACAGCCAGTGCCATCGTCAGAATATACGGCAGATAAACCACCTTGTTCCGTAAAATGGAGTTCACCGCCATTTTGGGAAGCAGACGCATCTTATTCATTCTTTGCGCCTCCCTCCAAACTCTCCTGCTGCAATACAGTAAGTGTGTCGGAAATCTTTAGATACATCTCCTCATTTGTGGCATTGCCGCGATAAATCTGATGAAACAGACTGCCGTCCTTGATAAATAAAACTCTGCCTGCACACTTTGCCGCCTGAATACTGTGCGTCACCATCAAAATCGTCTGTCCGTCTGTATTCACCTGATTGAATATCTTCATCAAACTATGTGCTGCTTTGGAGTCAAGTGCTCCGGTCGGCTCGTCCGCCAATAGAATCTGCGGCTGCGTAATCAACGCTCTTGCCACAGCTGCACGCTGCTTCTGTCCTCCCGACACCTCATACGGAAATTTCTCTAACAATTCCGTAATGCCTAATTTCTGTGTCAATGGTGCAAGTCGCTTCTCCATCTCCTCCGGTTTCATCCCTTGTAACACGAGTGGCAGGAAGATATTATCCTTTAGTGAAAACGTATCCAATAAATTGAAATCCTGAAATACAAATCCCAACCGATCCCTGCGAAATGCAGATAACTCTTTTTGCTTGATTTGGCCAAATGACTGCCCGTTGAGCAGTATTTCACCTTCGGTTGGCTTATCCAATGAAGCCAATAAATTCAATAGCGTGGTCTTGCCGGATCCTGACTCTCCCATAATTGCCACATACTCACCCTGTTCTACAGAGAAACTGACATTTGAAAGTGCCCGCACTTGATTACCACCAAACCGCGTTGTATATACTTTTCCTATATTCTTTACTTCTAATAGTGACATGTTGTCTACCTCCTTATGACAACACTTTACCAAAGTTTCCGAAAATGTGCCTTTATATTGCATTACATTTTAGGGATTGATTCTTTCATTTCTGTAAGGTAATCAATCGTTCATCACTTTATACGAGTTTCCCAATCGGGTAGGAGGTAAATAATTAATTTATTTACCGTCCTCCCACACCACCGTGCGTACCGTTCGGTACACGGTGGTTCTTTAGTTTTCACAAACTACTAGATAATAGTCAAGTAGGGATGTATATCCCAGCTTGGCTATTATTTTCTTTGAAAAGATTTGGTTCAGCACTTTTGCCATTCTCCAATAACCTTTCCTGCTA
>DATESB010000103.1:0-4641 GCA_035271065.1 Lachnospiraceae bacterium | reverse complement strand
GTATACGGCATGTGGTGGAAGAACAACAATAATTCTTCCGGACATGTCTCCGGAACTTCATACATAGAAGCATTTGGCTCATTATACTGTGCCGCATATCCGGTTCCCTTTTTGGAACGATCTACGCCAATTCCCAGATGATCTGCTCTGTGATAGGTTCCCCATCTTGAATATTCATAGCCGTCTACACTGGGGCCATAGTGGCAGTCCGGTGTTACCATCCAGCCAATGCCGAGTGGTGATGTGTATTTTTCATAAGCCGGCCATGACATCATCAAAATCTGACGGATGCCGTCCACAACTTTTTGCTCTTTGACTGCCTGCGCAAAAGTTAACTTAATCCATTCTTCCGCAATTTCCTCTGCAGATAATTCCGTATTAAATGCAAGCCGGCCAAAGCCATACAAATTGGCGGCTGCCATATCATGTCCTGTCCAGTTCTCATCATTTCCGGTATTGGTTACCGCAACCATGCCGCAATTCACCTTGGAAAGTGTTCTTCCGCTCACAATATCAGCAACTGTACTCTTTCCGTTTGTAGCAACACCTTGCTCTTTTGCGCGGTCTTTCAGATAAGTTTCAAAAGCCAGCACTTCTTTGAACCATGGAATCAGATAACATATATGTCTCTGCTGTCCCGTATACTCCTGCGCAATCTGCACCTCCAGCATTTGATTGGTCTTCATCAAGCCACCAAACAAAGGTGAAATCGGTTCTCTGACCTGAAAATCCATGGGACCGTTCTTAATTTGCAGCACAACATTCTCTGCAAAGTTTCCGTCTAACTCGCTGAAATAATCATATCCGGCTCTTGCACGGTCTGTCTTATAATCACGCCAATCCTGCTGGCAGTTATAAACAAAACATCTCCAAATAATCAGCCCTTCATATGGCCTAATTGCTTCTGCCAACATATTAGCACCGTCTGCTTGTGTACGTCCGTATGTAAATGGTCCCGGTCTGCCTTCTGAGTCTGCCTTGATTAAAAAGCCACCCAAATCCGGTACATTCTGATATACTTCTTTACATTTGTTGCTCCACCACTCTTTTACTGTTGCATCAAGTGGGTCTGCCGTATTAAGTCCATACTCACATGGCATTGCATAATTCACACTCAGAAACAGTTTTACTCCGAAACTCAGAAAGAGCTCGGATAATTCCTGTACCTGCTTATAAAAACGCTCAGAAATCAAAGCAGTTGCTGCACCCTTAACATTTACGTTGTTAATTGCTACTGCATTAATACCAATGGATGCCAAAAAACGGGCATAATCACGCGTTCGGTCATCTATCATCATCTCATCATTATGAAAGAAGAATGAATTCCCTGAATAACCTCTTTCAATACTTCCGTCCATATTATCCCAATGGTTCAGCATTCTGATTGGGTTGCGTGGTACTTCTGTAATTGGCAGGACGTATAACTGTGCCTGTCTCACCAATGCCAAGAAACGAAACATACCATATAGAACAGCCTTCTCTGTCTGTCCGCATATATAGTAACTGCCGTTACTTTGTTTGATTTCATAGCCTTCTTGACCAAGTTCCTGATTTTCGTTTACTTGCAGAACAATTCCTGCTTCTGTTTCATTTTCCGTTACTTTGGGTTCTGTATGAAACATCTTTTGAGATGATGTTTGCAGTTCTTTTAGAATGTTTTGACCAATTGGACTATGTATATCCAGTCCGCAAAAACATACTTTTTGAAAGCAATCCGACACCCCACCGTTTGCGTCATTTCCGCTTATTTGCTGATAGTTCAGCCATAATTGAGTCCACATTGTAATCCCTCCGACATATCCCCGTAATCCAATAAAGCATTTGCTTGTATGGTAGTATACCACCATTTTACCGCGAAGTCTCTCGTTTGTCTATAAACAATTTCATTTTCTTATGAAAAAACAATTTCATTTTCTTATAAAGTTTTTCTTACGAATTACTTTTCAGGTATTTTTCCTTCCATTTGCCACTTACATAGCGTGATACAAATACAATCGCACGGAACAACCAGTCAATGGTCATGGCAATCCATACCCCCAAGACTCCCATATCGAACGTATTAACAAGGACATAGCTGAAGAAGATGCGGAATACCCACATAGAAAAGATAGCGATACCCATGGTAAATTTGACATCATTAGACGCTCGAAGCATATTCGGCAAAGCAAAAGATTCCGGCCAGAATAGCACCGCGCATATTGCATGCCAGCGGATTAACTGTTCTGTCATCGCCGTTGCTTCGGGTGACAGATGAAATACTGCTACTATAAAGGAACAACAAATCAATAAAATCAGACTGATAACCCCTATATAAATGTGTATCTGCTGCATCAGTTTCTTAGTATAGAATTTAACCTGCTCAAAGTCATTGGCTCCAATGCAAACTGATACCACAGATAACATAGCAAGCCCCAAGGCATTACCGGGCAAGGTATTCACAGTAGCTACTGTTCCGGCTACGGCATTTGCTGCAATGGCAGAAGTTCCACATGCTGAAACGAGTGAAAGAATTAATATCTTCCCCAACTGAAAGATACTGTTTTCCAATCCGTTTGGCACTCCGATAAATAGAATCTTTTTAATCATTTTACGATGAAATCGGAACTCGAACCTCTTCGGAAGGTGAATGGTCCGTTCCTGATTGAACAGCATCGCTATAATGATGACAGCCGCCACCAGTCTTGAAATCAAGGTTGGGATTGCAACACCGGCAACTCCCATCTTGAAACCAAATATCAAAATCGCATTACCGGTTACATTAATTAAGTTCATCAGCAAAGAAATCCACATGGTGACCTTGGAATTACCCATGGCACGGAACAGGGCGGCACCGCCATTGTAAAGGGCAAGCGGCGGAATGGAAAATGCGGTAATCAACAGATATGTTTTTGCTGCACGCATAACATCTGCGTCAATTTTACCGAATACTTTTGTCAGAATAAACTGATGTCCTAAAAGAAAGAGGGTCATGATAATCAACGAGGCTAGCCCTACAAACAGGATAACCTGGTTTGCTGCCTTGCAGGCATTTTCTTTGTTCTTCTGTCCTAGAAATTGTCCGGCAACCACTGCGCCGCCGGTTGCAAGTGCTGCAAACAATCCAATCAGCAGAATACTGATATTATCAACCAGAGAAACGCCTGACACAGCAGCTTCTCCGGCACTGGATACCATGACTGTATCAAGCATACCAACCGTTACAGCCAAGAACTGCTCGATGAGCAGCGGAATGATTAACTTTCTTAAATCTGATTTGCTGAATAGCATTTCTTTTCCTCTTTTTTCATATACGGATTAGTATTCTTTACTGAGTAAGAAATCTACAAGGTGCATGATTTTCACTCCGTTGATATTACCTGCGGCAAGTTCATCCAATGTGACCACATATTTCGGATAATGGTCTTTGATATCTAAAAGATTGGCTACCTCTCTGTCTGACTCTTCCGGCAGATTGCGACACACTTGAACATAGATACGTTCATCACGTCTTACCGCTACAAAATCAACTTCCTTTGTTTCATTTTTGCCAACATAGACTTCATACCCCTTGCGACGAAGTTCAAAATATACGATGTTTTCAAGCATAGCGGCAACTGACTTTGGATTGAAACCCATGACGCAATATTTCAAAGAAGCATCGGCAAGATAAAATTTCTCCTGCGTTTTCAATACAGACTTTCCTTGTAAATCATATCGCTGACAACGGTAAATTACAAATGCTTTTTCCAGCCATTCCAAATAATTATATACCGCTTCTACGGATAAAGAACGTCCTTCATTTTTCAGAAACTTCACAATAGCGTTGGCAGAAAAGGTCTTACCGACATTTTCAACAATATACTTCACAACACGGTTGAATAAATCATAATTTTTAAGATTGTGCCGCTTTGTGATGTCATTCGTGATAACAGAATGATAGATTCCTTCCACAATCTGATATGCAGAGTTCTCATCAAAGCTGCCAAGAGCAACAATTGGAAACCCACCCATACGCAGATACTCATTCAGCAACTCTTTTGGAGACAGGTCACTCTGCTTTTTGAACTCCATGTATTCGGCAAACGATAACGGATAGACAGGAATCAGAATATATCTGCCTGTCAAATAGGTGGATATTTCACCTGACATCACCTTTGAATTTGAGCCAGTCACATAGATGTCAGTGTTTGCGCTCTCAAGCAGGCTGTTGACAGCCTTTTCCCATCCGTCTATTTCCTGTACTTCATCAAGTAAAAGATAGTACCGCTTGTCATCTGTAATCTTTTCTTGAATGCCTTTGTACATTTCTTTGGAAGTCATGCCATCATCAAAATCCTCTAACGTATAGCGCATAGTAATGATATGATCTTCTGCAACACCACTCTGCAGTAGGTCTTCTTTCAGCATTTCTAAAATCGTGGATTTTCCACAACGCCTGATTCCGGCAAGCACCTTCACAAGCGGAATGTCACGATAGGTTTTCAATATATTCAAATAATGTGGACGAACAATCATAGCATTTCCGTCGAGTAGACAGTCTCGACACTCCTTTCACTATCATATTTGTATGAAAGGCTTGCCTACTGCCCCTCACAGAACCGTACGTGCAGTTTTCCCGCATACGGCTCTTCAAACCAACTTCGGTTTCCAATTCCAAATATC
>DATESB010000102.1:0-47133 GCA_035271065.1 Lachnospiraceae bacterium | reverse complement strand
CGCATCATAGAGACAGTCCTAAATTTTGCCGTCCTTACATCAATTCTGTGTCTTGGTTACAGTGGAATTGTGATGTCCCGCTATCTATTCGTGTTTCTTCCGATAAACAGGGGCATGGCGTTGGCTCGCGTGATGCATCTTGCAGCTTCCTATTGGGGATTTGTACTGATGAGTCTGCACCTTGGACTTCACTGGAGCATGATTATGGGTATGATGAAAAAAGTATTTCACATTACAACAAGTAACTTGGCGATTAAACATGTCTTACGGATTTCTACGCTTTTAATATCGGCCTACGGTGTGTATGCCTTCATTACTGAAAAGATCATCGACAATCTGTTCTTGCAAACACACTTTGTGTTCTTCGATTACGAAGCGTCGGCGGTGACCGTATTCTGCAAGTATATCGCTATGATAGTGCTATTTATGGCAATTGCCTATTATAGTACCGGATTCATAAGAAAAATCAAAAAATAAAGGAGGCCTCTAAAATATGAGACGATTATTTACCATACTGCTTTCTCTTACGATGTTGTTGTCACTTACCGCCTGCGGTTCAACGGACACAACGGACTTAACAAGCACAACCAATTCAATTAATTCAACTAATTCAACGAGTACATCGGATGACACAGAAAGGAGTCCTATGTCAACAGAAAATACGAATTCAAAACCAAATGCGGAAATTGACATACCGGAAAACTTTGTATTGATTAAAGGTGGCACATTCACAATGGGCAGCCCCGACAATGAACCATGGCGCATTGAAGACGAAATACAGCACGATGTGACTGTCAGCGACTTCTATATGAGCATTTACGAGGTTACACAAAAAGAGTATACCGATTTGATGGGGATTAATCCAAGCACCTTTTCCGGCGATAATTTACCGGTAGAAAATATGACTTGGTATGATGCAGTGGCATTTTGCAACGTAAGGAGTGCCTCTGAAGGACTGACGCCTGCTTATATCATTGACGGTCAAAATGTGACATGGGATCAGCGTGCTGACGGCTATCGACTGCCAACCGAGGCAGAATGGGAATACGCCTGCCGCGCAGGCACAACAACACCATTCAATACCGAAAACTCTCCCAGTGCTGATGAAGCCAATTATTACGGTCATTATCCTTATGAGATTGAAGGAAACTATTTTTCACAGGGAAATCTTGATACAAAACCCGGCCAGTATCGTGAAACCACCATCGAAGTTGGCAGTTTCTCCCCGAATGCATGGGGATTGTATGATATGCACGGCAATGTCTCCGAGTGGTGCTTTGATATTTATGGAGCATATGATACAGCTGTGGCAACCGATCCAACGGGAGCTGCTACAGGAAATCTGCGTGTCACTCGTGGCGGTGGCTGGAATGATTTTGCAAAGAATATGCGTTCTGCTTACCGTGCCACTACTACAGCAGACAGCAGCAGTTACAATCTTGGTATCCGTTTGGTACGTGGCGTTGTCGGCTCCGGACAGGTAGTTGATTCCGGCAGTTCACAAAACGAACAGACAAGTTCAAAAGTATTGATTGCATATTTCTCTTGGGGTGGCAATACCGCAGGCATCGCTGAACAGATTGCTGCTAAAACCGGTGCTGATCTCTTTGAGATTCAACTTGTCAATCCCTATTCCTCGGATTACAGCACAGTACTGGATGAAGCACAACGAGATCAAAATGCTCAAGCACGCCCGGAACTTTCCGTCCACGTAGAGAATATGGATCAGTACGACACCATTCTGCTCGGCTATCCCAACTGGTGGGCATCTATCCCAATGCCGATTGCATCTTTCCTTGAGGAGTACGACTTTTCCGGTAAAACAATCATTCCGTTCTGTTCTCACGGCGGTGGTCGCTTCGGACAAAGTTTAACAGCCATTGCAAAACTTGCACCTAATGCAACAATGGGTGAGGGACTGTCGGTTCATTATTCCGGAGGTTCAAGCCTCGGAAGTGATATTGATGCATGGATAGAATTAAATAATATAGCGGTAAACTAAGAAAGGAAAATTAAAATGAATTCATATTTTCCATAATTCGAATTTTGACATGGTATTATGGAAAATGGTTGCGGTATTCTTAGCGTTATGTAAATGGTTTTTCCATAAACATGGTTTCGGGCTGGGGTTATGGACAATAATTGTTCGATATGGCGGATTATTGTCCATAAGGGTATCAGGAATAGCTTGTTATGGACAATTGGAAACTTTATGTCAACTCATTATCATGATTTTGTCCATAAGGGCAGTGATATATGGCATTTATGGACAAAGTGAAGTCTGTACAAAGATTTGCTCAGGTACATTACCTCAGACTCGCCAACCCCATGGATGCTTCACCGGTAACTTTTTCGCCCCACTGATTCGCCCACCGTTCTGTATACATGGCATAATAGGATATACTGCGCTTCTTCCTTATGTTTTGAAAATAAGGGAGCAAGCACCACAACGATGACGGAACACCTATCACAATCAGATAAAAAGGGCCAAGCAGGAGCGATTGAATGGTATGTCCGTATTCATGAACAAGCAATTTCTTGTGAACATCATTTGCAGCCCCCACTGCTATAAAGACGAAAAGCCCAAGCGAAGCGCTTGTCGATAACTTCCACTCAGTGACTATCGCTCCATGATAAATCGTATGTCGTTGCTTTACATTTACAAGAAATACTGCAAACCCTAAAATGGTCTGCAGTATTCCCCATGTACATTGCCAAAATGTGTATAATAATCTTCTCATTTTTGATTACCTCACCGATAGTTCGATGACAGTGAGCACGCAATCATTTGCGGTGTCCACTTTAACTTTATTCTTTTGTAACTATACACTGTTATCGTGAATCAGGTTTGATACAGTGGCATACAGTAAATCCGGCTCGACAGGCTTAATCAGGCGAGCAGTCATACCGGCATCCACCGTCTTTTCGCGTTCTTCATTGAAGGCGTCTGCTGTAAGTGCAACAATTGGAACTGTGGTTGCATCCGACCGCTTCAGTGCTCTTATTTGGCGCGTTTCTTCAAGTCCGTCCATAATAGGCATCCTAATATCTGTGATGATAATGTCGAAAGATCCAGTCTCTGACGCTTTGAATATATCGACTGCTTCGGCACCATCCATTGCAGTCTCAATGATACAGCCTTTCCGCTCAAGTATCTTCTCTGTAATCATTAGATTTATCTCATTGTCATCAACCAAAAGTACATGACATCCGTTCAGCACCGAATAATCAATCTCAAGCGAAATACTTGGTTCAGAAGCACGCTCAATTGTGTTCAGATAAAACTCCAGAATAAACTCCGTACCTTTTCCCAATTCGCTTTTTACACGTATTGTTCCACCCATTTCTTCAACCAGATGCTTCACAATTGCCAGACCCAGACCGGAACCTTTGCTTTCTTCATTTTGATTTGCTCTCTCTTGTACAAATGACTCAAAGCAAACCCTCTGAAATTCATCGCTCATGCCAATTCCGGTATCCCGAACATAATAGCGCATTCCATACTTGCCGTTATGGTCATGGATTTGTTCAAGCGTGAGTCCCACAGATCCACCTTCCGGTGTAAACTTTGCCGCATTTGACAAAAGGTTGAAAAATATCTGATTGAAACGCAGTTGGTCTACAATAACACATTCGCCATTACCATCGTATTTGATTGTAAATTGAATGTTCTTGAAGTCCATCAGTGGTTTTATGACTGTATTGATGTTGAGCAGGAATTCTCTGCGCGTATACGGCTCCTCGTTCAGTTCAATCTTGCCGTTTTCTATCTTGCTTAAGTCAAGGATATCATTAATAAGTCCCAGCAGATACTTACTTGCAACATTCACGCTGGTCAGAAGTTCGTTGGTCTCCGCAGGGTTATTCTCCTCCATTGCCAAATTAACTGAACCGATAATCGCGTTGAGTGGTGTGCGGATGTCATGACTCATACGAGAAAGAAAATCGCTCTTTGCATGATTGGCTTCCACAGCTTCTTCACGAGCCACAGAAAGGTTTTTAACCGCCTCTGCCAAATCGCGCTGCCCCGCTTTAAGCGAAGTGGTATCAACAAACGTCAGGACACAGCCCAAGACCTTATTTTCTGCAGAGCAATAAGGCGCAATACGTGTGAAGAAAGTCTTGTCCTTATTTGTTTGCAACTCTCTTTCAATCGGAATCAGCGTTTTCAGAACTTGGGCGCATGCTGCTTCTATATCTTCCGAAATAAAGTTATACGCCATGCAGCTGATGGGTCGGCCGATATCCTGTTCCATGACAGCAAATTCAATCGCAACATACTGGGTGAATCGCTTAATAATCTGTTCATGGTCAATAAATATGACGCCTACCATCGTAGAAGAAAGGAAATTCGTAATATCGTCATTCAATCGACGCACTTCATCTAACTTGAGTTGGTATTCCGCATTGACGGTATACAGTTCCTCATTCACCGATTGTAACTCCTCATTGGAACTTTGCAGTTCCTCGTTGGAAGTCAACATTTCCTCATTTGCGGCTTGCAGTTCCTCGTTGGAACTTTCTTTTTCAAGAATACCTTGCATGAGCTGGCTTCTAATTTCCTTATTCTCTTGCTCAAGGTCACTGATTCGTTTTGCGGAAATTCGGTCTATCTCAAAGTTCACAGCATCTTTAATTTCGCCACGCTGTCCCTTATCGGCGAAAACAATGGCATAAAGTTCCCCTGTTTCCGACAGCACACTATCCATAGGTGCAACCGTGACAGTTATAACCTCATCCCTTAGTTCTCCATGGAAACCGATATCCTTATACTGAACCTTATGTTTACTTTCTCGTGCTTCCTTCAGCAGCGTGGAAATCGTTGCCTTCAACCCATCTGTCAACAGATCAAATAGATTTGTAGTTGTCTTTCCACGAATTTTACGGAAGTAATTATCATAATCTCCAAGAAAATGTATGATATCATTTTTTTCATTTACAATCACGCAGGCAGGCATAAATTCCTCAAATAAAGCGGTGTTACGCGCAAGATAGTCACCATCCTGCAAGACATGCGTTTCCAAAGGCGCCGATTCGTTCAGCTGCTTTGAAGCTTTGCCTGTCTTTGCTCTCCCCATACTTCCTTGCAGAAACGGCAGGTTCTTCTGCCCGGGAATCCGCGCGTTGCCGTCGTGAACAAACAACTTTGTACCACTGTCAACAGTAATGAACGCTTTTGAATAATTGCCTATATTCTCAGACTTACCCAGGAACAGATACCCTTTATCTTTGAGTGCCATATGGAAAATGGCAAACAGGTCGTTTTGGAGTGCCGGTTGAAAATAAATCAGCATATTACGACAGGAAACAAGGTCAAGCCTGCCAAACGGTGCATCAGCAAACACATTATGCGGAGAAAACACGACCATCTGCCGTATTTCACGAATGATTTGGTACTCTTTCTCACGACGAATAAAAAAACGGCCAAGTCTTGAAATCGAGACAGATTCAATGATATTTTCACCGTATACGCCGTTAGCAGCAAAGGTAATAGCCTCTTCATCCAAATCGGTGGCAAATATCTTGACGTCTCGTTTTATCTTGAGCCGTTCCAGTTCCTCTTTCATTAAAATGGCAATAGAATACGCTTCTTCTCCCGTGGAGCAGCCGGGTACCCATACACGAATCTGTTCATCAGAAGAATTCTGCAAGATGTTACAAATCGCATTCTTTCTCAGCGCCTCAAAACAATCCGGATCTCTAAAAAAGCGAGTAACACCGATTAACATGTCATTGGCCAACGCTTTGCATTCTTCCTGTGACGACACCACAAAGTCAGCATACTCCGCAAGCGTCTCCTTGTGCATCAGTATCATTCTGCGTTCGATACGACGCAGCATGGTTTCCTGTCGATATTGTCTAAAGTTAATATTTCTTACTTTTTTCAGGGTATCATAAATCGTTTCCAGTGCTGTACTGTCGGTCATTACCTCGTGTTCAATCGGTTTCAGTTTCCCGTTTAGCAAATCGGTTATCTCGGCTACTTCTGCAGCAAGCAATTCAGGACTCAGCGCAGCATCTACCAAACCCGTGCCAATTGCATTTCGAGGCATACTGTCGAATTTACAGCTATCCGGTTCCTGTACAAAGATAACGCCTCCGTGTTCCTTGATATCCTTGATACCGCCGGAGCCGTCGGAACCTGTGCCGGAGAGAATAATTGCAATCGCTCCGCCCTCTGTTTCCTCTGCAAGTGAGCGAAAGAATTCATCTATCGGTAGACTAAGATGGGTCTTGTCCTGTTTCGTGAGTCGGATTCGCCCGTTGGATAATTTCATCATCTTTCCCGGTGCAATCACATAGACATGGTTCGGCTGTAGTTCTGTGCCGTTCTCCACCTGCATTACCGGCATATCCGTGCTCTTAGACAGGATTTCGCTCAACATGCTTTTATAGTCCGGAGAAAGATGTTGTATCACCACATATGGAATACCCGTATCCATCGGCAATGCGGTAAAGAACGCCTGCAACGCCTCAAGTCCTCCGGCGGATGCTCCTAACGCAACAATACAATTCTCAAGAGTTCTCGTTTTTGCCTCTTGCTTCTTACTTGGCATAGATTCATCTCCTTCTCCGATTACGCTTCCCAGCATGTGAGATGAAACAAATATTTGCTTCATTTAAGTGTTATTAATTAATCATTATTATTCATAATATACCATATTTGGGGGTACAAGTAAATCAAATTTACATTTAATGGTGGCTTTTTATTCTTAAATAGTTCTACGAGAAAAGGCAAGAACAATATAAGCCGTTCTTGCCTTTCAAATAAAGTTACATTTAATATCCAAAGGGAGATACTAATTTTTCATACCGGTGAGTGCAATTCCTTCCACAAAGTACTTCTGTCCAAAAAGATAGAAAACAACGCCGGGAATAAATGACATACAGGTTGCACACATAATCGCAGACCAGTCTGATTTGAGGGAGCCTTTAAACTGGGATAAACCAATTGCGATTGTAAATTTATCAGAAGTATTGATATAAATCATTTGCTGTAACAAATCATTCCAAATTTGAATAAATAACAGCAATGCAACAACAATCATTGCAGATTTAATCGCCGGAAAAATGATACTGAAAAGAATACGGAACTTACCAGCGCCGTCAATCGTTGCGGCTTCATCCAACTCTTTTGGAATCGTACTGATAAACTG
This sequence comes from Lachnospiraceae bacterium, assembly GCA_035271065.1. Lineage (GTDB taxonomy): Bacteria > Bacillota > Clostridia > Lachnospirales > Lachnospiraceae > JAAYYM01. The sequence goes on along the minus strand of DATESB010000102.1, from coordinate 39,976 downwards.
TCTAATCAGAAAAATATTAAATGCTCCGCCTCCGCAAAAATAAGGTAGAATCAATGGCCAAAAAGTATTTGCCAAATGAAAGCCCTTCGTCCACATAATGTATAATGGAATCAGTGTTACCATGGTTGGTAACAGCATCGAACCAACGCACAGACTAAACAAAAACTTTTTGCCGGGGAATCTTAGTCTTGCAAATGCATATCCGCTGAGGGTTGCTGTAACCGTTCCACCAATTACTGCCGGTACAATAATCGTCATCGTATTTTTAAAGTAATCCCAAAACGGAAAATATACCAGAGCTTCTTTATAATTTGACCATAACCAATTTGGTGGAAGTATGGTTGGCGGCCATTTAAATAATTCTGCATTTGTCATTAAACTAGATCTAAATATCCACCAAATAGGCAGCATAACAATCAGCGCCAGTACAGTAACAACTATGAGCGTCAAGACATTGGCTATTTTTTCATTTCTCTTCTTACTATGTAAATTACCTTCGCGACGCATCAGTCATCACCTCCTTCATAGAATATCCATGATTTACTGGTGGCAAAAAGAATAATTGTGAAAAATCCTATGATTAAGAATGAAATAAACGAAATTGCACACGCGTAACTGATTTTTCCACTCTTAAAAGCATATTGATACATTACATAGGAAATGAATCTTGATGAATTGCCGGGTCCACCTTGTGTAAGTGCCAAAGCCGGAGTCACTACCTGCATATTCGTAATTAACGCCATCAAAAGATTATAAAATATAATTGGTGTCATACTGGGGACAGTTACATTACAGAACCTCTGCCATGCATTTGCCCCATCAATCTCAGCAGCTTCATGGTACACTCTGGGAACATTTTGTAGTCCGGCAAGGAAAATAACGATTAAGTTTCCGGAAAGCCACACGGCAATTAAAGCAAGGGACGGAACTACCATTTCCGATGATGCAATGAATTTCACCTTCTGAACGCCAATTAATGAGAGTAAATAGTTAAACAGTCCAAAATTGGCTTCAAACAACCAGCTCCATCCAATATATACTGCCATAGCAGGTAATACATAAGGCAGATAGAACACCGCACGGAAAAATCCGCGGGCGGGTAATTTCCTGTTTAATAGTAATGCAATGACAAGTGAATAAATCATACTTCCTATAACCGTTAATAACGAAAAACTAATGGTAACTTTTATCGAATCCACAAAATACGGATCTGTGGTAAATAGTTTCACATAGTTTACCAAGCCTACCCACTCAGGCGTACCAACGCCCTCCCACTTGGTAAAACTCAATCCGAGAACCGCAGCCAACGGTACATATGTCAAAAAAATCAATCCGATAATTGACGGAAAAATACAGATAAGAGCAACTAATGTTTCGTTTTTATTATATTTTTTCTTAATTCTGTTGTTTTTCAACGGGAGTTTCCTCCATTATTTATTATTTTTCCGGAGCAGTTGTCTCATAACTACTCCGGAAATTGATTACCTTATATTTGCTTTACTGGTTCAGAATTGCGTTCAATGAATCGTAATTTGCTTCGAGTGCTTCTGCAGCAGTTTGATCTCCTGTCCAAACATCACCAAGTGCTGCTCTTAAAAGTTCAATGAACTCATTTGTATGCGGTGTATAATACCAGCATGTAGACTTAGCATTATCCATTGCATAATTTACCAATGCACCAACACACTCTTCATGTTCAGGGAAATTCGGATTATCAATCCACTTATTGGTCAATTCAGTATCTGTGTAGTATTTCTCAAGAATAGGCATCCAAATACCGGTTGCAATCAGACTATCCCAGCTGTTTTCTTCTTTCATATACCATTTGATGAATTCCATAGCTTCTTCCGGATGTTCGCTCTGTGAAAATACAACCTGTGGGCCACCGGTACAAATTGTAACTGATTCTTTCATCATAGGAAGTCTTGCTACACCATAATTGAAATCAACACCATTTAAGCAAGTACCCATATTCCATGCACCACCGGTTGACATTGCAATATTCCCTGCACAAATTGTAGATTGTACACCATCATCAGTTAAACCGGCTCTGTAAGGCATAACATGATATTTATTCATAAGATCAGCTACATTTTGAATGGATTCAGCTACTTCAGGACTGTTGATCGTACATTCCTTACCATCTTCGGAGAACCATCTGCCTCCATTAGACAATGCCCAAACTTCAAGCTGCCATGTCCAGTTATCAACTGTACAACCATACTGTACGATATTATTGGCATCAAATCCATCCTCTGTTGCATTTTTTCCGTTTGTATCAAGTGTCAAAAGCTGTGATATCTTAATAAACTCATCCCATGACATGGCTTCTGTAGCTGAAGGATACTCAACACCTGCTGCATCAAAGAGATCCTTGTTGTAGTAAAGAACAAGTATTTCGTTTGCTGCCGAATAAGCTACAGGCTTTCCATCTGCTTTAAATGTAATGCAGTCAAGCGGAGCAGCATCTGCACCTGCATACATATTTGAAATGTCTGCAAGCAGTCCTTTTGAACCAAAATCAAGGACACCGGCTTCACTCATAATACCACAATCCGGCAGTTCCTCTGCAGTTGCCAGTGTGTTCAGTTTTGCCACATATTCTTCATTTGGAATACACATAATGTCTACGATAATGTTTGGATTCTCTTCATGATATTTGTCAGCTACTTCCTGTACACTGGCTGCTTCATCAGGAGTTCCCCAATATGCATATGAAATATGTGTTGCTTCCCCTTCTGTTGCTTCCTCTGTTGCTGTAACATCTTCTTTTGATGCTTCTTCTGTTGTTGCTGCCTCAGTTGATGCAGTCGCATCGTCACCTGCAGCCGGTGTTTCTTCTTGTTTCCCACATCCTGCCGCACCAAATACAAGTGCCGTTGCGAGAACCAATGCTAAAACCTTAGAATACTTTTTCATACGTTTCCTTCCTTTCATAAATAAATGTGTTTGTTTTATGTTATACAGCAACTTCCTGCTGCGTATAATTCCTATATACTTGCGTCAATCCAGATACGCATTTCTCCGGGTTCTCTATTTCCCCATATGCAATAAGGTACTACCTGTAACTGTGTGGGAACAGATTCTATTTTCGCCTGTTCATACAGCGCCTTTTCGCTTGACGTCGTTGACACTATTCTGCTTCCCTCCACTATTAATGACGAAATCTTCCCTTCAATTCCACTAATCGTGGTTCCATCTTTTATTTGAGTGTCCGGCTTAATTCGGATGGCTGCCAGATTACTTCCATTGTCAGTTTCCTCTAAGCAATAAATAAAAGGACCCTTTGTGATAGCTACTTTTCCAACATCTGCTCTTACATTAAGATTTGCTGCCATAACTTTACCCGGTACTTCTCCGCATACTTCAAAATTATGCGTCCCTTCATGATTGATTGCCAGCACTACATATCCGTTTTCAATTGCCGGATTTATTTTCTCTCCTTGAAGACATATAACAGGATTTTCAATCCATTCCGGCATTCTTAATCGAACAGTAATCGGATTCTTTCCTACTGATTTTACTTCTAACAGAAGTCTTTCTCTGCTAAACAAATCATTCGACAACTTGATTTCCACCGAATTACCTCTTACAACAGTTTCTATCTCAGATGATATTAATAAATTAATATATAAACTTTTATCATCAACAGAATAGATATATTGTCCCAATGATGCCAATGTTCTGCCAATATTAGGCGGGCAACATGCCACATCAAACCAAGGCTGTCTTACAGGCTTCACATAATGCAAAGATGTATGTTCCAAGCAATTGTCCGGCCATACCTCCAGTGGATTTACATAAAAGTATCGATCTCCCTCCTGGGATATTCCGGCTATCACAGTATTATACAACGCTCTCTCCACATCATCATAATAAGATGCATCTTTTGTAAGCGCTGCCATCCTCTGACCAAACATCATGAGACCAATCGATGCACATGATTCACAGTACATCCTGTCATTAGGCAAATCATAATCAGTCGTAAATCTTTCAAGAAGACCGGAAGATCCAATACCACCGGTAATATACATTCTTTTCTTTGTAACACTATCCCACAGAAAATGACATGTTTGTTTTAACTCATTATTTCCTGTAATAAGGGCTAAATCAACCATTGCGCTGTACATATACATAGCTCTTACTGCATGCCCTTCTGCCGTCACTTGATGAATCGGCTCTTTGTGCGATTGAGAATAAGCAATATCATAATCATTCAGTTCAGGAAAGAATGTCTGACCGTTATGATTTTTCATTTCCTCTTCAAAATAATTTGGAGCCTTACCTCTTTCGGAAATGAAATAACTTGCCAATTCAATATATTTTTCATTTTGAGTAACCTTATAAAGTTTTACCAATGCAAGTTCAATCAACTGATGCCCCGGATATCCGTGTATCTTATTATCATCACACCCAAATGTATCAAAAATCAAATCTGCAAATCGAATAGCCACATTCAGTATTTGTTCATTACCGGTTGCCGCATAGTACGCTGTTGCTGCTTCAATCATATGACCGGCACTATACAACTCATGTCCTTCTCTCAGATTTGTCCACCTTAACTCCGGCTCAACAATTGTATAATATGTATTCAGATAGCCATCCGGCTGCTGTGCTTTTTCGATAATATCAATCAGTTCATCTGCTTCTGCTAAATATTCTTTTTTTCCGTACATTGCACAAAATGCTACTGTCTCTAACCATTTGTAAGCATCAGTATCTCCGAATACAACACCCATGTGCTTGCCTTTTTTGAGTCCGGCTGTAATCATAAAATTATCTATGCAATGACTATTTACATATTCACCTTTGCCATTGAGCACATTCCATTGATAAGGAATCAGTTTTGTTGCTACCAAATTGACATAGTGTTGAAAAAGATTGTCTGTTACACTGAATTTGCTAAATTCCGGCACTTTTATACTGTTTGCCATATCATTCTCCTGACTCTCATTTGTGTTAAACGTTTACCAAAATTATGTCTTATTTCCCGCTTTTTGATGTTTTTATGTGAAACGTTTAACTCTTTTTATATACTACCACCTGTTTCTATATTTGTAAATACCTTTTTTCAAAACCATGATTTTCATATATTTTCAGGCTATTATTTGTGCGGATTAACCAAATTTTCATTTGCAATTTAATCGTCTTGTCTGTTAATCGTTTTTATGTTACTATTCATAAGAAGCATGTTCATTCCATTCTTTATCGTATTAAGGAGATATTATGGCTACAATCAGAGAGATTTCGCAGCGTGCCGGTGTATCAATCGCTACCGTATCTAAGGTTCTAAATGGTAAACCCGGCGTGAACCAGAATACCGCTAATGAGATTCTGGAAATTGCAGACAGTTTGAATTATCGACCAAACCTAAATGCTCGATTTCTTAAAAGTGGTAAGTCCAAAACACTGGGAATTATAACAGAAGATTTAACTGTCTTTAACTCTCCCGAGATAGTTGACGGTATTGCCGTTGCCTGCGAAGAGCACAGCTATCACTATATTCTGGGAAATCTCAGATATTTTAAAAATTACGGTCGTACACCATATCTTCATGCAGAGAGTATAGAAAGATTACGACAGGAAATAAATGATATGTTGTCAAAGCAGGTAGATGGAATCATATATATCGGTTGTCATAGCCATGTAGTTACTTCCCTCACCGATTTTGCCGACATTCCTTTTGTTTGTGCATACTGTACTTGCAACTCTCCTAATGTTCCTTCTGTGTTCTATGATGATCAAAGAGCTTCTTTCGAGGCTACACAGGTTCTCTTAAAAAAGGGCATCACCAAAATTGGTATGATTACAGGACTTGTACACAGTATACATACCATTAATCGCACCAGTGGTTTTCAAGATGCTCTATATGATGCAGGTATCCTTTATAACCCTCATTTCACAGTTCACGGAAACTGGGAACGAGAAAGCGGATATTCTGCTGCACAAGAGTTAATTGGTAAGGGCGTCGATGCTATTTTTTCACACAATGATCGAATGGCAGCCGGTGTAATAGATTGGTGTATCGAACATGACATTGCCGTTGGAAAGGACTTTTTTCTGATTGGCTTTGATAACAGCGAAGTCAGTACATTTTTAAGACCCACATTGTCCACTGTTGCTCCTCCACTCTTTGAGATTGGATATACAGCCGGCAATACTCTATTGAATATCGTTACCGAAAACGGAATACCTGCAGAAAAGGAAATTCCATTAAAGTGTACCATTATTGAACGGCATTCCACCGGAGTTGAAATCGGGTAGGAGGTAGATAATTATTTTATCTACCGACCTCCCACACCACCGTACATACGGTTCCGTATACGGCGGTTCTTTAGTTTTCACAAGCTATCAGATAATAGTCAAGCATAGAGGTATATCCTAGCTTGGCTATTATTTTATTTGATAATATTGAATTCAGAACTTTAGCCATCCTCCAATATCCTTTTCTACTACAAGCGAGTTCTTTTGCTTTCCAATGCTCCATTCCTAATGCTTTCAGCATCCGGTATTTTGTTTTGATTTTCTTCCATTGTTTCCAATACACTGCTCTGATTCTTCGTCTTGCCCATTCATCTGTGCTTTTGAGAAGATTCTTCATGTCTGCAAGTTTGAAATATTCCACCCATCCTCGCACATACTGTTGATATTTCTCTTCCCTTAATTTATTGCTCATTCCATTATTTCTATCTGTTAGCTCTCTGATTTTATCCCTCATCTTTGCAACTGACTTGGGATGAATTCTAAATCTGCACTTGCCTTTGTATCTATAAAAACTATATCCAAGATACTTTACTTTGCTAATGTGAGCCACCTTTGTTTTCTTCTTATTTACTTTTAAGAATAGTTTACTTTCAATAAATGGAAGTATGTTCTCTAAGGTTCTCTCTGCGCTTTTCTTACTCTTGCAGAAAATCATACAATCATCTGCGTATCGAACAAATCTATGTCCTCTGCACTCAAGTTCCTTATCTAACTCGTTGAGCATTACATTACTAAGCAGTGGACTAAGTGGTCCACCTTGTGGCATTCCTATCTCTGTTTGTTCAAACATTCCATTTGCTATAACACCCGCATTTAGATATTTGTGTATAAGTGAGATTACTCTGCCATCTTTGATGGTTCTTGACAACACCTCTATCAGCTTACTTTGGCATACTGTATCGAAGAATTTTTCTAAATCCATATCTACTACATATACATAGCCATCGTTTACATTCTTTTGGCATTGCTTTAGCGCATTGTGTGCTCCTCTTTTGGGGCGAAAACCAAAACTGTTTTCTGAGAATTGCTCTTCATAGATTGGTGTAAGTTCCTGTGTAATAGCTTGTTGTATTACTCTGTCAACAACTGTAGGAACTCCCAGCTTTCTAAACTCGCCTTTTGTTTCTTTGGGTATTTCTACCCTTCGGACTGGGTTAGGTTTGTACTTTTCCTCTTTTATCTCTTGGATTAAGGTTTCTTGGTTTCTTCTTAGGTAGAGTAGAAGTTCATCCACTTGCATTCCGTCAATTCCACCACTTCCCTTATTTGACTTTACTCGTTTATAAGCATTATTAAGATTATCTTTGCGTAAAATCAAATCCAAGAGATTGTCCGTCCAATAGTCTGTGATGATACCGCTCTTTTCAGTAATCTTCCCGTAGTCGAACACTTCTGCATACTCTTTCTGTTCCGCAGATACCATTTGCCGATAGTCCTCAATATGAAGTTGTCTGTTCTTAAATCTACATTCGGTTACTTTCATTGCTTGTATCTCCTAAAGTTCTGCCCTTCGCCGATATTTGCAACCATCGGTTTACTATGGCGTCTGCTGACTTCTCGTCATTCGTTGTTACTACAAGTTTCATACTCTGTTTCCACTTGCTGACGAGACCTCCCTGGGTACCACACGTTACTTTCTCTCCATCCATCTGCCACATTTACTATAGTTAATTCCGAGTAGTTATTGGACTTTAGTTTGTTTAGCAACCTTATCCTTAACTATAGCCTAATGTGATTTCTGTTCGTCAGACCAGAGATTTGCCTCCACCTTCCTTCAGATTCGCAGTCGCCCACGACACCCTTGGTCTTGGCTGTATCCTTCCCACTACTAGGGCGGATTAGGAACTTTCATCCATTAGTAACGTGCGCCGCCAGGCGCACTAAAAAAGGATGGCATAGTATCTTCTCTATGCCATCCTTCTCTATTCCCAATCTATATGCCATCATTACCGCTAAAACGTATTACATTCCATGAGCATCTTTGCATGCTTGTCTCAAATCTTCCATCTTCAAACTGATAGTTTTCTTTCTTCACCGGATAAACATTTCCCCTCTGGTAGCCATTGGTTTTTTTAATATCATCACTTTCCAACACCAAATACTCTTTTACTCTATAGTGTTCAAAACTTCTCATATCAGCTTCAAAATGAATGTCCTCATCCATATTGCGATTCACTGCAAAAATTGTAACTTCCTCTTTTTCTTCATTATAAACTGCAATGCTTTCGATATCTGTGACATCTTCGTGGTCAATTGTGTCATGTCTGGTCGTAGTAACTAACGACTGTAGCGCAACACCATGCCCATACATAGACATATGCAAAAATGGATAGTAAATAGTTTGCTTCCAGATTCCGCCTTCGTTATCTGTCATAATCGGTGCAATCACATTCACCAATTGCGCAAGGCATGCCACCTTTACACGATCACAATGCTTTAATAACGTAATCATCATAAGCCCCACTAAGATTGCATCCTCAAAAGTATAAATATCCTCTAAAAGTTTTGGAGCTACCTGCCATGGATGATTTTTCTGTATATCCTCATCCTCCTCAGATGAATGAAACCATACATTCCACTCATCAAAACTCAGATTCATTGTTTTTTTGCTTCTTTTTTTTGCCTTTATATAATCACATGTGGATATTACCGTGTGAATAAAATGCTCCATGTCCTGAGTCATTGCAAGATAATCCGCTGAGTTATTCTTCGTATTTCCATAATACTGATGTAATGAAATATAATCCGCATAATCATAGGTATGTTCCAGTGTCGTTGCTTCCCACTCCGGAAATGTTGGCATCTCCACAAATGAGCTTCCACAGGATACAAGTTCGATATCCGGGTCTATCAACTTCATAGCCTTCCCGGTTTCCGCAGCAAGTCGCCCATACTCAACAGCTGTCTTTTTACCTAATTGCCATTCTCCATCCATCTCATTTCCAAGGCACCATGTTTTAATCTTATAGGGTTTCTCTACCCCATGACTCCGTCTTAGATCACTGTAGTAAGTCCCTCCCGAATGATTACAGTATTCAAGCAGGTTACAAGCATCTGCAACGCCTCTTGTTCCAAGGTTAACTGCCATCATAATGTCAGCATCTGCAAGGCGTGCCCATTTTGCGAATTCATTAATCCCCACTTCATTGGTCTCCAAACTTCTCCACGCCAGATCAAGCCTCTTTTTTCGCTGTTCCTTCGGACCTACACCATCCTCCCAAAAATAATTAGATACAAAGTTACCACCCGGATAACGAATCGTTGGAATCTGCAGATTTTTCACTGCCTCAAGCACATCCAGACGAAATCCGTCTTCATTTGCGCTGGGATGTCCCGGCTGATAGATTCCATTGTATACTGCTCTTCCCAGATGCTCAATAAACGAACTGTAGATGCGCTTGTCAATCTCTGCTATCGGAACATTTTTGTCTACAATCATTTTTGTTGTTTTTCTCATTTTGATCCTTTCCTTCATCCACCGTATTTTACATGTTAAACGTTTAATATGATTTAAATATCATATCATCACTTGTGGTTTGTGTAAACACTTTTTTATACGAGAGGAAAACAACGCGATACATGTTGTTATCATTTTGGCTCCTATCAATTCAATATATCAAGCTCTTCTGATACGGCGTAGTTCGCTCATAATTCTCTGTTGATTCTCTCCTGTAGAAATTCGTTTAATTACAACCTCAGCCTGTTCGTCTGTCAATGCATAATATAGTTCCTCACTGTCTATCATATATTGACACGGTTTGTTCATCATCTAAATTATCACTATTAACATAAATACTTACACCACACACAACACCTGTAGATTTACTAAGATACTTCTCCAATGATCCATTATAAGGAGGTTCGGAAATATCTTGCCCCACAAATAGGCTCACCCCTACGAGACAACTACTATAAGTTTTCAGTACTTTTGCTTTTATTTCTTCTCCTATATAATTTGCTAAAATTGCTTGTTCATACTCATCATGACATAACCCACTTCCATCTTTCCAAGCTACCAGTTCAAACACGATTTCTTCATCAGCTTTCGGTGAACACACTGCAAAAAAAGTGCCTTGACTCTTATCCCATACATCATGAATAATAAATTCTTCATTGTATTTCTCTTCAAGTGATTTTTCTGCAACTCTGCTTAAACTTGCTTCTGTATGGAAATAGTTCTTCCACTCATTACACCCTGTCAATGATACGCATAGCATAAGCAGTATTAACAATATCCCTATTTTGCATTTCTTCATTTCCGTCTCCCATCGTATCTCTTAATTGTTTTCCTTATCTCATTTAGGTACAAAAAAACTGCAATACGAAGAAACAAGCATTCTGCCGGTTCTTTGTTTTGCAGTCGAACGGTCATAAGGAGTCTCCCTCTTAGACTTCTGACTTTGCGTCCCCACATTTCTATGAGTTTGCCACCGTACCGATGGTAACTATTGTCCATATATACTGTACTAAAAAAGGTAGTATAATCCGCAGTCTCATTCTCTATCAACCAGTTTAAATTATAGCAATGACCATTTCCTGTGTCAACCATATATTACCTTTGATTTCCATTTTTGTTTGACTGATTATCAAAACGCTTTATTCGCCGGAAACCCAGTCTTTCCAAAAGTTTCCATGATGATACATTTCGCACATCGCAATCACCATATATTACATTAACATCTATAACTCCAAATCTTTTTTAGCTTTTGCTACTAATTTTCCAATACCCTTTACGATCTGAGCCCACTCTTGTTATTATTTCATTTTCACGCAATTTCTTAATAATGCGACTAATTTTACGTGTACTAATTAAAGAACGCTCACTTAACTCTTTCGCAGTAATTTCTGGCTTTTCTTTCAAAATCTTTAGTACCATCATTTCATCGCCATTTTCATCGCCATTTTCATCGCCATTTTCTTTCAATATTTCTTTAAACGGAAATACGACTTTAATAAAGTGATCTGATATTTCAAAAATATCCTTCTTATATGCCTTTAGTATTCTACTCATGCCTGACCCCAGTTGCTCAACGAGTCCAACATCTCTGAAAGCACGCATCAATTCACGATTTCTTGGCATACTACTACAACTAAAAAAATCCGCTTCACTTTGACCGGGTATTAATCCACCATACGATGTCATAACAATTCGATTACTAAAGATTTCAAAAACAGGAGAGATTTCATTTGTAAAATCATTATGGACAATACAATTCACAATTGCTTCACGCATTGCCACCGGATTAACCAAATTGTGTTCTATTCTTTTTGTACTAGTCACTTTAGTATGAGTAATATTTTCTATTTTCATCTTATCAAGTACACTATTTGTAGCCTTAATAAGCGAACAATAGCCATACTCCTCATTTTCAATCAAATCCACTTTATCTGTTCCTGCATACTTTGCAATTTTTATAGAAACACCATTCTCATCTGCTAATAGATATGCAATATAATTGTATTTACCTTCTGGGGTCAAGAGTTCCAAACTGTTCGCAAACTGCTCATTCAATTCCTTACCACATTCTTGATAATATATTTTTAACTGAGCAAACTTTAAATCCTGTCGTGGCGAAGCAATATTGCGTAATGTTGTATGAATACGTCTTGCATACAAACTATCAATCATGGTAGTTGTCATTGGTTGACTGGATGTTCCTATTCTTGTATAACAACCACTCGGAGACATTCCGCGGCTTCTGATGTAGTAAGGTTTCTCCAGTCCACTCGAAATCAGAATTTTGATTACTGTTACTTCTTCCACAACTTCAGTCACTATATCGAATAATCCCAATGTAGATGGTAAAATATTATTCTTAATTCGGTCTGCTACTTTCAATTGAGTTGAATCAATATCAATTTTCCCTGTCGGATGTCCATCGTTGCCCAAACCAATATAAAGAATCCCACCTTCTTGATTATTCAAAAACGCTACCACTTCTTTTTCCATTTTATCATTCAGTATACTTTTAAATTCAACACGATGGCTTTCTTGTATCACACATACACCTCCAGGGCTCATAATATTCTTTGTAGGATTTGTTACCACATTGTTATTCTAATTTATTATATCCGATTCCTTGTAGATATCCAACTAATTTTCATAAACCTGCATTCATAAACCTCATAAGCTTCTTAGGTAATCGTATGTGGAAAATTGCTGGGCTTATGGGATTTATTTCATGTCGTTTGTCGCCAACCGCAGCAGCGTTGCTGCTGCTTACGGTAAAAAAAGAGGGCTGTTCAAGTAAACTTGACCATCCCTCTTTATTTTACCTGCACAGTTGCGTGGCAACTGTGACTGGCTCGTTATTGCGTCACTTTGCGTAATCAATTACGCGGCTTTCTCTGATTACATTGACTTTTACCTGACCCGGATATTCTAGTTCAGCTTCTATCTGCTTTGAAATATCACGTGCAAGTAATACCATATCTGCATCAGATACTTGCTCGGGAACTACCATAATACGAATCTCACGACCTGCTTGAATAGCAAAAGATTTGTCAACGCCCTTGAACGCGTTGGTTATATCCTCTAATTGTTTTAATCTGTTAGTGTATGTCTCTAATGTCTCTCTTCTTGCACCCGGACGTGCCGCCGAAATAGTATCGGCTGCCTGTACAATACATGCAATCAGTGAAGTGGCTTCTACATCACCGTGATGAGATTCCACTGAATTGATAACGGTAGGTGATTCTTTGTATTTCTTACATAACTCAACACCCAACTGAATATGCGTTCCTTCCATCTCATGGTCAACGGCTTTACCGATGTCATGAAGAAGTCCTGCACGTTTTGCCATACGAACGTCTACGCCAATTGATGACGCAAGCAGTCCGGAAAGAAGTGATACTTCAATGGAATGTTTTAATGCATTCTGACCATAACTGGTTCTGAATTTCATTCTACCAAGCAACCTAACGAGTTCAGGATGGATACCATGTACACCTACTTCAAGTGTAGCAGCCTCACCTTCCTCGCGGATCATAACTTCAACTTCTTTTTGGGCCTTTTCAACCATTTCTTCAATTCTTGCCGGATGGATACGTCCATCGACAATCAATTTTTCAAGAGCAATTCTTGCTACTTCTCTCCTAATCGGATCGAAGCCAGACAATACAACTGCTTCCGGCGTATCATCGATAATCAAATCGACACCTGTCAGTGTCTCGAGTGTACGTATATTACGTCCCTCTCTACCGATAATTCTACCCTTCATTTCATCATTAGGAAGCGGTACTACAGAGATTGTAGTTTCGGCAACATGGTCCACAGCACATTTCTGTATTGCAGTTACCACATATTCCTTTGCCTTCTTGTCCGCTTCTTCCTTTGCTCTGGATTCAAGTTCCTTTACGAGCATTGCGGTTTCATGTTTTACTTCATCTTCAACAATCTTTAACAGATATTCTTTTGCTTGTTCGGAGGTCAAACCTGAGATTCTTTCTAGTTCCCGTACTCTTTGCTCATTTAGATTGGCGACGATTTCTCGTTGTTTCGCCAGTTCTTCTTCTTTTGCTGTATTAGCGGCTTCACGCTTTTCGATAGCATCCAGCTTCTTATCTACGCTTTCTTCCTTCTGCTGCACACGGCTTTCTAAACGCTGTATTTCTTTTCTGCGTTCTTTGGATTCCTTTTCAAGTTCATTCTTGGTACGAATGGACTCTTCCTTGACTTCCAAAAGGCCTTCGCGCTTCTTGGTTTCTGCGGTTTTCAAAGCTTCGTCTATAATCTCTCTTGCTTTCTGCTCTGCATTACCGATTTTAGCATCATCGGACTTCTTGCGAGAATTTACAGAAACAACATAGGTTACAGGGATAGCTACCACCAACGTAACCACCACAGCAATAACAATTGCAATGATTGGCACAGGAGCACCTCCTTATTTAATTTTCATTGTACTTTATCAACATAGAATGTATGTAAATAGGACATTCTAACTTGCGATTTTACAACATATAAATTTTATACTTTTTTAAGAGTTATGTCAAGTGAAATGTCAGGAAGTGCAAATTCCAAGCGACAATCAGACAGCAATTCAAGACCAATCGCATTCCACAATGCCTAACATGGTGTCCATCAATCCTGCTCTATAATCTCTCGAAATCCCGTCTCTATCGCCTCTGACGAAAAGCCCTTGCGATACAAATATGCAAACAATTTATTCTTCTCTTGATAATTCAAATTCGCCGGTTCACTGCAACGCTTCAGAATTAGTTTTTTCACCAACTCCGTATCACTATCATTTGTCTCTTCAAGCTTTGTGGCAATCACTTCTTTACTGATACCCTTTTCCATCAATTTTCTCTTGATTTCATTGCGACTTGAAGATGCCTGTTTGTAACGGATATAGTTTTCTGCATAACGTTCATCATCAATGTAATGATAGTTCTTTACATAGGTAATTGCTTCGTCGATTACTTCTTTCGGGTATAGGTTTTCCTTTAACTTACGTCTGACATCGGCTTCTGTCCGGTCAATCTTTTCTAACAGATGCATGGCACGTAACTTAGCCCGTTTTACCAAAAGCGTTCCGATAATCTCACCTCGCAGTTCATCTGTAAACACCATACCTTCTTCTATGCCATAACGACGCAATTCGCCCTTATATAATACAAAGGCGAATTCGTCATTCAAATATATCTTATATTTACTTTTTGTGTATTCTTCTATCTTGGTAACCGTCAATTCCATATCTTATTAACTCTCTGTCTTAGCTGCCTTCGCTGCTTTCTTCTCTACCGGTTCTTCTTTGCCTGTTACCTTATCTGTTGCCTTGTCTGCATCCGCCGCCTTATCTGCTGCCACTCCATCAAGTCCGAAATGCGCACGTACTTTTGCTTCCACTTCATTGCACATATCCGGATGCTCCTTCAGATAGGTCTTAGTATTCTCACGTCCCTGACCGATTTTCTGACCATTATAAGCATACCATGCACCACTTTTATTAATGATATCCACATCAGCAGCCAAATCCAAAATATCGCCCACTGTAGAGATACCTTCTCCAAACATAATATCAAATTCAGCCTCTTTAAACGGTGGGGCAATCTTATTCTTTACAATCTTAATTCTGGTACGATTACCAATGACATCTCCACCCTGCTTCAACGATTCTATTCTACGAACATCCATACGAACAGAAGCATAGAACTTAAGCGCACGTCCGCCGGTCGTTGTCTCAGGATTACCGAACATAACACCAATCTTCTCTCTTAACTGATTGATAAAAATAACCGTACAGTTTGATTTGCTGATAATTGCAGTTAATTTTCTGAGTGCCTGAGACATCAATCTTGCCTGCAATCCCATGTGACTGTCACCCATATCGCCGTCAATCTCTGCTTTTGGTACCAAGGCTGCTACTGAATCGACTACCACAATATCAACCGCTCCTGAACGAACCATCGTTTCTGTAATCTCCATGGCCTGTTCTCCGTTATCCGGCTGTGATATGTATAAGTTATCAATATCGACTCCTATATTCTTTGCATAAGCCGGATCAAGTGCATGCTCTGCATCTATAAACCCTGCAATGCCGCCTCTCTTCTGTACTTCTGCAATCATATGTAACGTAACCGTTGTCTTACCACTGGATTCCGGTCCATATATCTCTATGACTCTTCCCTTTGGAATACCACCAAGTCCAAGTGCAATATCCAGACTCAATGACCCTGTCGGAACCGTCTCCACATTCATATGTGCACTGGTATCACCCAGTTTCATCACGGATCCCTTACCAAACTGCTTCTCTATCTGCGACAGTGCCGCATCCAATGCCTTTAACTTCTCTTCTCTTTCCATACTATTCTCCTTCTCATCAAGAACGTTTGTTCTTACTATAATATAAAACGTTTGTTCGGTTTTGTCAACATCTTTTTGCATATAAAGTATATATGAAGTATCTTTCTGATGTTTACATGCTCTATTTTTGCACATCATATGTCCGATAAAACTCCCTCATAACCCGATACTCTTTAAACTTTTTCATATGATATTAATAAGGTCGTGAAATTACGGCAGAAATGCCGGACATAAAATACAAGTTTTGCGGTAGTAAAATCATCATATCATAGCCGACAACTATAAACAACCCTCCAACTATCAAATTGGAGGGTTGCATATATCACTTATCTTTCTTACCAAACGTCACTTCACTATAATATTCCAAGATACACAATCTCATCAATGTCAATGCGGCCGACACCGTATTCTCCCGTATCTTCGCCCTGTTACCGCTGAAATGATATTCCTTCACCGTTGTCTTGCCGCATACACAGCAAGCAATATAAACAAGTCCAACCGGCTTTTCCTCTGTTCCGCCGTCAGGTCCCGCAATTCCGGTGACAGCAACACACACATCTGATTTAGTGAAAAAAGCACCGCCCTTTGCCATCTCTTTTGCTACCTGCTCACTCACTGCACCGTATTTCGATAATGTGCCTTTCTTAACCCCAACTCTGTTACGCTTTGCCTTATTGGAATAGGTAATCATACCTTCTTTAAATACATCCGATACACCCGGTACATTTACCAGTCTTGCTGCCAGCATACCGCCTGTACATGATTCTACAGTCGAAACCGTCAAACTATTCTTTGCAATCAAATCGACAACTGCTTCTTCCAAAGTCACATCCGGACTTGTTGTATAAATGTAAGAGCCAATTCTGCCCTTTAATTCCTTGATAATCGGCTTGGTCAGTTTCTTAGCCGCTTTCTCATCCTCTGCCATTGCAGTCACACGCAGATGTACTTCTCCGGTCTTGGCATACGGTGCCACTGTCGGATTGGAGGTTTCCATTAAATCCTTAACCATCTCCTCGACAGCACTTTCTCCCATACCGCATATCTTAACCACCTGAGAACTGATTGTATTCGGTGTCTTGCGATCCAGATATGGATAGACATCCTTTTCAAACATCGGAACCAATTCGTTTGGCGGTCCCGGCAGAAGCACAACCGTCTTACCGTTCTCCTCCATAATAATGCCGGGCGCTGTTCCGTTATCATTGTTTAGTATCGTAGCACCTTCCGGTATCATTGCCTGTTTCCAATTATTATCTGTAATCTTAATTCCACGTTTATCAAAAAAAGTTTGAATGCGTTCTTTGGAGTAATCGTCCATATACATCGTACGACCAAGTACCTTGGCAGCTACTTCCTTTGTCAGATCATCGCCCGTAGGTCCAAGCCCGCCTGACAGGATTACAACATCTGAACGTTTAAGCGCATTCTGAAGTGTCTCTGTTAAACGCTCCTCGTTGTCGCCCACTGTACTTTGATAGAAGCAGGACAATCCAAGAAATGCACATTGCTCCGCCAAATATGCAGCATTTGTATTGATAATATTACCAAGTAAAATTTCAGTTCCTACAGAAATTAATTCTACAACCATTGTGTTCTCCTCTTTGTATACTGTCTGTCATTTTCCGTTTGACAGAACGCCCTTGTTCTTAATCAGATAATCAATTAAGGATACAATTGTCAAAATCAGCGCTATCCACACGCATCCTATCGTAATTCCCTGTACCACCGCATTCTGAAAATCTGCTATCAATAAAATAATCATAACCATCTGAAATACTGTCTTGAACTTACCCCAGTAACTCGCAGCAATCACAACTCCGTTGTCAGAAGCAATCAAACGAAATCCACTGATAATAAATTCACGGCTGATAATTATGATAACCATCCACCCTGCCAGTTTATCCATTTGTACCAAACAAATCATTGCAGAACATACCAATAATTTATCAGCAAGCGGATCCATGAACTTTCCGAAATTCGTCACCAGATTATTCTTTCTTGCCAGATACCCGTCTAACCAATCCGTCATGCTCGCTACAATAAAAATAACGAGTGCTATCCATTTGCTTGCATCCCCCGCTACAGTCGTCAGCAGGAAAAATACAAAAAACGGAATCATAATCACTCGTAAAATTGTCAACTTATTAGGTAAATTCATCTCTAGGACTCCCTTCAATTGCGTAATTGCTTCGCAATCACATTCTTTTGCGCGCTTCGCGCACACGCCTCTCTGTCTATATCAGTTCACCAATCAAATCATACTCTAGTGCCCCTGTCACTTTAACTCTGACAAGGTCGCCACTTTCGAGTTCAACATCTGTATTAATAAACAAATATCCGTCCACATTTGGTGCATCCATATACGTCCGTGCCACATAAGCATTTTCTTCTACAACTTTACCCTCAACAAATGCATACATCTCGCGGTCCACCATATCAATTGCCTTATCAAAAGCAATCTCCTGCTGCAAAGCCATCAATTCAGCCTGACGGTTTAGTTTGATTTTTTCATCTATCTGATCCGACATAAGCGCTGCAGGTGTATTTTCCTCCGGAGAATATGTAAAAACACCCAGTCTTTCAAATTCAATGTCATCCACAAAATCCATTAATTCCTCATGGTCACGTTCTGTCTCTCCCGGAAATCCGGTAATCAACGTGGTGCGGAGACAAATATCCGGTATCTCTCTTCTTAACTTCCATATAATTTCTCGCAATCCGGCACCGTCTGTTCTTCTGCCCATGCGTTTCAATATCGTATCTGAAGCATGCTGTATCGGTAAGTCCAGATAATGGCACACCTTCGGTTCCTCTTTGATGACCTGTATGAGTTCATCGTCAATTTCCTCAGGATAGCAATACATCACACGCAGCCAACTCAGTTCTTCTATCTTGGCAAGTTCCCGCAGTAATCGCGGCAATGACTTCTTACCATATAAATCAACCCCGTAAATGGTTGTCTCCTGTGCAATCAAAATCAATTCTCTGACACCGGAAGCCGCCAATCCCTTTGCCTCTTCCACAAGCCGTTCTATCGGAACACTTCTATAATGTCCGCGCAGTTTCGGAATAATACAATAGGTACAAGACTTGTCACAGCCCTCTGCAATCTTTAAATATGCATAATGACCGCCTGTTGTCAGTATTCTCTTCGTTTCAGGAAGTGGCAGTGCTTCAATGGATGCAAATTGATTTTCACTCTTCCCATTCAAAGCCGACTCCATTGCTTCAATAATCTTATCATAGGCTGTTGTACCTACAATAACGTCTACCTCCGGAATATCCTGTGCAATTTCATCATGGTATCGCTGTCCCAAACAACCCGCCACAATCAGCGCCTTGCATTGTCCATTTTCCGGATTTTTATATTTTGCCATATCTAAAATGGTCTGAATGCTCTCTTCCTTAGCATCATGAATAAAGCAGCACGTATTAATGACAATTACGTCTGCTTCTGTTTCATCATCCGTGAATTCATAGCCTCCGTCCCTTAAGAGCCCCAACATCACCTCTGAATCCACTAAATTTTTATCACACCCTAATGATATGAATATAACTTTCATTCCTATAATAAATCCTCATCGTCTCCGACAATCTTTACCTTACCGGTATTCAACTCTTCAATTGCTACTGATAATGGTTTGTTGCCTTTGCTGTCTACAAGTGTACGAGCACCGTTAATCACCTGTCTTGCTCTTTTGCTGGTTGCCAACACGATAGAATATCTGCTGTTAACTACCGGATGTTCCCCTTCTTCAACCTCGCTGTTTACTACTTTCATTAAATCTGTGTAAGATGGATGTAACATGCTATTTCCTCCTATTTTCTATTTTAGGAATTCGTCGAATTCCTTTTCAATGTTATCAATGACTTTCAAGTTTCTCTTTGTTGCAAAATGTGAACTTTCTATTGTAGCATGCAAACGTTCCACACACGCATCAATATTATCATTTACCACTAAATAGTCATAATTGAGAATATCCTGCGCTTCCTGTCTGCCTCTTCTCATTCTTGAAGCAATCACTTCAGGCGTTTCCGTTCCGCGTTCTACAAGCCTTCTGTAAAGTTCCGGCACACTCGGCGGCATTACAAACAGTAATAACGCATCCGGACATTTCTTCTTAATAATCAATGCTCCCTGTGTCTCTATTTCCAATATAACATCCTTACCCGATGCCAATTGTTCCTCCACATAAGCCTTTGGCGTTCCATAATAATTGCCGACATAGCAGGCATGTTCCAAAAATTCATCCCGCTCAATCATAGCTTCAAATTTCTCTTTGTCCATAAAGAAATACTCTCTGCCGTGCGCTTCACCTTCACGGGGCTGTCTGGTCGTTGCTGAAATGGAAAGCGCATAATTGTCGTAGCGTTTCATCAGTTCCTTCATCAGTGTTCCCTTACCGGAGCCCGCAAATCCTGATATAACCAAAAGAATTCCTCTTTGATTCATAGTTCCTCACCTTCTGCAATGCTGAATGCTATTCGATATTCTGAATCTGTTCTCTGACCTTTTCAATCTCTGTCTTCAAATCAATTGCCTTATTGGAGGTGTCGAGGTCATTCGACTTAGATAAAATAGTATTGGCCTCTCTGTTCATCTCCTGTGCTATGAAATCCAGCTTCCTGCCGATACTGCCGCCCTCTTCAAGTGTTGATTTGGTATGTTCCACATGGCTGCGCAGGCGAACAATTTCTTCGTCTACACATATTTTATCCGCAAATAAAGTAACCTCTGTCAATATTCTGTTTTCATCAATCTGTGCATCACCCAGCAGTTCCTTGACTTTATCCTCAAGTTTTGTGCGATACGCCTTAATAATCTCAGGTGAGCGTTCTTCAATATAGTCTACATATTGAAGCATACCGTCAAGCTTCCCGATTAAATCATTCTTCAGGTTCTCACCCTCAACAATTCTGGTCTGCACAAATGCTTCTGCTGCGCCCTTCACTGCCTGTTCAAGGCTCTTCCAAATCTCTTCCTCGTCAATGTTCTGCTCTTCCATCGAAAGAACCTCAGGATATCTGGATAATGTTGAAACCCTGATGTCACGTTCCAATGAAAAATCCTCTGCAATCTGCTCCAGATGTTTCATATACTCTGTTGCCAAATCCTTATTGTACTTGACGCTGTAATTATTCTCTGTAAAATCTTCATAGGTGATAAATACATCTACCTTGCCTCGTTGTATATAATTCTTTAAGGTAGTTCTGATCGAGGCTTCAAAAAAACTGAATTTCTTCGGCATCTTCAGATTAACATCCAGATACCTGTGATTTACCGCTTTCATTTCAACAGTAAACTTACGATTGGCATCGGAGACTTCACATCTTCCAAAGCCTGTCATACTCTTAATCATCTGTCTTCTCCTTTGTCGTATCGATGTTCTCACTCAAAACAGTACCGACATCGCACACTTCATATTATTATAGAACAAGAACAGAATTGCGTCAAGGCACAACACACGCATTTTAGGTTCATTTTATTTGACCTTACGGGCACAATAGACTAAAATGAATGAAGAAAACAGAATTCTATTTGAAATGAGAAATGAGGCATATCACATGGCACTGGACGGAATTACAATTGCAGGCATCGTACATGAATTAAATCAAACTGTCGCAGAAGGCAGAATCTATAAAATCGCACAGCCCGAAAATGACGAGCTGCTGCTGACTATTAAGAATAATGGAGGACAACAGCGACTGTTAATTTCAGCCGGAGCTTCTCTTCCGTTTATCTATTTGACCGAACTCAACAAAACCAGTCCGATGACTGCACCGAATTTCTGCATGCTTCTACGCAAGCATATTCAGAACGGACGTATTCTTTCTATTACACAGCCCGGGCTTGAGCGTATTGTCAGAATTGAGATTGAGCACTTGAATGACATGGGCGACCTTTGTAAAAAAACACTCGTTATTGAATTAATGGGAAAGCATAGCAACATTATCTTTCTGGATGATAAGGAAATGATTATCGACAGTATTAAGCATATTTCCGGTCTTGTCAGTTCCGTGCGTGAGGTGTTACCCGGTCGTGACTATTTTGTACCGGAAACACAGGACAAACTTGATCCACTGACGTTATCTGAGGAAACTCAATCCGTATTTATATCTCAGATAAGCAGTAAACCCATGCCGATTGCCAAAGCACTCTATACTACCTTTACCGGCATTTCTCCTGTGATTGCCGAGGAAATTTGCTTTCGGGCATCAGTTGATTCTGCACTTCCCGCTAATACTCTGGACAAGGATACGTTGCTCCATATTTGTAATCATTTCATATGGTTGCTTGATGACGTGCGAAATGGCTATTTTATTCCTAATATGATTTATGATGCAGAGGTGCCGGTTGAATTTGCCGCGGTTAAATTACAGCAATATGCTGACCTTTCCTGTGTGGAAGAGCCGTCGATATCGCATATTCTTGAAACCTATTATGCGAAACGTAATGTTGTGACACGTATCCGCCAGAAGTCTGTTGACCTGCGTAAAGTCGCCCAGACAGCGCTGGAACGAAACGTTAAGAAATATGACTTGCAGTTAAAGCAATTAAAGGACACGGAGAAAAAAGACAAATATAAGGTTTACGGGGAACTCATCAATACGTATGGCTATGGTCTTGAGTCGGGTTGTAAGTCTTTTGAGGCGCTTAATTATTACACAAATGAAACCATTACCATACCGCTTGATCCTCTGATGTCTCCCGCGGAAAACGCAAAAAAGTACTTTGATAAATATAATAAATTAAAGAGAACCGATGAGGCACTTACTACCTTAATCAAAGAAACAAAGGATGAAATCACGCATCTGGAGTCTGTTTTGACTGCAATGGATATTGCTTTGCAGGAAGAGGACTTGTCGCAGATTAAGGAAGAGCTTGTTGAAAGTGGGTATATTAAGAGAAAAGGTCGGGGTAATGTAAAGAAGGAACGTGTGAAGAGTAAACCTTTTCATTATATCAGCAGTGATGGATATCATATTTATGTAGGGAAGAATAACTATCAGAATGAGGAGTTGACTTTTAAGTTCGCTACGGGTGGTGATTGGTGGTTCCATGCTAAGGGGATTCCGGGGTCACATGTAATACTAAAGTCAAATAATGATGCTGATATTCCGGTTAGGGCTTTCGAAGAGGCCGGAAGACTTGCGGCTTATTATTCTAAGGGACGTGGGCAGGAAAAGGTTGAGATTGATTATACGGAGAAGAAGAATGTGAAAAAACCCGGTGGTGGAAAACCCGGGTTTGTCGTGTACTATACAAATTATTCTTTGATGATTGATTCAGATATTTCAAATCTAAAAGAAATCGTGACCTAGCCAACGAGCCAGTCGTAAAGTTCCTGATATTTCATCGCGGATGTGTGCCATGAGAAATCGGCGGCCATGGCGCGGTCTATCATTTTGTTCCATTCACGTTTCTTATTAATGTAGATATTATGTGCATAGCGAACGGTGCGTAGCATCTCGTGTGCATTATAATTCATAAAACTAAATCCTGTACCTGTGCTCTCATATTCGTTGTATGGCATTACAGTATCCTTCAAGCCACCTGTCTCACGTACAATCGGAATGGTACCGTAGCGAAGTGCCATTAACTGGCTTAATCCGCATGGTTCAAAGAGTGACGGCATCAAAAATGCATCTGCTGCTGCATATATCTTGTGGGAAAGTGCCTCTGAATAATAAATATTGGCCGATACCCTGTCTGCATACTTCCAATCAAAATGTCGGAACATATTCTCGTAGCGTTCCTCACCGGTTCCAAGGATAACAATCTGCACATCATCACGACACATTTCGTCCATGACATAGGCAATCAAATCAAATCCCTTTTGGTCTGTCAATCTGCTGACAATACCAAGCATGAACTTCTTATCATTTTGTTCTAATCCAAGTTCCGCCTGAAGTGCTCTCTTATTCTTAATCTTTTCTTTTCTGAAATCAATTGCATTGTACTTAAAATCAATATATGTATCCGTCTCCGGATTGTATTCTTCATAATCAATACCATTCAGTATCCCGCGCAAATCGTTCGCACGGGCACGCATCAGACCATCAAGGCCTTCTCCGTAAAATGGCATTTTAATTTCTTCTGCATAGGTATTGCTGACTGTTGTAATGGCATCTGCAAAAACCAATCCACCCTTTAACAGATTGGCATCTTTGTATGCCTCTAACTTATCCGGTGTAAAGAAATACTCCGGCAATCCGGTCATATCTTTGATGGTCTTCACATCCCAAGTTCCTTGGAATTTCAGATTGTGGATTGTCATAACCGACTTGATGCCGGCAAAGAATTCACCCTCTCGAAAACGCTCTTTTAAAAATACAGGTACAAGTCCTGTCTGCCAGTCATGGCAGTGAATGACATCCGGTCTGAAATCAATTGCCGGAAGTGCTGCCAGAGAAGCTTTAGAGAAGAATGAGAACTTCTCGATATCAGCATATATCTCACCATAAGGCTTCGGATCCGAGAAATAGTATTCGTTATCAATAAAATAGAACTTAACCCCTTCATATTCCAACTCGAACACCCCAACATACTGTGTCCGCCAAGCTAAATCAATATAGAAATGTGTCAGAAACTTCATTTCATCCTGATATTCTTTGCTAATACTGAGATATTTCGGCATCATGACTCTGACGTCAAAATATTTCCGATCGAAGCATTTTGGAAGTGAACCTACCACATCTGCCAAACCGCCTGTTTTAATAAAAGGGACACACTCTGATGCAACAAACAGTACTTTCTTCATGTACAAAACCTCCCATTACCTCGTGATGTAATTAGGTTTTATTATACATCAAAAAGCCCTTAAAGAAAAGTGTTATCTGTTCATTTTATACTCTATCCTAATCTTATCAGCTATGAGTGCAATAAATTCCGAATTGGTTGGTTTTCCTTTTCCCATGCTGATGGTATATCCGAACAGTGCGTCAATTGTATCCATTTTTCCTCGACTCCATGCCACTTCAATTGCACGCCTGATTGCACGTTCCACTCTGCTTGGCGTGGTACGGTAATGCTTTGCAATGGTTGGATACAAAACTTTTGTAATAGAACCAAGCATTTCCATGTCATTCACTGACATCATAATAGCATCTCTCAAATACTGATATCCTTTAATGTGTGCCGGCACTCTAATTTCATGTATGATATCCGTTACATCCCGTTCGAGATTGCCCAAAGCATCCGCATTTTCTACTATTTCCTGACTATTTGAAATAATCTCAGAATGTCTGCTCTTACTATCTGAACGCATCATCTTAATACGATTTCTGACCATTTGCGGGTCAAACGGCTTCATAATAAAATACTTTGCACCCATTCGGAATGCATCTTCTGTTATTCTGTCGTCACCCACCGCTGATAATACGATAAATTCCGGCTGTTTTTGAATGGAATGATCCTTTTTGACACGGTTCATAATTTCCATTCCGTCAAGTTTCGGCATAATCAGGTCCAGCAAAACAACATCCGGCTCCTTTTTCCGAATCAACTCATAAGCCTCTTCCCCATTTCGTGCACTTCCAACAACCGTCATGTCATTGTCGCTCTCCAAAACATCGCTTACAAGTTCCAACATTCTCTGATTGTCGTCAAAAATTGCTACATTTAGTTTCTCCATTCTCCAATAATCCTCCTTCATGTTTGTCATTCATGGAAATAATGCTTTATCAGTATATTAGACATCTTCCACCTTTCACAAGAGTGAGAATTCGCGTTTTTCGATAATCAGTTGTGTTTTCTTATGTTTTCGTTCCTATTTCGATAATACCTTACACCTTCTTTACCACTCAAGCATCTCTTCAATAAATATTCCGTACCCTTTTGATGCATCCTGTACAAACACATGCGTCACCGCACCAACTATTTTGCCGTCCTGGATAATAGGAGAACCCGACATACCCTGCACAATACCGCCTGTTTCCGCCAGCAGTCGTTCATCCGTCACACGCAGAACAATCCCTCGATTGACACTCTCTGTCAGCAAGTCAACTTTTGTAATTTCTATTTGATATGCTTCTTTTTCCCCATTGAAGCTGCTGATAATCTGCGCCTCGCCAACACGAATATCCTGCTTTAATCCAATCGGAAGCGCCTCTCCTGATACTTCAGAAAGCAGTTCTTCATTTCCGACTCCAAAAATCCCACGCTTTGTATTCAATGTAATTTCACCAAGGACATTTTCATCCAGATAACTGATGACGCCTGTCAGTTCTCCCGGATTACCACTCTCCCCTTTAACAACCGATATAATTTCCGTTTGATAAAGTGTTCCGCCATCCACCTCCATGAGCATGGATGTATCCATATCATTAATCCCATGCCCCAAAGCGCCAAAAACCGCTTCCTGATTTACAAATGTCAATGTACCGATTCCTTGTATGTTATCTCTTACCCAAACTCCCAATTTATATTCTTCCTCCTTTGTGATAACAGGTGATATTTTAATTGGAAATCGTTCTCCGTTTCTGCGAATGTCTAAGATTAAGTCATTTCCACCACAGGCATTGACCGCTGTAATTAAATCCTGTTTGTCACGCACTGACATTCCGTTTACGCGCTCAATGTAGTCACCACTTTGCAGAAGTTGTGCTGCGGGATCGTAATCCAAACCATCAATCCCCTGCACCTTTCCTGTTCCGATTACCAAAATACCATCCGTCTCTACATAAATTCCAATCGGAATTCCCGCCGGTATGAGATTGACATCCTCTACGACATATAAATCAACATTTTTGATTGGAATGATGCCAAACAATCTGCAATTCATCGTATAGGTTCCGGCACCTGATGTATGAAATGTAACGGGCTCATTCAGCCTTGCCTTTACGGAATTAGAAGATGCCTCTGTATAGATTTCTCCTGTCACCGGAACATGAAGTGCCAGTTGTTCATCCCGCCCACCAATAATTTTGATTTCATCCGGCAGTTTTGCGAATACTCTTACACAAAAAAGGATGCACATACCAATCACGGTTGCCGTGCATGCACATATCAGAGTTCTTCTGTAAATGCAATATCTTCGATTCATGCTGTTGTCACCTCATCTGATTTCCTTTTTTAATCCAATCTCAATAAAAAGAGGATGTACATGATTTTGATGAATCATGTACATCCCTCTTATTATGTGAAATAAATTATATTTCAAACAACTTTTTTTTCGTATTGGTTGCCAATTCTTTCATTTCCGTTGCGTTTTGTAAAACAACAGGTGTTATTTCTGCTCCTCCGAGCATTCTGGCAAGCTCCGTATTGATTTCTGCACCATTCAATTCATGGACTTTTGTGAGTGTATGCTCGGCTTTTGCTTCTTTCATAATTTCAAAATGTGCATCTGCCATGGCTGCAATCTGTGGTAAATGTGTGACACAGATTACTTGATGCGTTTTCGACAAAAGAGCCAACTTTTCAGATACCTTCTGTGCCGTTCGACCACTGATGCCCGCATCAATTTCGTCAAAAATCAATGTACCGATTTCATCCTTATTGGCAAGAACAGCCTTGATTGCCAGCATAATCCTTGACATCTCACCGCCGGATGCTACTTGCGTTAACGGCTTTACCCGTTCTCCCGGATTGGTGGATATCATAAATTCCACCTCATCAAAACCACTTACTGAGAAATAATCCGGAATTTGTCTGACTTCTATCTCAAATCGCGCCTCCAGAAAATTCAAGTCTCGCAATGCTTGTTGCATTAATTCAGACAGTAGAATAGATTTTTGACTTCGTACTTCGGATACTTTCCTACACGATGCTGTCAAATCATTCTTTGCCTGTTCTGTTTGCTCCCGCAACTGTTTCAGGTATGCATCATAATCCATTAACTGTTCCAATTTCTTTTGCTGTTTATCATGATACTCTAATATCCGTTCAATCGAATCACCATATTTATTTTTTAAATGATTTAAAAGGTTCAATCGTTCTTCCGTCTTATGAAAATCTTCCTCACCAAATTCCAATTTTGCCAGATAATCAGATAATGTCCTGTTAAAATCATTCAATAAATCATCAATCTCGGACAATTGGGAAAGCATCGACTCTAACGACTCGTCATATCCCGATACGCTTCTCAATTCACGCAATGCACGACCAATACCGTCTCCCGCACCTCTTTCACTGTCATAGCCTGTATTAAGATGCACATCATTTAGCGCCTCTACAATCTTCTTGGAATTAACCATTCTACGGTACAGCTGCTCTAACTCTTCATCTTCCCCTTGCTTTGGTGCCGCATTTTCTATCTCTTCTATTTCAAATGATGCAAGTGCAATTTCCTTCTCTCTTGTGGATACATCGATATCTGCGTGCGTAAGTTCCTTCTGTAATTCAGTATACTGTTCATATAGGCTCTTAGTCTGCTGCAAAGTGGCTGTCAGTTCCTCTCCGCAAAATGCATCCAACACCTGCATATGTTTTCTCTTCTTTAATAATGACTGATGCTCATTCTGTCCGTGAATATCAATCAGGATGTCTGCCAGTGCCTGAAGAACATTCGTGGTAACTGTTTCTCCGTTGACCTTACTGATGCTTCTGCCATTCACGATTTTTCGCTGCATCACCACTTCGTCTTCCACAGGAATGTCCAAATCCCTGATTGCCTGTAGTTGCTTATCATTTTCCGGCACAAAAATCAGTTCTGCAAGCGCATAATCCGCATCATCCCGCACAACATCTTTATGTAATTTTCCGCCCAATGCAAAATGAACCGAGTCAATCAGTATCGACTTACCTGCACCGGTTTCACCTGTCAGTATATTGAGCCCTTTCCTAAAATCTATTTCCGCTTCTTCGATTAGGGCAAGATTTTTCACATGAAGATTGACTAACATTGCATTTTCCTCGTTTAGTATGTGCTATTCACGGAGTTCCCTGATCTTTGCCATCACAACCTGTGTATCTTCCACGCTCCGAATGGCACACATAATCGTGTCATCGCCCGCAATGGAGCCTACCACTTCATCAAATCCTATGGCATCCACTGCAGTCGCTACTGCCATTGCCATACCGGATACCGTCTTAATTACCAAAATATTTTGTGCCATATCCATAGAAATAAATCCATCACGCAGTACTCTGATATACTTTTCTGAGAGTTCTGTCGTGTGATTACCGGGAAATGCATATCTCTGACGCCCGCCCTCACCGGCTACTTTAGACAATTTCAGTTGCCGAATATCTCTGGACACAGTTGCCTGTGTAACTTCAAATCCCGCTTCATTCAATTTCTGTGCTAGTTCCTCTTGCGTTTCAATTGCATATTGATGAACCAGTTCAATAATCTTAGAATGTCTGTTGTTCTTCATTTCCATGATTTCCTATTCTGCGTCGGCTAATTTTCTTCTGAGTACATCCAGAAAGTTTTCTTTGCTCATTTTGAGAATACGTGTGATTTCCTCGGCCTTTTTAATGTGTACGCTGTCACCCGACTCCAGTTTCACCATTGCAGCACCGTCAAAAAAGACCTCCGCTGTTTCGGTTACGCCTCGTCTGCTCGGTCCGATTTCAATCGTAATCTCATCTTCCGATGACAGGATAATGCTCCGTGCATTTAATGTATGCGCATTAATCGGTGTCAACAACAGTACCTTCGCGCTTGGTTCAATAATCGGGCCACCTGTCGACAAATTGTATCCGGTAGAGCCGGTCGGTGTTGACACGATAATGCCGTCTGCGCCATAAGTCTTTAACAATTTACCATTGACGTAAATAATAAAGGTCACAAGTCGCATCGGCCCGCTTCTTGTAACAATCACATCATTTAAAGCAAATTCATTGACACTTGGTACCCCTTTTACCGTCGGTAGTCCACAGAGCATCATACGATCTTCTTCTTCATATTCATCCGTCATCAGTCTATCCAACATCGGAAACACTGCATCCGGTTCGATTTCAGCCAGATAGCCAAGTGTTCCGAGATTGACACCAATGAATGCAATATCAGCCCTTGCCATATCACGCGCTGCCTGTATCATAGTTCCGTCGCCACCCAGCACAATCACACACTCTGTATCTGAAGGCATCTCCCCCATGACAGTACAGTCACAGCCATGCTGCACCAAATAATCTTTAATTTGATGTGAGAGTTTCAATCCGACATCCTTATCGCTGTTTGCTTCCACATAGAATTTTTTCATGTTACATCCCCCGCCCCTGTACTATTTCAGAGTTTGGTTAGCCTGTTGTACCAGTTCCTTAATCTCAGCCGACATATCCCTTTTCTCAACCGCTTCCTGTTTTCTGATATGCAGCAAATACTCTATATTTCCTTCCGGCCCTTTGATTGGAGAATAATCCATATGTAATACCTCAAACCCGTTCTCCAAACAAAAGTCCGCTATCTTCAAAATAACCTCTTCATGTATATTCGCATCACGTACAACGCCTTTTTTACCAACATGTTCACGTCCGGCTTCGAACTGTGGCTTAATCAGACAGACCATCTCGGCACCGTCTTTTAAGAGTGCATGTGCCGGAGGAAGTATCTTCGTCAACGAAATAAAGGAAACATCCGTAGCTGCAAATTCAATAACATCCGCTATGTTATCTGCTGTCACGTATCTGAAATTCGTTTTTTCCATGCATACAACACGCTCATCCTGCCGTAGTGACCACGCCAACTGCCCATGTCCTACGTCAATGGAATAAACTTTCTTTGCCCCATTTTGCAGCATACAATCCGTAAATCCACCGGTAGATGCTCCGATATCCATGCAAATCAAATCCGTTACATCTATCTCAAATGCCTGAAGCGCCTTTTCCAACTTCAGACCGCCTCGGCTTACATATCGTAACGTATGACCCTTGATTTCAATCTCAAGTCCCTCTTCCTCAAAGGTAGTTCCTGCTTTGTCCTCACGTTGTCCTTTAATAAACACATTGCCGGACATAATAATCGCTTTTGCCTTCTCGCGGGACTCCGCCAGCCCCTTTTTAACCAATAATACATCTAAGCGCTCTTTCATAGACTTACATACTCCGCAATCACTCGCTTGATAATTGATTCCTGATCAATTGCAACCTCTTTCTTCAATAATTCAACATTACCATGTTCCACATACTCATCCGGAAGGGCAACAATTGCCACTTTGACATCTAAATGCTTCTCACAGCAATAACTTCTGACCTTCTCACCATAGCCGCCACTCTGGACGTTTTCTTCCAATGTCACAAACAGCGAATGGTTACCTGCCATTTCTGAAATTGTCTCATGATCTATGGGTTTTACAAATCTTGCATTGATGAGTGAGCAGGAATATCCCAATTCCTTTAATTCATGACGAACCGCTTCTGCAGCTTTCACCATGCTTCCAACTGCAAACAACGCAATCTCTCCCTCTTCATACAGCACTTCACTCTTGCCCAGTTCAATCGGGGCACGAAATTCCTTCAACCCGTCATACGCTTCACCACGCGGATACCGCACTGCAATCGGTGCATCAAAAGCAACCGCAAACTTCATCATATCAGATAATTCCCACTTATTCTTTGGTGCCATGACATGCATGTTCGGAATAGAGGATAAGAATGACAAATCAAAGATACCCTGATGTGTCTCTCCGTCACTTCCCACTAGTCCCGCTCGATCAACCGCAAATACAACCGGCAGGTTCTGAATGCATACATCATGCAGCACTTGATCATATGCCCTTTGCAAAAATGAAGAATACACCGCCACAATCGGTTTGAGTCCGCCTGCCGCAAGTCCTGCTGCAAAGGTAACTGCATGTTCCTCAGCGATTCCGACATCAAAAAACCGTTCCGGATACATATTGGAGAACCGCTTTAACCCGGTACCGTCAGGCATTGCTGCTGTAATTGCAACCACTTTTTCATTTCTGGCACCCAGTTTTGTCATAACGGTTGAAAATACATCCGTATAATTTGCCTTTGTTCTGTTATGAGAAGGTAAGCCTGTCTCAATCTCAAAAGGCTCCGCACCGTGAAATCTTGCAGGATGACGCTCTGCCGGCAGGTACCCCTTGCCCTTTTTGGTAATCACATGAACAAGCACTGCCTTTTCAACCTTACGTGCTTCCTTTAATACCTTCATCAAATCGTTAATATCATGGCCGTCCACCGGACCAAGATAAGTAATCCCCATATCTTCAAAGAACATACCCGGTACCACCAACTGTTTGATACCGCTTTTATAGCGCTTCAGCGTATCCACAATTGCATCGCCGTACTTCGGTATTTTCAAAAGTCCGTGTTCCAAACCAACTTTAAACCCTTTGTAGGCATCTGCAGTTCTGATGCTCTGCAAATATTTTGATACGCCACCAACATTCTCAGCAATGGACATATTATTGTCATTTAATATGATGATAAAATTCGACTCAAGTCTAGACGCATTATTCAGCGCCTCATATGCCATACCACCGGTCAACGCACCATCACCGATGACTGAAATAACAGAATGACTTTCTCCTTTGATATCACGTGCCTTCACAAGACCAAGTCCTGCAGATATCGAGGTAGAACTGTGTCCCGTATCAAATGAATCACAATCACTCTCTTTCCTCTTCGGAAATCCACTCAAACCACCATACTTGCGCAGTTCATCAAACCCATTTTTTCTGCCTGTCAACAGTTTATGCGTATAAGATTGATGTCCTACATCCCACACAATTTTATCCTGTGGCAAATCAAATGTTAAGTGCATTGCCATGGTCAGTTCCACAGCCCCTAAATTAGAGCCCAGATGCCCACCCGATACACTGATTTTCTCGACCAAAAACTGTCTGATTTCCTCTGCTAACTGTCCATATTCTTCTTTATCAATATTCTTGATATCATTTGGTTCATTGATACGTTCTAAAGCCATTATGTTCGCCTCGAATTCTGTTTGTATTGCAACCGATTACTTTTCCCTCGTAATCAGTTCCTCAGTCAATCTCACAAGATACTCATTCTTACAGTTCATTGAATGCAGTATTTCAATTGCTTCTTGCGAATATTTTGCCACATCGTCCTTTGCCTGTTCCAAGCCTTTTAAAGATACATATGTTGTTTTCTCATTTTTTGCGTCACTTCCGATTGGTTTTCCCAACACTTCAGCAGTAGAAGTCACATCCAAAATGTCATCCTGTATCTGAAATGCAAGTCCGATATCAAGTGCACACTGCTCAATCAATTCGACATCCTTCTCAGATGCCCCTGCAAGAATCGCCCCAATTGCCATTGCGCTCTGAATTAATGCACTGGTTTTATGTGCATGTATGAATACTAAATGTTCCTCACCAATCATACCACCTTTTTTCTCAGCTTCTATATCAGCAGTCTGCCCACCAATCATACCATAAATACCTGCTCTGCCCGCAAGTTTTTGTAGTGCAGATGCAATCCTATGGTTCATAGCTACAGCCTCTTCTCCTGTATCCGAAGCCAATCCAAAAGCCTTCGCTGCTGTTTCAAACGCATAATTCAACAACCCGTCTCCTGCCAAAATGGCCATTGCCTCGCCATAAACAATATGCGTTGTTTTGCGACCGCGACGATATTCATCATTGTCCATTGCCGGAAGATCATCATGTACTAGCGAATAGGTATGTATCATCTCAATGGCAGCCATAAAAGGTTCAATCACCTGATGACTCCCGTCAAACATCCGATAAGTTTCTAACATCAACAAAGGCCGGATGCGCTTACCACCGGCATTAATGCTGTAGTTCATTGCTTCCAAAACCGTACGCTGATATCCTTCCTCTTTCGGAAGATAAGAAGAAATAACCTGTTCAATATAGGCAACTTTGTTGTCTGTCTCCTGCTTAAAATTCATCCGTTTCGCCCTTCTCATTCATCATCACAATCTGCTTTTCCACACGCTCTATCTTATCATTGCATAGTTTCAGCAATTCAACGCCTTCTCGATATACCAAAAAGGAGGTATCCAGGGAAATATCTTCGGCTTCCAGCTTTTTAATTGCTTCTTCCACCTGTGAAAAAGCTTCTTCTAACGATAACTCTGCTAATTCTTCCTTACTTTTACCCACGCTATTCCCTCCTGATTCTTTCTTTATCCACAACCTTTGCCAAAACTTGCCCATTTTTCATTTGCAGCGTTAATGTTTGGTCGATTTCCACCTTGTCAACGTCTACAACCGGCATTCCTTCGGCATTTGTCACAAATGTTAAACCTTGTTTTAATTTCTCTAACGGAGATAATCCATTCATTTTTTCCAGATATAATTCCAACATATGTCGCTTTTTGACCAAAATACGTTCCATTGTCTCCGAGAGTTTATTCTCTAATTCGGCTGCATACATACGTCTTTCTCTGATTCGGCTTAGCGGGCTGAGAAATGAAAGTTTGAGTTTTAATTGTTCCAGTTGTGCCTTATAGATAGTCAGTTTCGTTTTGAACAAATGATTGAGTCTGCTGTAACTGTCAAAACACTTCTCCGTATATTCATCCAATGAAAATACCGCAATTTCTGCCGCTGCCGACGGTGTCGGAGCACGCAAATCCGCTACATAGTCAGCAATGGTTGTATCTGTCTCATGCCCTACCGCTGATATAATCGGAACCGTACTGTCAAATATCGCTCTGGCAACAATTTCTTCATTAAATGCCCATAAATCTTCAATAGAACCGCCACCACGACCAACAATGATAACGTCTACCCCTTTTTGTTCCAAAGCGTGAATACCGTTTACGATACTCTCAGCAGCTCCGTCACCTTGTACCTTTGCAGGATACAGAATCAGTTGTACATAGGGATTTCTTCGTTTCGAAATATTAATAATATCCTGAATAGCAGCGCCTGTAGGCGCTGTTACCACTCCGATTGTCTGTGCGTACTTCGGAATGCTCTGCTTATATTCCTGCGCAAACATTCCCATATCGCTCAGTTCTCGTTTCAACTGCTCAAACCGTTCATAAAGAAGCCCGGCACCATCCAGCGTAATTTCTCTTGCATACAGCTGATACTTGCCGTCTCTTTCATATACTTCTACACTACCGCTTGTTATTATCTGCTGACCTTCCTGCAGTTGAAATTTAAGACCACTTCTGTTTCCCGCAAACATAACGCATGTTATTGTTCCACTTTTGTCTTTCATTGTGAAATAGATGTGCCCACTCGAATGATACTTTACGTTAGACGCCTCACCCTTAATATAGACGCTCTTAAGCATAAAGTCCTGTGCAAACATATTCTTAATATAGGAGTTAATCTGACCTACAGAATATATATTTTTCATACCGCCTTCTTCAGCACCTTGGAGAGGACTCCGTTCACAAATGAAGAGGACTCGTCCTGTCCAAACCGCTTTGCAAGTTCAACTGCTTCATTAATTGCTACACTCACGGGGATATCGTCATCAAACATAATCTCATATACCGCCAGACGGATAATCGTCAAGTCCACCTTGCCCATTCTGCTCTTATTCCAGCCTTCGGCGGCATCCTCGATGATTGCATCGATTTCCGGAAGTTTGGCTACAATCTTCTCAAACTTCTCATGGATATAGGCAAGTTGTGCCTCCGGCTCTTCCCATAAATCTTCCATATAGATCTGTACCTGCTCCGGCATATCTTCTATACTGTTAAATTCTATGCGGAATAACAACTTAAATATATGTTCCCGCAATTGTCTTCTGCTCATACTATCTCCCTGTGGCATATCTTGATTTGATATTGCAAATTATCTCTGCTTTGCCATATCAATGCCGGCAATGCGGATATTGACATCCGATACTTCTAATCCGGTCATATTCTCAATTGCCGTCTTTATTCTCTCCTGTACTGTCTTACAGGTGGTAGGAATGTTATATCCATATTCCATGGTCAATGCAATATCAACCGAAACCACTGAATCTACCATTTCGATACGAACACCCTTATTCACATTTTTCATACCGGCCTTACTCATCAATTCCTTGGTAATATTTCCTGCCGTTGCGGCTACACCTTCGATTTCCAGTGCTGCAAGTGCTGCAATGTTGGCTACAACATCGTCTGCAATTCTCACTTCACCAAATGCATCTCCCTGCAATGTATGTGTTGCTTTATCTGCTTCTTTTGCCATTTCACTACCTCCTAACATATAAAATGATTATACCAAACCTGTACTTTTTTGCATAGTAATATTTTTGTTTTCAAAGATTTCATAAATTAAACAGAATCGAATACTGATTGTCCATTTTTGTATAACTCACATTTGCGCTTCCGTTCAGGTAGTCAAATATCTGCTGCTGCGTAATCAGTTGATCCAGTAACGTTTGATAAACCGTTGCATCCGAACATTTTAGCATGACCATTGTCTCTCCGTTTGCATATGCATTTGCAAATATTTGAGATAATTTCGCTTCATCATAAGATGTAAAATAAAGCCCTTCCCGTACGTAATAATTGCAGTCCATCGACGCACATGCAGGGATTGGAATCGGAGATTTGATTTGATGCGTCCGAACCAGCAAACTATCCGGTATAAACAGATAATCATAATTAATGTCCGGTACATTCATGCTCCCGGGTTCTGCCCCCGTAATTGAATAGGATGCATCTCCCCATGTTGTATCTACATGATAATAGTTTCCATCTACAAGCACCATATTCCATACATGTGGCTCTGTTCCTTTGACTACGCCCTCAACCAGTGTACAGAACATTCCCATCTCATTCAATAAATACTGCGTAGCCTTTGCATAGCCTTGGCAAACACTGCGTCCATTGATAAAAACACTGCAAATATTCTGATTATCCGGTGCATTAATATCATATTCCGTATGATGCACCAGATACTCATAGATATATTTAATCTTTTCATAATCTGAGGATGCCATATCAATCCCACCAAGGCATGTTGCAGCATATTCCTCTATTTGTGTAAGTCGTTTTTCCTTCTCATTAGCGTCCATCGTATAGGAGCCCGAAAATGTAATTCGTTCCAATATTCCGCCACGTGTATGCTTGGTAATGCTGTAACCATCCGCATAGAAAATCTCCGGATGGTCTATCATAACACACTTAAAAGCCTTATCAATCTGTTGCGTATCCAATGAAGTAATCAATACATCCTGCGCCATATTGCGTACAATTGCAAGTAACTCCACATATACAGCCTGATCCGCTGCACTTAACGTCCCATATGCATACTTATTCGACTGCTCGCTTTTTAACTGCTGTAGCTCTGCATCTGAATTGTCCTCATACACATCCTCTGGGTTCTGATCAGATTCCTGCACAACAATAATCGGCGGTTCCATTTCAATTGAGCTGCTAATTTCCGATTGTTCTAACTGAAGTTCTTCTACTTCCTGCTCATCAATTGTTTGTTCATCATTTCCCTGTTCTTCAACAACCGCCCTATCTTCCGGAACGCTCTCCAGTGCATTGGTGGTCAGCAGGTCCCTCATCAAATCGCCTACTGCACAGCCGTTTACAAGAAGCGTACCTGCCAGAATGCAAGCGATTATCGCATACTTCCTTATTCTCATCCGTTTTTTACTCCCGTCCGAATTCCTCTAACACAAGCCCCTCGTTTCGCTCTAACGTCATGCCGACACTCCATGCATTAACAAATAAAAGCAACGGATTTCCTTTCAAATCCTTCACCTTCTTCATATCAGATGTTCCAATCAGTTTGTCCAAATCAATTTCTTTGTTCTGTATCCATCTGATATGTGCAAACGGAAGTGTCTCCAACATAATATCCACATTATATTCATTTTCCAGTCGATATTTCAGCACCTCAAACTGCAGCACACCAACTACACCCACAATAATTTCTTCCATGCCGGTATTATATTCCTGGAATATCTGAATCGCACCCTCTTGCGCAATCTGTGAAATCCCCTTGATAAACTGCTTGCGCTTCATGGTGTCAATCTGTCTTACCCTTGCAAAATGTTCCGGTGCAAATTTCGGAATCCCTTCATATGCAAAGTTTTCCCCCGGCATACAAATCGTATCCCCGATTGAAAAAATACCCGGATCAAATACACCGATAATGTCACCCGCATACGCTTCTTCCACAATCTTTCGTTCCGAAGCCATAAGTTGCTGCGGTTGAGACAGGCGCATCACCTTTCCACCCTGCATATGTTTCACTTCCATACCTGCACTGAATTTACCGGAACAAATACGCATAAATGCAATTCTGTCACGGTGTGCCTTATTCATATTTGCCTGTATCTTGAACACAAATGCCGAGAAATCCTTCTCTGTCGGATGAATGATGCCAACATCAGACATTCTCGGAAGCGGCGGTGTTGTCATTTTCAAAAAATATTGCAGAAATATTTCCACACCAAAATTCGTTAACGCAGAACCAAAAAATACAGGAGAAAGTTTTCCGCTCTGTACTGCTTCTATATCAAAGTCAGCACCTGCTCCACTCAACAGTTCCATTTCATCCATCAACTGTGCTCTTGCCTCTTCCCCGATATAGGACGTCAACTTGTCCTGATCTTCTTCCGCGATTCTGGTTGTCTTGCCTTCCTTGGTTCCTTTTTCGGTATCTTCGTAAGTAATCACGCATTTTTCCTTGCGGTCATACACACCCTTGAAACGCTTACCGGAACCAATCGGCCAGTTAATCGGACATGTTGCAATTCCAAGTTCCTTCTCAATATCGTCTAACAACTCAAAGGTATCATTTGCATCACGGTCCATTTTATTGATAAACGTAAAAATCGGAATGCCACGCATACCGCAGACTTTGAACAGTTTTCTGGTCTGTGCTTCAACACCTTTACTTGCATCAATGACCATAACTGCCGAATCAGCTGCCATTAAGGTACGATAAGTGTCTTCCGAGAAATCTTGATGCCCCGGCGTATCCAAAATATTAATACAAAATCCGTCATAACCAAATTGCAATACAGAAGAGGTGACTGAAATACCTCTTTCCTTCTCTATCTCCATCCAGTCTGATACCGCATGACGTGCAGTTGCCTTTCCCTTAACGCTTCCGGCAAGATTAATTGCCCCACCATACAGCAGGAATTTCTCGGTCAGCGTTGTTTTACCCGCATCAGGATGCGATATAATCGCAAATGTTCTTCTCTTCGCTATTTCTTTTGTTACATCTGACATGATGTCCTCCAATAATACAATTACGTATGTTATTTATTCTATTTCCGATTTACACAGTCTAATACCGATTTGCCCGCAATATGCCCCTGTACACCAAAATAGTCCAAAACAGTTGCCCCGATATCCGCAAAACTGTCTCTTGTTCCGAGGTTAACTCCCTCTAGGTTTCTTCCATAAATCAGAAACGGCGTATATTCTCGCGAATGATCCGTAGAAGTCGTATAACCGGGATCACAGCCATGATCTGCTGTAATCATCAACAAATCTTCTTCTCCCAGTTTACTCATCATATCCGGCAGATAATCATCAAAATACTTAATAGCCTTTGCATAGCCGTCTATATCGTTTCTATGACCGTAAAGCATATCATAATCCACTAAATTTACAAAGCAAAGTCCTTCGAATTCTTTATCCATATAATCAAGTGTCTTGTTAATACCGTCAGCATTTCCTGTTGTATACACATATTCCGAAATACCTTTACCTGCAAAGATATCCTTGATTTTTCCAACTCCGATCGTAGCATATCCGGCTGCCTGCAAATCATCCAGCATCGTTGGTTTCGGTGGCAGCAAAGAGAAGTCATGCCTATTCGATGTTCTGGTATAGTTTCCGCTCTCCCCAACAAATGGGCGCGCAATGACTCTTCCCACACCATATTCTCCCACAAGCATTTCGCGAGCCTGTCTGCAATATTCATATAGCTGTTCCAGCGGAACCACATCTTCATGTGCTGCAATCTGAAATACACTGTCTGCCGATGTATATACAATTAAATCACCTGTTCTGACATGCTCATCACCGTAATCTTTGATGACTTCTGTGCCTGAATAAGGCAGATTACACA
>DATESB010000101.1:0-20467 GCA_035271065.1 Lachnospiraceae bacterium | reverse complement strand
AGTTGTAAATTTTGGGGATTAGGTGCCGATGGTACAGTTGGGGCAAATAAAAATTCTATTAAGATTATTGGTGATAATACGGATCAATATGTACAGGCATATTTTGATTATGATTCTAAAAAATCTGGTGGAGTTACCGTTTCCCATTTGAGATTTGGTCAATCACCAATTAAATCCACCTATTTAATAAATAAAGCGGATTTTGTGGCATGTCATAATCCAGCCTATGTAAAAAAGTATAATATGGTTCAAGATTTAAAGGATGGTGGAACTTTTTTATTAAATTGTTCTTGGGATAAGGAAGAACTAAATAAAAATTTGCCAGGACAAGTAAGAAGATATATTGCAGAGCATAAAATAAAGTTAGTTGTTATTGATGGAATTCAAATTGGTAAAGAAATTGGACTTGGAGGACGTATTAACACAATTTTACAAGCAGCATTTTTTAATCTTGCAAATATCATTCCAGCAGATAAAGCAATGGAATTAATGAAAGCAGCAGCAAAAGCATCTTACGAAAGAAAAGGAAGCAAAGTTGTTCAAATGAATTATGAAGCCATCGAACGGGGATTTAAAGATATAAAAGAAATTGAGGTTCCTGAAGAATGGTTAGAAGGAAAAGATGAAATATCTGATAAATATATTTCAAAGGGAAGGGAAGAAGTGCAAGCATTTGTGAATAACATTCAGATTCCAATGAATGCACAAGACGGAAACAACCTTCCAGTTTCTGCATTCAAAAAGTATGTAGATGGTTCTACACCATCAGGAACATCTGCGTATGAGAAGAGAGGAATTGCCGTTGATATTCCAGTGTGGAACCCAGAAAATTGTATTCAGTGTAATCGTTGCTCCTTTGTATGTCCACATGGTGTAATAAGACCAGTTGTAATGACAAAGGAAGAAGCTGAAAATGCACCAAAGGGTATGAATTCAATTCCTATGGTTGGTTTTCCAGAATATCAATTTGGCATTGTAGTATCTGCATATGATTGTACAGGATGCAGTACTTGTGCAACAATCTGCCCAGGTAAAAAGGGCTTGAAAGCTCTTTCCATGAAAGATATGAAAGAAAATGTTAAATCACAAGAATATTTCGATTATGGAAAGACGTTACCAGTTAAGAATGAACTTGGTGAAAAATTTAAAGTTACAACACAAAAAGGAAGTCAATTTAAACAACCATTACTTGAGTTTTCAGGGGCATGCGCTGGATGTGGGGAAACACCATATGCAAAATTAGTAACACAATTATTTGGGGATAGAATGTATATTGCTAATGCAACAGGATGTTCCACTATTTGGGGAAACTCATCTCCATCTACACCATATACCGTTAATCAAAACGGACAAGGGCCTGCTTGGTCTAATTCTTTATTTGAAGACGCAGCAGAATTTGGTTATGGAATGGATTTAGCGCAAAAGTCAATTCGAGAAAGATTAAAATCAAAAGTTGT
Organism: Lachnospiraceae bacterium; assembly: GCA_035271065.1. Taxonomy (GTDB): domain Bacteria; phylum Bacillota; class Clostridia; order Lachnospirales; family Lachnospiraceae; genus JAAYYM01. The sequence goes on along the minus strand of DATESB010000101.1, from coordinate 19,010 downwards.
AAAGGTTTTAAAAGAAACCAATCATGTTGATTTAGGATTGGCTTCCGATGAATGGCTAAAAACATTTGATCAGGGTGCTTTAAACGGAAAAGCCACAGATAAGTTAGTAGAAGCATTGAAGGACTGCGGAAGTGAACTATGCGTGGAGATTCTAAATGATAAAGATTTCCTAGCTAAAAAGTCTCAGTGGGTATTTGGTGGAGATGGTTGGGCATATGACATAGGTTTTGGTGGTTTAGATCATGTACTAGCAAGTGGTAGGGATATCAATGTCATGGTATTTGATACGGAGATTTATTCTAATACAGGAGGTCAATCTTCGAAAGCCACACAAACGGGGGCAATTGCAAAATTTGCTGCTGGTGGAAAAGAAGGTAAGAAAAAAGACTTGGCAAGCATGATGATGAGCTACGGGAATGTATATGTTGCTCAAATTGCAATGGGTGCAGATTACAATCAATGTGTGAAAGCAATTGCAGAGGCAGAAAGCTATCCGGGACCATCTCTAATTATTGCCTATGCTCCATGTATCAGTCATGGCATCAAGCTTGGAATGAATAATTCCCCATTTGAAGAGGAAAAAGCAGTAAAAGCCGGATATTGGCATTGCTTCCGTTTTAATCCTGCCTTGGAACAAGAAGGAAAGGCTACCTTTATACTAGATAGTAAGATGCCAACAGGCGATTATCAAGAATTCTTAAATGGTGAAGTACGTTACAATTCATTAGTAATGGAAAATCCTGAAAAAGCCAATGAACTTTTTGCGAAAGCAGAAGAGAATGCGAAGAAACGTTATGAGTATCTGAATAAATTAGTAACATTATATGGTGTAAAAGAATAAAATAATATGCTGACTAACCATGGAATAATAATGGTTAGTCAGCATATTTACATTAGATAAAGAAAAATTATTTATGAATTATCATAATCATGAGCACCACGCATATATTATACTAGCGTATGGTACATGAAAGGGGTTTTTTATGGAGAATTTTAATGTATACAAAGATATGAAGGCTCGAACCAGTGGGGAAATATACATCGGAGTAGTAGGACCTGTTCGAACAGGAAAATCTACTTTTATAAAAAGATTTATGGATTTGCTTGTAATACCATTTATGGAGGAAGATCATGAGAAAGAGCGAGCTAAAGACGAATTGCCACAAAGCTCTGGAGGAAAGACAATTACAACAACAGAACCAAAGTTTATTCCTAAAGAAGCTGCGAAATTAACCTTAAATGGTGATGTGGAAGTAAAAGTTCGACTCATAGATTGTGTTGGATACATGGTAGAAGGTGCTAGTGGGCACTTGGAAAATGATGTGGAACGTATGGTTAAAACACCATGGTTTGATTATGAAATTCCCTTTACAAAAGCTGCCGAGATTGGAACAAGAAAAGTTATTAGTGATCATTCCACAATAGGGCTTGTAATAACAACCGATGGAAGCTTTGGTGATCTTCCTAGGGAAAATTACATAGAAGCAGAAGAGAAGACCATAACAGAGTTAAAAACATTACATAAACCGTTTCTTGTTTTGGTAAATTCAGAAAAACCTTTTTCAGAGGAAGCAAAAAAGGTAGTAAAAGAGGTAGAAGATAAATATAAAGTATCCGCTCTTTCCATTAATTGCGAACAATTAAAAAAAGAAGATATTAATCAAATTATGGAGCAAGTGCTCTATGAATTCCCAATTTCTATGGTAGAGTTTTATATGCCAAAATGGGTTGAAATGCTATCGGCGAATCATCCTATGAAAAAAGATATTATCGACAATATACGCGGTCTAATGAAGTCCATTACATCTATTAAGGATGTGGTAGATCAGCCGATTAATATAGAAAGTGATTATATTAAAAGATGTAAAGTAGATAAGGTTGATATGTCGGATGGTAATATTAAGGTAATGCTAGATGTAGATGAAACATATTATTATGAGATGCTAAGTGATCTTGTAGGGGATAACATTCATAGCGAATACCAACTTCTTACCATTTTAAAAGATATGGCTAAAATGAAGAAAGAATATACAAAAGTGTTAAATGCAATGGAATCCGTTCGAAATAAAGGATATGGTGTGATTCTTCCAGAGCGAAGCGAAATTGTGTTAGATAAACCGGAAGTAATTCGTCACGGTAATAAATTTGGAGTTAAGATTAAGGCGGAAAGTCCTTCTATTCATTTGATACGAGCAAATATAGAAACTGAAATTGCACCTATCGTAGGAACACAAGATCAAGCAGAAGATCTTATTAAATACATACAAGAAACAGATTCGAAAGAAGTGGGTATGTGGGAAACCAATATTTTTGGAAAAACGGTAGAGCAATTAGTCAATGATGGTATTTTAGGTAAAATAAATATGATCGGCGAAGAAAGTCAAATTAAATTGCAGGAAACTATGCAAAAGATAGTGAATGATTCTAACGGTGGAATGGTATGTATTATTATTTAAGGATTCTATAATAAGGCTTTTATATAAGAATTCTATTTAAGGCTTCTATTTAAGGCTTCTCTATGTATGAATTAAGATTTCTGTTTTTAAAAGGAATCTCAGTTTAACATAGTGAGCCTTATTATATTTAAATATAAGTTGAAATATAGTTAAAAAGTTGAGATACTATAGAGGTGTTTACAATATAAACTTTATAACATTACATGGGAGATAAAAAGACGTGAATGAAAATAATGATTTAAAGGTAATTTCATTATCAGAGTTAAAAAAATTTTTAGTACATGGAAGAACAACAAAGAATGTAAATCCATTAACATTATTTTGGACAGGTAGTTCCTTAGAGTTAAATGTAAAAGGAAGCGAATTGTGGATAGAAATAGAATCAGACTATGATACTTATGAACCTTGGATTAGCATTATGATTAATGGTGTACAGGTTAGTAGACAGATGCTTGTGAAGGGAAGGTATTGGATACCTATATTTAGAAATATGGACCATCAAGCAGTTAAAAATGTTAAAGTGATTAAAGAAGTTCAAGCCATGCCATCGGACGAAAGTCATTGTCTTCAAATTTATGGAATTAAACTACATGGCGAATGTTTGCCTGTAGAAGAAAGAAAAATTAAACTAGAATTTATTGGAGATAGTATTACCTCAGGAGAGGGAATTATTGGAGCTATCCAGGAAATGGATTGGATTTCTATGTGGTTTGGTACCAAAAATCATTATGCATTTCTCACCGCGGACAACTTAAATGCGGATTGTCGTGTGATTTCCCAAAGTGGTTGGGGGACATTATCTAGTTGGGATAATAATCCACATGGAAATATTCCCTTTTATTACAATGAAATATGTGGCGTTTTAACGGGAAGAAAAAATCAAATGCTGGGTGCGTTTGAAAAAAATGATTTTTCGACTTGGCAACCAGATGCTATTATTGTCAATTTAGGAACCAATGATGAGGGAGCATTTCACCAACCAGCATGGAAAGATGATGAGACTGGGGAGAGCTTTGAACAAAAAATGATAGATGAAAAGACGTATGATGTTCTCGATTTGAAACGGTTTGAAGATTCTGTTGAAGCATTTATCGAAAAAATAAGAAAAAACAACCCAAAAGCAAAAATTATTTGGTCTTATGGAATGCTTGGGAATGTTTTACTTCCTAACATTGGTAGAGCGATTTGTAACTACAAAGCAAAAACGAGAGATAAAGAAGTTTTTGTTTTTGCACTTTCTAATATGACAGAAGAAACTATGGGTGCCAGGAATCATCCGGGAGCATTAGCACATCAAAAGGCAGCTCATGAATTAACTATTTTTTTAAAACAATTACTAGAACTAAAATAGTGGAAAGCAGCATAATACAATATGCAGATGGGAATAAAAATGGATTATACGAATTTAATTAAAGAAGCGATGATTGCAAGGGAAAAGTCCTATTCACCATATTCAAATTATCAAGTTGGGGCGGCACTTTTAACAAAGAACGGAAAGATATTTACTGGTTGTAATATTGAAAATGCAGGCTATACCCCTAGTAATTGCGCTGAAAGAACAGCTTTTTTCAAGGCAGTAAGTCAATGTGAATATGAATTTAAAGCCATTGCAATTGTTGGAAGTCCAAAAGGTGAAATAGAACAGTTTGCATTTCCTTGTGGAGTTTGTCTTCAGGTAATGATGGAGTTTTGTGATCCCGATTCATTCCAAGTGATTATTGCAAAATCACAAGAAGAATATATGGAAAAACATTTAATTGAATTATTGCCATTTGGATTTGGTCCATCAAATTTGAAATAAATAGGGTGAAAGAAATAATACAAACAAAAATAAACGAAAAATAGAAAATTTATGAAATTAAATAGACAAAGGGAAGTCTTATGTTGTAATATATCAATATGTTGATAAAAAAAATATATTATTAATATCAACATACAAATTATAGTATATAAGCGTTGTACTTTTATACTATACATACAAATTACAAACAATTATAGGAGGTATGGGAGATGTTAGAAAAGTTTTTCAAATTAAAGGAAAACAACACAACTGTTAAAACTGAGGTAATCGCGGGTCTTGCTACATTTATGACAATGGCATATATCATTCAGTTAAATCCAAACATTTTAACGGGATTTGGGTTTGCTGGTGGAAGCCCAGGATTATGGAACGCAGTTTTTATGGCAACTATTTTATCAGCATGTATTGGTACATTATTAATGGGATTAATGGCAAATAAACCATTTGCATTAGCACCAGGTATGGGTCTTAATTCATATTTCGCCATTGTTGTAGCTGGAATTGTAGTTACAGCAGGTATTAGTTACGATGAAGCTTTTCAAGCAGGTCTTGCTATTATCCTTATATCAGGAATATTATTTACTGTTTTAACTTTATTAAAAATTCGCGAAAAAATTGTTGACGCTATTCCTAAGTCAGTTAGACTTGGTATCTCTGCAGGTATTGGTTTAATGCTTGTTTATATTGGTTTATCTTCAAATGCTGGTGTTTATTATGGCGATTCTGGACAATCTCAAACAATGATTGGTTTCTTCTCAGATGGAGCTAGTGCAACCAGCGTGGCAATGGGAGATGCTTATAAAACATTACTTTTATACATTATTACATTTTTCATAGGGTTATTTGCAATTGTTATTTTAAATCATAAAAAAGTAAAAGGTTCTATTTTATTCGGGATGATTATTTCAGCAGCTGTATTCTGGATTGGTGATTTTATCTTAGGTAGTAATCCATTTGCAAGCTTGAAGGACGCAAGTTTTGTTCCTCCTTTCGCTGATATGTTTGAATTAACATTTTTCAAATTCAATTTCCAATCATTATTTAAAATTGGTGCTTTATCTGCAATATTAACAATTATCACATTTTGTATGGTAGATATGTTTGATACCATAGGAACATTAATTGGAACTGCAAAAAAAGCAAATATGTTAGACAAAGATGGCAACATGCCAAATATGAATAATGCAATGCTTTCAGATTCTATAGCAACATGTGTTGGTGCTTGTACAGGTACATCTACAGTAACAACATTTATTGAATCTGCTGCTGGTGTTGAAGAAGGTGGAAGAACTGGACTTACTTCCATTGTTACATCAATTTGTTTCTTAGCATGTATGTTTGTTGCTCCAATTGCAGCATTAATTCCAGCGCCTGCTACATCTGCAGCATTGGTATTTGTTGGAGTACTTATGATTAGTGCACTAAAAGAAGTTGATTATACGGATCTTGCATCCTCTGTTTCTGTTGTATTAATGTTAGTATTCATGATGATTACAAGCGGTATTGGAAATGGTATTGGTATTGGCTTAATTTCTTATTCTGTAATCAAAATATTTACTGGTAAATTTAAAGAAGTATCCATTTTAACATTAGTTCTTTCCTTGTTATTTATTGGTAAGTTCTTTATCATATTCTAGAAAGTAATTACTATGAAAAAGGGACATGATTCTTAACCACCGTGTTATAGGGAAAGATTTTTAATTCAATAGTTTTGTTGCATTTGGGCAGACAGCTTTCACCGAGCTGTCTGCCTTTTGCTATTCCTATGCCACGCCTAATTCCTTCTGTAGTGCCTGTGTGTCTGCTAAATCCAGTAATCCAACATCACGATAGTAGATTGTTACTTGCTGAAATGCCGTTCTCGAGTATCGTTGGGATTTTTCACCAACCACAATCTTATCAATAAACAGGTGGAGGATTTCGGAAGTCAGCTCCGGAATTTCGGGATATTGCTTGGCTTTGACTATAAATAAATTTACATTGGCGATACTGCTTTTCAGCTTTTCCAGCTCTTTTTCTTTCTCAGGAATAGCAGTGGCTATTTCTTTTTGCTCATCAAGGTAATCTTGGCTTAGGGCATGGAAGACTTCGTTTGGAATTTTATCCAGCACATTATCCTCATAGAGCCGTTTGAAAAGTGCCTTTAGCTCTGCTTCACGATGTTTGAGCTTAAATATTTTTTGCTGCAAATTCGAAATATCACTTTGCACCTGTGCGGTATTTTTCTTGTTGAGATACTTTCCAAATAAGCTTTCATGTGTTCGAGCAAGATGAGTGATACGCCTTAAATCATCCAGCACGATTACCTTAATAGCATCCTCTCTGATGTAGTGAGATGTACAAAAATCTTTGCCGTTTTTGTTATAGGTTCGGCATTTGAAATTGTTGTAATTTTCACCTTTAGTGTGGGTGCGATAGAGGTCAAGCTTGTCCCCACAGTCCTTACAATACAACAGCCCTGAGAAAATATTGGGGTTGTCCATGGGTGTTGGTCTAATTTTACTTTCTCTTAGCTTTTGGACGATATCCAAAGTATCTTTGTCCACAAGAGCTTCATGGGTATTTTCAAAACGCACTTGCTCATCCGTTGGACGCACTACACGCTTCTTGTTTTTATAGGACTTGGTGGTGTTTACAAGGCTGATGGTATGCCCGAGATAGACCTCGTTTTCTAAAACCTGTATCACATTTTCAGAGTGCCACTTGTATGGCTGTTCCAAATTCAGCTTGGCATTCTTCTTGCCCTCTTTGCGAGTATGGAAATTTTCAGAATAGAACAATACAACTCCCATGTGCAGAAAGCACAGGGAGCGATGCGACTTATAGATCAATATTTTAATCAGCTATCCATTGCCACCCATATTGCAAGCAGCAGTCAGCTACACGCAGAAAAATTAGTTGACGTCTTAAACACAAAGCCTTGGATATTTGAAACAGGAGATACTGACGAAGTAGAGGACGAGCTTTTATACAGCGATGATTTTTCAAATGAATATGGGTTTAATCATTATGTAGATTCCGATTGCGGAGAAGACAGGCACAATTTTTATATTACGAAATTTGAGCCGTGGGATTTAAAAGAGGAGCTTTTTGATTATGAAATGTCTGCTGATAAGGGGTAAATAATATGAAAAATATAGCTTTCCGCCCTTAGTGAACGAGAACTGCACAAGTCTAATTTTAGGCTCCTTACCCGGAGACGAGTCCTTGGTAAAGAAACAGTATTATGCTCACCCACGAAATGTTTTTTGAAGAATTATGTTTGATATTTTTGAAAAAGAGTGCACCGATGACTATTCGTTGAGATGTCAAATGATATTGGATCATCATGTAGCGCTTTGGGATATGATACATCATGGAAGTCGTACAGGTTCATTAGATTCAGATACATCTCTGCCACGGTTATTACAATGCCATCTACAAGTCCTGCAAATGCAAACCTTAGTTGTTCAGAAAAATTGAACATATGGAAATCAGCTTTGTAAAGAGTAAAGGGAACGGTGTTAACCACTGTGCTAAAGGGAAAGATTTTTAATTCAATAGTTTTGCTGCATTATGGCAGACAGCTGGGTGAACACTGTCTGCCTTTTGCTATCTTTATGCCACCCCTTTAGTCTTGACTTAGGGCACGGAACACTTCATTTGGAATTTTACCCAATACACTATTTTCATAGAGCCGTTTGAAAAGTGCCTTTAGTTTCTCCCACTTTTCAGGTGGGCGGCATTCGGTGAATTTCAGAACATAAAGGATGGGATTCCACAGTTCAGTTGTGTATCCACTCCTCCTCTTCATCATGCTCGTGTGGAACACATAAACGGCCGCCTGCACCGAGATTTTTCTCAACCAAACGACCGTTATCATAGATATTCAGTTGTGTAAGTAACCACCACGCAAGCCAGAAGCCACATTCAAAGCTTTCTCTAGCACGAGTGCAGATTTTAATTAGCATGGCAGAAAGCAAGGCTAACCAAGAAATTATGCAGTTGCCTGAAATATAAACAAGCCATCCTTAACCGAAAACTGAAATACACCACCGTACTTTTCCACGATATGAGCTATGCTTTTTGTGCCAAAGCCATGCCCCTGTTCTTTTGATACTGGAAGCCCCTGCTGGAATATTGGCTCTGCCTGATAACTGTTTCGGATATCAATGCACAGCTTATTATTTTTGGAATACATACGCAGCCGGATGATGCGTTTGTTACTATCAGGTATCTGTTCACAGGCATGGATAGCATTTTCCAAGGCGTTTGACAAAAGCGAGCAAAGCTCAGTATTGCTAAAGGGAAGCAAATCAGGCAGTTTTGCATCCACCGTCAGCATGATTTCCGCCTGCTTCGCTTTCGTAGCGAAAGCGGACAAAATAAGATTGACGGTTTCGTTTTCGCAAAAGCGCAGGGGTGTGATGGCATCCATGTCGGACTGGGCAGTTCGTAGGTACTCTTTAATCCCCTCTATGTGTTCCTTGGAGGCCAGACCCTGTAAAAGGGCGAAATGGTGGCGCATATCGTGCCGATAGGCTGCGGCATTCTGCTGCAGCTGACGCAGCGAAGCAAACTCTGTCTGGGCCAGCCGAAATTGCGCATCCAGCATATCCCGCTCTCTTTGGAGGGTTGCCTGTTTTTGCGTCTCGGCGTAGTAAAGGATAACAAACACGAAATAGAAAACAGAGATTGTTGAGGGCATGAACTGCACCGCCCATTCGGTACCGCTGTAAAGCATATCGGTGTAGACGGTGGTAACGTAATCAAACGTATAGTAAAAAAGCGGCACCCCGCCTAAAAACAAGCAAGATTTAGTGGACTTTTCCATCAGCTGTCGAACGGAGCCGGCTACATACTTTTTCAGAAAATAGTAGAATAGAAATACCGCAGCAATATAAAAAATGTGGTCTGCAAGTCTGCTGCCAAAGGCAGTTCTCGCAAGAAAACCGACCCAGCGGGGTGCTTGACAGCAGAGATAACCGGAAAGCACGCTGACGGCGGATATGGACCACGGACGCTTATAGTATAAAGAGAATATCGCTATCAGCGGTAGGTGGATAATCAGCGGATACAGCTTGGATGTCAAATCCAAGTCAAAGAGCCACCAGCAGGTGGTCTGAACAAAAAGAAAAATTACACAGAGCAAACCAGTAATGAGCCTTTTTCCCCTTGTGGGTTCTATTCCCGCAAAGAGAACGGACACCGCTATGCCAAAGATCAGAGAAACCCCAAATCGTAAGAGTCCTATTACTGTTACTAACATTTTAAAGCACCTCCCTTCATTCGCTTATTCCCCTTCCATTTGATAATTCAGATATTGCTGCTTAATCTCTTTTGCCCTGCCCTGTGCAATGGGGACAGAAGAAAGGGTCTGTAAAGTTATCTGATGATTTTCGATAGTATCCACATACTGCATATTCACAAGATAGGAACGGTGGGGCTTGATAAAACACCCATACTTCATCAGATTATCGCAGACAGAGGAAAAAGGCTCCGTACATTCGATGACTTTGCCAGAGCGCAGGTGATAGAGTACATTTCTGCCGATGACCTCCGCAAAGATCAAATTGGAGATCAATATTTTTTGAATACCCTCATTGCCCTTTATGATAACCGCATCCTCATCTTTTTCTGAATTAATCTGCTCCAACAGATCGTCAAAGGTGAAGAATAGTTTTTCTTTTGAGATTGGCTTTAGCACATAGTTAATGGCTTTCACTGAATAGCTCTCCAAGGCAAATTCAGGCGATGAGGTAAAGAATAAAATCGGAGCGGTTTTATCAAAGGTGCGGATTTCCTTTGCAATATCAATGCCGGTAAAGCCCAGCATCATAATATCCAGACAGTATATGTCAAACCGCCTTCCTTTTTCCAAGACCGAAACCAGCTCAAATCCGTTTGGAAAGGCGGCGTGTTCGCAGTTTAGATGTTTTGATGTTCGGTATAGGTCGATGAGCTGTACCATATTGGATAGCTCGTCAATATTATCATCACAGACCGCAATGTGTAGCATAAGCATTCCTCCATTTCTAAATAATTCTACTTTGCCAAGTTAATTTTACCATAAAAATTTATTATTTGGAACTATGATTCATGTCGAAAAAACAATGTTTCATGCAGCGGACGGTTTTTAAGGGGAATTTCTGATAGATTAAACTCAAGAAACTTTCCCTATATACACAACAGAAAATGGAGGCATTGAAATGAAAAAATTACTGGTACTTATGATGGCACTTGTTATGGCACTGAGCCTTGCTGCCTGCGGAGGAGGCGGAAGTGCTCCCGTAGCAGTTTCATCAGCACCCGCACAAGCCGCAGATGGAACATTCACAGCAGAGCAACAAGCCCTCGCACAAGATTTTATGAGCATGGCGGAAGAATTTGATGCAATCGTTGACAAGGTAAATGCAAGCCCTGAGCTTTTAAAAAATGAAGAGCTTGTCACCGCCATGAATGAGCTTGCCGATGAAATTATCAATGCTGACGAATACTTTGCCAATCCCAAAACTCTCACACCTGAGGTTATGGGTGGCCTTAAGGTAGCCATTGAGGTAGGTCGCACATTTATCGCCGAAGCTAGTGCTGATTTAGACGAAATTGCAAGCGCCGAAACTGCTTCAAAAACAGGTTCTATTGTTGTTCCCGTAGAGATTTTCAATGGTACCGGTGTTGATATTTATGCACTTGCCCTTTCTCCTGCCAATAACAACGATTGGGGAGAAAACCTGATTACTGAGGTTATCAAGAATGGTGAAAAGGTGCAAGCAGAGCTTGTTTTCACTACAGATACTCTTGTTTGGGATATTTTAGTGCAGGATCAGGAAAAAAATCAATTAACCTTTATGGGCGTTGACTTTTCGAATGCCAGTACTGACGGGGCTAAGCTATTCCTTGAGGCCACAGAGGGCGGAGACTATTTCGCATCTGTTAACTAACAGTGTAAATATTAAACCAAATAGAAATATGCTTATGCGAATAGTAACGCAGCTTTTCTCAAAATAAGAAAAATGGAGGTAAATACTATGTTGCCAACCCTAATAGCAATTGGCGTAATCGTCGTGTCAATCTTACTATGGGTTATGTCCACCCAACGCAAACTGGTGGTGCTGGATGAGAATATCAGCAATGCCATGAGCCAGATCGGGGTGCAGCTATCAAGCCGCTTCGATGCTCTGTCAGCTCTTTTGGATTTGACAAAGGTCTATGCCAAGCACGAAAGTGAAACGCTGATTGAAACAATCAAATCAAGGCGAAGCGTGATCACAGCAAAATCCACACCGGATGATGTGCTACGCCAAGAAGGGGTTATTTCCGAAGCCTTGGGCAGGATTGCCATGGTAACAGAGCAATATCCGGAACTAAAGGCAAACCAAACGTATATCAAAACCATGGACGCGGTGCAGACCTTTGAAAACATGGTGCGGACCAGCCGCCTAATCTACAACGACAGCGTGACCAAGCTAAACCGTGAAGTTCGAATGTTCCCGGTCTCCATGATTGCCGGGATGCTGGGCTTTCGGCAAAGAGACTATCTGGAGGAGCAAGCGGGCAAGGCGGATATGCCCAGCATGAAATGAGGTGCCCTATGCGCAAAAAAGTGAGCGGGATGATTCTATGCTTTGCCCTGCTATTTGCCCTCCCTCTCCCCGCTTTTGCAGCGAATCAAGTGGATACCATGGGTATTCAGGCTGTCCTTTATAAGGACGGCTCCATGAACATCACACAGGTATGGGAGGGAGATTTTAACGAGGGAACCGAAAGCTATATCCCCATGAACACACCCGATTACCTGACCATCAGCCAGCTTACGGTCTCCGACCAAAACGGGAGCTATGAGACGGTGCCGGATTGGGACGTTGATTGGAGCTTTGAGAAAAAGGCGCAAAAATGCGGCGTTCTTGAGACGGACAACGGGTATGAAATTTGCTTTGGCATCAGCGGGTATGGGCAAAACCGCTATGCCATCGAATACAAGCTGGATCATGCAGTGGGCGCTTACAGCGACAGGGACGGCGTGAATTTCCGATTCGTAAACGAGGGGATGAACACCACCCCCACCGATGTAAAGGTGGAAATCCGGCTGGCGGACGGCACACCCATCACCGATGAAACCGCCGACATATGGGGTTTTGGCTATGACGGACAGGTGGAATTTTCAGACGGCGCTATTCTGCCCTACACGGAAAGTTCGCTTGCTCCCGAAAACCATGTTACGGTACTGTTTTCTTTGGAGAAAGGAATCCTATCCCCCTCACGGCAAGAACCGGGCAGCTTTGAGGAAGTAAAAGAAACTGCTTTTTCAGGCAGCGATTACGATGATATCGGCGAAGAAGTATCCACATTTGAAGCGATTGTCACGATGCTTTTGTCTATCGGACTCCCCATCGGGCTAATGATTTGGTTTTTCAGAATGAAAAAGAAACGTGCGGAGAAAAAAAGACAGAGATTTGCAGAGCGGTTCGGGTATTTCAGGGACATTCCCAACGACGGCAATCTGAGTGCCACCTATGCGCTGGGACGGCTGTTTGATGTGTGTGAGGACGGTGCGATCCTCTCCACAGGAATGCTGCGGCTGATTCAGCTTGGCTGCCTGTCCCCTGTGGAAACGAAGCACGTCGGCTTGATGGGCAAAACCAAAGAAACAGTGAGCCTGCGGCTGGTGGGCAGCAATCATAGCAGTATGAACGAATATGACGAGTACCTTTATACGGTGCTCGAAAGCGCGGCCGGTTCGGATTCCAATTTGCAGGCAAAGGAACTGGAACACTTTGCAAGTCAAAACGACAAACTGCTGCGTGCCTACATACAGAAATGCGACAGCGCGGGCAGAACTTGGCTGAATCAAAAAATCTGCCTGAAGCGGTGGGATATGCCCGCAAAGCTGACGGATCTGACACCAACCGGTGAACAGGAGCTGGGCGAGCTGATGGGGCTGAAACGGTATCTGATGGATTTTTCACTGGTTGCCGAGCGCAGCGTCAAGGAAATGCCGATTTGGAGGGAACTGCTGACTTATGCCATGCTGTTTGGCATCGCCGATCAGGTGGCGGAGCAGATGAAAGAGCTGTACCCACAAATTTCTGCCGAGCTGACCGATTACAGTCAAAGCATGGCGACCGCCTATTCCTACCACTACTTGCTTTACAGCAATATGAAGCAAGCCGAACAGCAGCGTGAGCAGGAAAAACGCAGCGGCGGGGGCGGCGGATTTGCTTCCCTTGGCGGAGGCGGTGGCTCCATTGGCGGCGGTTCAGGCGGCGGAACAAGATAATGCGAACAAAAGGAGGAACGGAATATGGGTTTATTTTCTAAAAAACCCCCTTGCCCCATCTGCGGCGGCAAGATTCCACTGATTCTGCCATCGAAAATCGAGGGGGAATATATTTGCAACGATCAAAACCAAATACTGAAAGGCCAGTTCGTGGTTTCTGAGCGGATTGATTTCGGCTTTTGGGATACCAAGAAATACAAGGCACTCATGGAGGACGGTGTTATTTCCCGGCAGGAGTTTGACGCAAAGAAGCGCCAGCTCCTTGGGATTTGAAGAAAAGCAACTTTACGAATGGAGGAACAGACATTATGAAAAAAATACTCAGTATGCTTCTTGCGCTGTGCATGGTAATAACCCTGCTGCCCATGACGGCACTGGCGATAAGCCCCGCAACGGTGACTGTAGGCGGTGTGGAGCTGGTCTATATAGACACCCCCGTCTATGCCACCACCAATGACAGCGGCGCGGTGACTCTGGGCGGTGGAGAGGGCAATTACAACATCAAGTTTGTAAACAACATGCTCACCCTGAAGAACGCCAATATCATGGGCATTGAAACTGAATCCGCATACTACGGCATCCATAGTTCCGATAACCTGGCAATCGAACTGGAGGGTGAGAACACCGTTAGCGGCGGCGGTAAAGAAGATAATAAGACAACATATGGCATCTACACCGAAGGCAGCCTGACCATTTCCGGCAGCGGCAATCTGGTTGTCAGCGGAGGCAATGTTGCTAAAGGAAACTCTATCGGCATAAAAGCTCAGTATGATTTGACCATCAACCTAAGCGGTAGTCTTACCGCTCTTGGCGGCAGCGTCAGCAGTGAAGGCAGATACTCCTGCGGTCTGTATGCCTCTAAGCTTGTGGCCATCGACAGCGGCACGGTGGTTGCTGTGGGCGGCACGACGAGCAATTTGACGGGCAGCGGCAGCTACGGCATTCTTGTGAACATCGTGAACAGCGACATCGTTGTGAACGGCGGTATCGTTACCGCGGTGGGCGGAAAAGCCAACGGGAGTGTTGGCCTGTATGCCCCGAACCAGAGCAGCATTGCCGTGAACGGCGGCGAAGTTACCGCGGTAGGCGGCGACAGTGAAGCCGGCAGCAGCGGCGCGTTTTCTCATGGCGGCAGCATCACCGTCAGCGGCGGCAAGCTGGTAGCTGTGGGCGGCAAATCAAGCACCGAAAGCTATGGGCTGCTCGCCCAAAAAAACGGTCCTCACATTGCAAGCATCGTCTACAAAGGCGGGTTGCTGGTGGCAAAGAGCGGCAAGGCTACCGGAGCCAGTCTGGCGATAAGCAGGACGGTAGAGGGTGATGAGGCACTGGCTTCGGCCGCCGTGACGAACAACTACCCTTCAAGCAAGTACTGCGTCATCAGCCCCAAAACGGAAGCAACCCCCGACTACCATGTGGTGGTGGAGACAGTTGACAGCAGTACCCCCGATGAAGCCGACCACATCGAATGGAGCGGCGACGACCTTACACTAACCAACACGGTTATCATCGGCACGGGTACCAGCCCCGCCGCATTGATGCTGCAGCCCGGTGCAACGCTGACCCAAACCGGCTTCAACGTGCTTCTTGGCGGAGAAGCTGGCACCAGCTATGGCATCACATACGCAGGCGCCAGCATAGGCTCTGGCCTAACCATCGACGGCGACGGCTCGCTGGTGGCCATCGGCGGTACTGCCGGCAACACAACTGCCGGTATTAGAGGGGTGACGGCAATCTCAGGCACTGGCAACATCACCGCCATCGGCGGCAGCAGTGGGAACACCAGCAGCAATGGAATATTAAGTGCAAATCTTACCCTATCCGACGGCAGCGGCGTGGCCATTGCGGGCCAAGCAGGCGAAGGTGGAGACGCTTGGGCGTTTTCTGCCAGCCCCATCATCGGTGACGGTCTTGCCACCACCGGTGCGTCCAACGGCAAGGTGATGACCTGGGGACCGGCCGATGAGCCTCCAGCCCCAATCCAAAACCCTACCCCCACCATCCAAATTGACTATGTCAACGAGGCGCTGACTGGTTTTGTGCCGGACGAACAATATAGTATTAACGGCAGCGCTTCGTTCACGATATCCTACGGCGAAGTATTTCCCATCCATTCACAATGGATGGGAGGAAGTGTATCCATTGTCCACAAGGGCAACGGTACTACCACCTCGGATAGCCCCGCCCAGTTGCTTTCCATTCCCGTCCGCCCCGCCCCGCCCACCAACAGCGACTATATGGTGGAGCATGAAACCACGGCAGGCGCAAACGACGGCAAGCTAAAGGTATCCATCGCGGATTGCGAGTATAGGTCCTTGAACCATTACAGTGGATTTTGGCTGGATATTCCCCAGAATGAATGGAAGGAAAACTTGGTCCCGGACATATACTATGTGCGCAAAAAGGCGGTAGAGGGCATCTCCTTTGCAAGCAATAATAGTACAGCGATCGCTATTAACGCAGCCGCAGTCTCGCCCGCCCCCAACCTTTCCGTAGCGGACGTCACCCTTGACGCCCTTACGGTGGGCTATATATCGACCACCTACAAGTCTATCGTCATCACCAACAGCGGCGACGCGCAGGCGACCATCACCAGTGTGACAACTGACCACCCATCTGTGTTTTCGATACACAACGGCTCCTCGTACGTTAACGCCAACAGCAGCATCAACTCATGGCAAATAAGGGCTGCAACGGGTCTTGCGGTGGGCACATATACCGCCACCATTACCGTCACTTATGACGGCGGACGCACCGCAACGGCAACAGTTTCCATCACCGTAAACGCAGTGGGCAACCATACCGTCACCTTCAATCCGAATGAGGGCACGGTCAGTGAAACTTCACGCTTGGTTGCACCCGGTGCGGCGGTAGGAGCGCTCCCGATCCCGACACGCTCCGGCAGCTATAAATTTGACGGCTGGTATACTACGGCAAGCGGGGGAACTCAGATCTCCGCAAGCACCACAGTCAGTGCTAATGTGACCTACTATGCCCATTGGACTTACTCCGGCGGCGGTGGCTCCGGAAGCGGCGGAGGAAGCTCTTCAAACGACAACAGCAGCCCCGTCATTGTCACCCCACCCGCACCGGATAAGCCGAATTCACCCACTCAGGGGGAAATTAAGATTCCCGGCACAGTAGACAGCAAGGGCAATGTAACAGCTAGCATCACTGACAAAACTGTAACCGACGCCTTTGACAAGGCACTGGCTGAGGCCAAGAAAAACGGCACGGAGCAAAATGGCATCACAGTGGTTCTTCATGTGGACACCGGTAACAAGACAGGCGCTAATGTTACGGTCAATCTGCCAAAGACCGTGCAGGATACCATCATCGGTAAGAAAATCGTGAACACCGTTGTAGTGGTGGATAGCCCTAACATTAGAATAGGCATGGATTTGGCGACCGTGAAAGAAATCAACAAACAGGCAAAATCAGATGTAAATATTACCGCAACCCGCATGGACAGCCGCAAGCTGACTGGGGAAGCAAAAAACACCATCGGAAACCGCCCCGTATTCGACCTCAAGGTAAATTACGGCAGTGGCAAGGCGGTCAGCAGCTTTGGGTCAGGTAGCGTGTCGGTGACCATTCCCTATACCCTGGGCGCAAATGAAAAGGGCGGAAACGTGCAGGCGGTCTATGTAGACGCTAACGGCAAGGTGCAGTGGCTAACAAATTCCGTCTATGACAGTGCACAAAAGGTACTGCGATTTAGCACCAATCATTTTTCCACCTACGGCATCGGCTACAAGCAGACCAATACCGCATTTACAGACATTGCGGCTCATTGGGCAAAGGAAGATATTGAGTTTGTGGTGAGCCGTGGCTTGTTCAGCGGCACTTCCGGCACTACCTTTAGTCCGAACACCGCCATAACAAGAGGAATGTTTGTCACGGCGCTGGGGAGGCTTGCAAACACCGATGTGAGCGGCTATGCAAAGAGCAGCTTCAGCGATGTGAAAGACGACGCCTACTATATGGGCTACATTGAGTGGGCAAGCAAAAACAACATTGTAAACGGGGTTGGCAATGGAAAGTTTGCCCCGGATCAGTCCATCACCCGTGAGCAGATGGCAGTCATTATGAGCAACTATGCCAAGACCATTGGCTATACCTTGCCGAAGGTTCATGTGGAAAACACCTTTGCGGACAGCGCCAAGATCAGCGCCTACGCCAAAGATGCAGTAAAGCAGATGCAGATGGCAGGCGTGATCAGTGGTAAAAACGGCAATCTCTTTGACCCGCAGGGCACCGCCACACGCGCCGAGGTGTCCGCTGTTCTGCGCCGCTTTGTGGAGCTGGCAATTTCCAGCGACACGGCGCAGGGCTGGACAATGAACGATTCCGGCAAATGGATGTACTATGAAAACGGTAAGCCCGTCACCGGCAAGAAGGACATCGACGGCGGAGCCCATAGCTTTGACCAGTACGGCGTGACAGAGAATGCACCGAAAAACTTGCGGTACACCACCTACACCGTGCAAAAGGACGACAGCTTCTGGCTTATCGCTCACAAACTAGGCTGTACCATGAGCGAGCTGGAGAGGCTTAACAACAAAATCCGGTTCTACATCGTCCATCCCGACGATGTACTCCGAGTGCCGGAGAAGTAAACGGTAACAACACGGTTAAAACCGGGGACGCAAAGCCGAGAGTCTGAAGTGTCTTAGGACGCTATGATAGTCTGACTGCCGACAACTTGAATCATACAAAAACTTCAAGAAATAGTTATATTATCTATACACGCAAGTTCCCCAATCAATAAAAATTTTCTCTATCGCTGCAGTCAGCGATTTTTATAAAATACCCTGCCGACAGGGTGGACAGACCTAAGAAATACTGTGTCTGTACCGATGAGTTGGCAGATTACTCCGCCCAAATTATGTTACCGAGCATTTCAGCCGGTTGCTAAAAAAATATGAGCTGAAAGTGATTCGTTTCCACGATGCCACTGTTATAATAGGACTAAATCAAAACCCCATCACCGGGGCGTCGATTTAGTCCTATTTTTTTTGTTTATCTGCAAAATATATGGCGAATGGGGGTGTAACTGCTAAAAGATAAGCAGCGGCGTCCGACGAACATCCTCTCGCCGGACGCCGCTGCTGTCTGACAGGAGGATATAAAAATGGCTGCAACTCAAAGAAAAACCACCGCTGAGGAAATTGCTTACGGAAGTGAAGCCGCCTGTCCTGCAAGTGTTTGTATAAACACTTGCCCTGCTTGCCAGCCAGATTTATCTCTAATTGTTGATAACCGGTGTAGTTTTCCGTGAAATAGAAGGTGCTTACTTTGATTGGTGACGCGTTATCCTACGCAGTACGTCTTCTGTCCGCAATTCCGATTTTTTCACCTTCATGCCGTCTGCGATTCGCTTTGCGTGCTCCACGGCACTCTGCAAAAGCAAATCGCTCAAAGGTACATACATCTCATTCGCGTTGATCTGAATGACAAACAGCAATTCGTTCTCATGTCCGACAAAGCCTGAGGA
>DATESB010000100.1:0-4912 GCA_035271065.1 Lachnospiraceae bacterium | reverse complement strand
TATCAGTAAAATATACACAACCGTTCTGCACATACTGAACATAAGAAATCAAGCCGTTGTTACGGGCTGCATCTAAGGTTGCAATACTGATCCCCAAGATTTTGGCAGCTTCTTTTCGTGTAATCAGTTTTTCCATAAATCATATTCCCTCCATTCTGTCAAGGTTGTCATCGTGCTTTCAAAATCACATGAATGCACTGGCAGCCGAAACTGCCAGTGCATGGTATCTAACTTTGAAAAGAAAACTGCATCTGAATACTGAGCTGTTGTTTACAACAAATGGACGCAGCTCTCTTGAATTTTAGTTTTGCTTTCGCCACATTTGCCACGCATCCCTGACGATGGGGACATTCCTGATCTCCGCTGGCGCGGCTGTCATAACTCCGCAGCGTCGTTTTATTCGTGCGCCGCAGGGTTCCGCCTCAAGTCCGTGGGCGGGTGTGAACAAGTATCTTTAAGCCCCCATGGAGTCCTCGCGCCCGAAGTGCCACCTCCGGGTCTCAGGCTGGCGTTGATCGCTGGGAACAGCCTTGTTTATCACCTCCTTGGGCTGTCCATCTTGGCGGCGCGCCTGATTCGCTCGTACATGGGTTATGTACCAGAAATGCCGTCTATTCGATTGTCAAAGTACATCGAAGGGGAGAAACTTGTCCTTCTTATTAACACTGACAAAAAGAGTGAAAAACAGGCGCTTCAAATGAAACTTTATCAAAAATATTTTGCTAACTGTTTCAACCCACGCCGGATGCTGTCACGAACACGGCTCGGATCTACGCCTTCGGCTCTGGCAATCTCATTTACGCTCATCCCCAGATAGTACCGGGCGTAAATTCTCCTTGCCTGTTTCTTCGGCAAAGCCATCACGGCGGAGTAAATCTGCTCGCGCAGCTGCTTTTCCTCCAGAAGCATCTCCGGCGTCTCCAGCTTTCGCAGGACCGCATTTTCAATTCCATTCTCACAGTCCAGGGAGTACTGCGCCTTATAGCGATACATTTTTCGCTCATAGGCTGCTTCAGCTCGCTCGTCAGACTGAAACACCGCTTGTACTTCATCGGTTACTTCCAAAAAGGCATCGGTTTTATAAACATCGGGATACAGATCCCGAAGATTGACTTTCTTCATTATGTACCTCCATTTCGATTCACGGGTGATTAGCGGGTGAATCGAATGGAGGCGGGGAACGGCATCGAGGCCGTTTGGGGACATTCGGCAAAAAACGACAAGCAAAAGCGCCAGTCTCCCATTCCAGGAAACTGGCGCAACAAAAAAGATCATTATTATTCCGGTTTGCGCAGAACGATAATACCGACAGGTTGCCGAACTGCCCCGGAGGGGAAGCTACACTTTTTTTAGCAAGTGAAGATTATGAGAACTGTAAAAGGTTAAAACAAACAAAGCGGCATCCTCCTATATGCCGCTGTAAATAACCTTTCTGTCTACGCAGTATAAAGCGGCAGCTATTCAGCAAGCCGCGTTTTCATTGAACCATTACTCAATTAACAGCTGCTCGCCATTATTGAGAGCTATGGTATAGAACAGAAAGCAAGATTTACTTTAGATTTATACAAGATTTGCACAAGAAATACCTATACTTCGAATTTGTAGCCTATTCCTCGAATGCTTTTAATATGTTCTGATGCAGTTTCCGAACTTTTTAACTTTTTCCGTAAATTACTTATATGGCTTGAAATCGCATTGCGTGAATAAAACGAAAAATCATCATGCCAAACAGAATCCATTATCATTTCATAAGTATAGACTTGCCGTTGATTCATAATTAGCAGCGCAAGAATATCAAACTCTTTTTCGGTCAAATCAATGCATACCCCAGCTATCTCTACAGACCTGTACTCTAAGCAGAAAGACAAGTCTTTCACAGTGATGATTGTTAGCGGTCTTCTTTTATCTTTTGGTATTTTCAAACAATTTCTCATACTATTTTTCTCTGAAAACATTTCTACCATAGGATGATTATAGGTATGTAAATATTGAGCAGCACCAAAATGGACACATGCATACCGCTGTTCCTCCGAATATGAAGGTGGCACAACAATAATTGGTACCGCACGTTTTTGTCTCAAGATATCCAAATCGTCTTGTGGAATCACATCAGAGCAAATAGCTACGCATATATATTCTTTAAAAGACAGCATTGCGGCCGCTTGTTTAATATTATCAGCATAGTCAAATTCAATTTCAAATTCTTTCCATCGGCCAGCAGTAACCTCATATTCATTATAGGCGTATCCTACGCCCAATACATGCGGAACCATATGTTCACCTCCTACTACTTCTAGCAGACAGTTCAAAGCTGCCGAGCATAAGTTACCCGGCAGCTCTAAACAAAACTATATTTTTCTATGATGGAGAATGCTTTTTTGCGTATCTACAAATCCTCCGTCATCGATTATTTCCCCAGTAAATCAATGCCAGTGCGCCGGGACCGGTGTGTGCTCCGATGATAGGGCCAATATAAGCAATACAAATCTCAGAATCCGGGAATTGTTCCAACAACCTTTCTTTCAGCATATCTGCTGCTTCAGGGTCATCGGCATGACCTATCAGAATCGATTTACCAAGTTCAGGTTTCCAGCCCTGTTCCATTCGGGCAATCTGAGTGGTAACAGCCTTTTTTCTTCCACGAGGTTTTTCCACTGCTTGCAGCTTTCCTTCGCTGTCCACATGAAGCAACGGTTTGATCTGCAAAGCCGTTCCCATTGCGGCTGCGGCACCTGAAACCCGCCCGCCATGTTTCAAATGGGTAAAGGTATCAACCGTAAACCAATGACATACCTCTAATCGGTGTTCCATGACCCAAGAAGCCAATTCATCAATAGACAGTCCTTCCCTCTGCTTTTTCGCAGCTTCTCTGACTAAAAACCCTTCACCCACTGCGGCAGCAAGCGTATCAATGCAGATGATTCTTCTTTCCGGATATTCCTGCTGTAGTTCTTCAACCGCTAAAAACGCAGACTGATATGTACCTGACAGACCAGAGGAAAAACAGAGATACAGAATATCGGTTCCCTGTCGCAGACAGGGTTCAAAATGCTTAAAATAAATCGTTGGGTTGATTTGTGAGGTCGTTGCAAAATTCCCAGCTCTTTGCAAGCGGTAGAACTCCTTGGCTGTGATTCCTTCCGGGGAACCATATGAGTATTCTGTTCCGCCGATCTCAACATTCATAGGAATCATTTCAACAGATGGCAGACCTGCGGTTAACTCCGGTGCGAGATCTGAGGTGGCATCTGTGAAAATTTGATAGCCGTCCATCACTTCTTACACCCACTACAGCCCTGACAAGCAGCCCACAGCTCATCGGCCTTCGGCTTCCAGGTTTCTGCATAAAGTGTAGTCTTATCACACAGATGGTCAACACTTTCCGGGGACTGATACTCGGTAGAATGGGCACCGGATTTCTTTACCATGCTACGCAGACATTCAGGATTTTCCAGCATAGGACACGGCTGGAACATATTATCATTAAAGGGCTGACCGTCGTGATAGGCCATAAACAGCGGAGACTGATATGCTTCCAGCAGGGTCTTTTCACGGATGTTGGAGTCAGAGTAATGGATAAAAGCGCAAGGCTCAATGTCACCATTGGCATTGATATGCAGATAGTTGCGGCCACCAGCAATACAGCCGTTTACAAATTTCGCATCATTCTGAAAGTCAATTGTGAAAATAGGCTTTGTGCTACGGTATTCGCAGATGCGGTTATACATCTTTTCACGCTGGTCAGGAGACGGGAGCAGCTCCACAGCGGAATCGTTGCCCACAGGCATATAGTGGAAGAACCATGCGAACTTCGCACCGCACTCCACCAGATGATCGAAGAACTCATCCGAGCTGATGGAGTCGATGTTCTTGCTGGTATAGCACCCAGATACGCCGAAAGGCAGCTTCTTTTCTTTCAGAATCTTCATCGCCCGCATAGTAGCCTGATAAGTACCCTTGCCACGGCGGAAATCAGTAGCTTCCTCGAAGCCTTCAATGCTGATGGCCGGGTAGAAGTTCTTCACCCGCAGCATCTCATCGGCAAACTTCTCATCGATAAGGGTACCGTTGGTAAAGGCAGAGAATACGCAGTCAGGATGCGCTTCACACAGGCGGAGCAGATCGTTCTTGCGTACCATAGGTTCACCGCCGGTGTAGAGGAACATATAGGTTCCCAGTTCATTGGCCTGATTGATGATGTCATCCAGTTCCTCATAGCTCAGATTCAGCTTATTACCGTATTCTGCCGCCCAACAGCCGGTGCAATGAAGGTTGCAGGCGGAAGTGGGGTCCATCAGGATTGCCCAGGGGATATTGCAGCCGTACTTTTCACGATTAGCCACCTGCTTGCGGCTGCCTAAGAGAGATGCATTGACAATAAAATTGCGGAAGAACACTTTGCGGACTTCAGAATCAATGTCCGTCCAAAGGCTGTTGATCAGGCGCATCCAGTTGCTGTCAGGCTGCTCCATCACCTTACGGATTTGCTGGCGCTGTGTGAGATAGAGGTTATCCTTATCGAACTTATCCGCCCAATCTAACAACTTGGGGAATGCTTCCTGCGGATTGCTGTCAACATATTTCAGCACTTGATTGACGGCGAAAGCCTGTGCGCTGTCTTTAATAGAATTACTCATGGTTTTGTCTCCTTTTCTATCTTAAAAGCAAAAAGAGCCGATAATCCGCAGCACAAGGCTAACGGGTTATCGGCTCTGCGTCTATGCGTCTGGCTCTGTGATAACTGTGGTATTGAATTGTTTTACGCTGATTATTATTTCCCGTTTGCACTTCGGACAGTATAGCGGAAAATTTTCAAGTACTGTATTATCACAGATTTTAATTCTCGTTTTGTTGTTGCAGTTGGGGCATAATAGCCATTCGGTTTTTTTCATTCTTTGTTTTTCATCAGATA
>DATESB010000099.1:0-30159 GCA_035271065.1 Lachnospiraceae bacterium | reverse complement strand
TTCTTTTGTTGGTAGATTGGGTAATTATCAGTTTACTGACACCCAAATTACCCAAAATAAAGGCAAGCAAGTTGAAAACATACATATGTTTCCAGGCATTCAGGTAATTGGGTAATTACCTGTCTTCAGACACCTCTAATTGCCCAAAATCAAAGACGAGCAAGTTAAAAACATACATATACTTCCAGCCGCTCGGATAATTGGGTAATTACCACCTCACCGGCACCCCTAATTACCCAAAATCAAAGACAAGCAAGTAAATCTGAATTTACTTTTTCATTCAACCCTTTTTTGACGCATGTACCTATGCTGTGTATAATATATTTATAGATTAGAGCTTTTTAAATGGAGAATAAAACATGAAAATTTATGCCATAAATATCAATCACATAGATTTCAGTAATCCCGATGTATACAAACAATATATCAGTGACAGGCGTATCGAGCAATCGAAACGTTTCCGATTTGAGGCAGACAGAAAGCGTTCTCTCTGTGCAGAATATCTGCTGAACTATGGCTTGAAAGAATGTTTTCCCGAAATAAGAACACCTGTCCTAACAGCGGCAGAAACGACAAACGGGAAACCCTATTTGCCTAAGAATCCGAACATTCATTTCAATTTATCACACTCGGGAGATTATGCTGTGTGCGTAATTGACGATGCACCAATTGGAATTGATATTGAGCAATGCAAAAATGATGGTGAGAAAATTGCAAAACGTTTTTTTACGGAAGAAGAATATCTTGATATTTGCTCTAGAACTAATCCGTTAGAACGTCAGAATCAATTTTATATATATTGGGTTCTGAAGGAAAGCTTTATGAAAGCAACCGGATATGGAATGCAACTCTCCATGACGGATTTTTCGGTGCGTTTAAGCGATCCGATTACATTCATACATGAAGTGAACGAGCAGTCGTACTATGCCAAGATTTATGATTTTGCTAAAGGATATTGTATGGCTGTCTGCAGTGAAAAAAACGATGATTTTGGGGACTTGACGATACTCTGAAAACATTATATAATACAATTCGTGACACTACACAGAAGCACTTATTTGACTGTGTAGAATTCTAAATCGGGGTGTGGCTCAGTTTGGTTAGAGCGCCGTCTTAGGGAGGCGGAGGCCGCTAGTTCGAATCTAGTCACTCCGATGCAAAAGCAGCAAGGTTGCAGAAAATGCAAACTTGCTGTTTCTATTTTAGATATTTCAACATTTGAATCAAATATTCCCCTTGCATCTCTCCGATTTCATCATTTTCTAATTGGCGTTGCCCAAAATTAACAAAACCATTTCTGGAATAAAACTCTAGCAAACGCTCTTTATCCTCACACTCCAAATAAACTGTTTTCCCTCCGACTATCATCTGCATTTCAGAAACCTTTTCTATTGCGAGCAATAATAACTCATCGCCTGAAATCAGTTTATTATAGTTATTCTCATAGTTTTTACCTATTTGTCCAATTAAAGGAGATGAAATAAAGTACCGCTTTAGTTCCTCGTCGTATTGTCCAAATTTTAAAAGCCTGCGTTTCCAATTCTGACTCGGCAGACTTTCCCTATTGATTGTAAAAACTTTATGCGCAAGCGCATAGTATCCAACCAATACATATTTCCCACGATAGGAAACCATAACTAAGTGAGTAACGGAAATACCTTGTTTTGCAAATTCCATGGCTCTATATCGTAAAAATGCTTCAACATCCAGATTGAGTGGGCATGAAAAATCGGAGAAAAATTTCTTTGTTTCATTCTCTCCGATTTCCTGAAGCATCATATTTAGATTAACTTGCAAATAGCCGGTCATACCTTTTTGCCAAATATAGCACTTATCTGTTCTGCCGACGCATTAGCACACGTCCGGCTCAACTGTATATTTACTTTACCCTTTTCTTTTGCGTTTTCTAAAGCCGTAATAAGGCTTTTTGCTGATCGTTTATCACGTATATCAACATTTTTCAAAAAACTTTTTGTCGCCATGATATCATCTCCTTAAGTTCATGGTGCGTAATTTATTATACCACAAAATGTGTGAAACATCCAATTCAATAACATACTTATGCTCAGATTGTAATACATTTATCAACTGTTTGCAAGCAGAACAAAAACAATGGCATCTTGCTCCCTCATATACTTTCCACCTACCACATTTCTTTTGCTGCTTTCACCATATCATGGTTGACCTCATGATTACTATACCTAACTTCTTCATACAGTTTAGTCAAGCTCTCAAGTTTTTCCGTTCCGCTCTGCTCTTCATTCATTTGTTTCCACAACTTAACATCCTGCACACGTTCCATCGGAGCATGCGCCCCGGATATAGCATATCCCTTTTTCCTCAATGCCTCTATTTTCTTCTTATACAGTCTGCGTACCTTTTCCTCATTGGTCAACCTTGAAAAGAGTCCTTGAAATCTTCTTTTCTTTTCCCGCTCAATCCATGCCTTTGTTTCTTTGACATCATCATAAAAAATCTCATCCTGCACATGAAGATATCTACGTCGATACCAAGAACAGAAACGATAAATCCCACGAGCACAATACCAAATAATTAAAACCGTTACAGAAAACCGAAGTAGTTTCTCAATTGCTTCCACCAGCATTCTTAAGAATGGGTTTACCCCTTCTCCACCAACAAGCGTTACATCTTCCGCTGTACCTTGCGCATACTGTTCTCCAAAATCCCATTCGGGCAGCAAAGAAAGCAGCCATTCTATAAACCGAACAATCACAGCTCTGATTGCCAACAAAAGTCTTGTAAAACCATCCATCAGCATCTGTGAACGTAACAATATCATTGCCAGAACAAATACCGTCACCAAAGCAAAAACCATCTTACCGTTTTGAGAAAACATCTTATTCATCGGAACATTTTCATGCATTTGTTTGTCAGCGGAAAAGCTTCGGATATTTGAAAAATACATTCTCAAAAAGAACGCTCCCACAAATATAATACCCATTACATATGCTGCATTTGTTAAAAACATGGATTGCTTAGCAGTTCCGTAAATAAATGCTGCCAGAAAAACAATAGCAAACGGCAGTGGCACAAAATCCACGCCCCTCTGAAATGGCTGCGTCCAAAAAACAAAATTCAGAATGGTCCATATGATTGCAAACACAAGTATCATAATCATATCTATCAAATTGAGCCTTAACAGCAAGATTCCGACAATCAAAACTAAATGCACAAGAAAGAAAAAAAGCAGTTTCTTGATATATCTACGTGCAAAATGTGAAAACATAAGAATTATTGTAAATGCAACCGGCACCCACGGTGTTATTGGCATACCGGCAAAGATATAGATATACCAAACACATAAAATCGAAAGCAAATCAATCATGAGCAGATTGAGTATATTTGCGAAAATTACGTATCGCTTAGTCGCCATAGTCAACCTCCCACTTTCTCGTATTCGGAAGTGCCATTGTCCTATCGTCAATCTTTACATCATATAGCTCCGGAATAATCCATGTACAGAAGAAGCCCGCGGCACACATCGCGCTGTATTGCTCCCACATATCTTCCTTCCGATAGTTTGAGACAATGACAATCTTTGTATTTCGATCCATATGCTCTGCAGTCGTCCTCAACAGTTCCGTAAAATCATTACAACCAGCCTTCAAATCAATCCTAGCCAGTGCAAGTTCGATATTGGTAATGTGGTTCTTTCCCGCTCCGGCCTCAGTCGCGAAACTTTCCTTCGTAAATAAATCCTTGCCGTTTGTATAAAATCCAACCGGAACTTTTGCATATAGAAATAAATTGGCCACTGCATCGGCTATCCTAAATGCCTCTTCTTGTAATTTATCCGCACGCGCAACCATATTAGTGTCAACATTCAAAAAAACAGCCATCTCATTAGAATAAGTAGTATGATAAGTATTCACTTGAATGGTCTGGCTCTTCGCAGTATTCTTCCAATTAATACTGTGCATATTGTCATACGGCTGATACTCCCTTATACCTGCAAATTCAAATGGGTCTTCATTAATATGACTCTTCTTAACCACATTTCCAAACAAAGTATCCACAGTAAACGGTAGTTCCGGAATCGGTATCTTCTTAGGCAGCACATAAACCATTGCCTCGTGCTCCAAATGCAGAAACATGGTGCCTGTCAGAAACAAATCCTTTGAAATGACATCCATGCCATTCACGTGATAACAGCCTCTTTTCCCACATATAAAAGGAAGTTCTCTTACCACACGCTGATACGGCATAATGGAAAAGAACTCATTGCGATAATACTGGTCTGTGACAGCAGAAGTTTTTTCTCTTGCAAATAAAAAGTATTTCGTTGTCGCAAACTTAATTTGTAAAATGGGAATAGGAAGCCATTTCTTATTTTCAATGGTTTCAATTAAGACATTCTGATTGCCTTCTTCTACAATCTCTTCAGCAAAATCAATCGTAACATTTAGTTTACGATTCCACATCCTAACATAAAGATGATACTGGATAAAATACAAGATAACTGCCAATGCAAATGCAAACAGAAGTTTCATAATTATCTAGCGCTCCAGTCCTCGCTTGGCACGGTAACCGTGCTCATAATCTCTTCAAGCGGTGCATTGCCCTGACTGCTGCCGCCGCTTCTTCCTCCGAGACCCGTATAATAAATCAACCGATGTGCAAGAACAGGTTTGACCAGTTTCTTGATATCTTCCGGTGTCACATAATCTCTGTTTTGCATGGCCGCACAGACTTGGCTGGCTTTCATCAGTGCAATTGAACCTCTTGGACTTACTCCCAGCGCAACCGATGCATGTTTCCTCGTTGCCTGGACAAGAGACACAATATAGCTACGCAGACTTTGATGTACAAACACGTGTGTCATAAGTTCTCTCATTTCAAGAATATCTTCTTTATTACATACCGGCGCAAGTGTCGTAAGTGGATTATCTCCTGTGAATCTCGCAAGAATTGCCATTTCTTCCTCTTCATTCGGAAAACCAAGTGACAACTGCATCATAAAACGATCCATCTGCGCTTCCGGAAGCGGAAAGGTGCCTGCGGTTTCAATGGGATTCTGCGTTGCCATAACTAAAAATACATCCTCTAACTTACGCGTTTTACCGTCTATCGTAACCTGCTTTTCCTCCATCGCCTCCAACAGCGCGGACTGTGTACGCGGAGTTGCACGATTGATTTCATCCGCAAGCAGAACATTCGTCATAATCGGACCTTCCACAAACTGAAAAGCACTTTCCTTTTGATTATAGATATTCAACCCCGTAATATCAGCAGGCAGCAAATCCGGCGTAAACTGAATACGTCTGAAATCTGCCGCCAGAGAAGCCGCCAGAGACTTCGCCAACATCGTCTTTCCCGTTCCCGGTGTATCCTCCAATAGGATATGACCGCCGGCTATCAGTGCAATTAAAATACAATCAATTGTATCTTCTTTTCCGACAATCACCTTGCCAATATTGTCCTTAAACCGTTGCACCTTCTCTTGCATTGTCATGTAGTCCATAACATACTCTCCCCTGCGCAATCCCCTCTACGCTGTTTTATCGTCCTCTCCATAAAAGAAATATCCGCTTTTACCATTATTCTTTACATAATACAAAGCCGAGTCTGCATTCTGGTACAGTTCATCAAATGTCTCTCCATCCTGCTGCGCCATTGCAATGCCAACCGATGCTGAAACCACCCTGTGTAACGATGTTGGTGATACCTCGCTTTTCGTTTCCGTAATAATATAGGTTACTTTATTAATAATACTGTCCCGATCTGTCATCTCCCGCATGAAAATAATAAATTCGTCTCCGCCCAGTCTGCATACAATATCTGCTTCTCTGACTGCCTTTGTCAAAATCTTGGCAAATGTAATTAATGCATTGTCTCCTGCAGTATGTCCAAGCTGGTCATTAATCATTTTAAAATTATCCAAATCCAATATTAAAAGAGCGCCTTTATGTCTCTTATCGCACAGATATGTATTAATCTGCATCTTTGCATCCTCACGATTGACTAAATTCGTAAGAGCATCTTTTCTGGCCAACATCTTTGACAACTGCGTAAACTCTGTAATGACACGTCGCAAAAGCATCTCGCTCTCTGTACTTCGATTCAAAAATTCATCCAACACACTCTTTTCTGCCAGTTTTCCGCTATCCAATAAATTAATAAGTATTTCTACCAACTGCGGATCAAACTGCGTTCCACTTCCGGCCAACAACTGCTCTACTGCATAAAATTGTCCCGGATCCGTCCGATATGCACGATCAGATGTCATGGCATCATAACAATCTGCTATCATTACAATACGTGCCTCTATTGGAATTTCTTCTCCTTGTAAACCTTCACTGTAACCCTTTCCATCATATCGTTCATGATGATATTTTGCAACCTCAGAAGCATGTGCAAGCATCGTCAGGTCTTCCAGAATTTCAGCACCTGCGGACACATGATTCTGCATGATTTTGCGCTCCTCAGGGGTCAATGGTCCGTTTTTCTTCAACACCATTTCCGGTACGCGTATTTTACCGATATCATGTAACAAGGCAATACAATATAAGTTAAAAATCTCGTCCTTGCTCCAATTCAATTGACTTGCTATCTTAACCGCATATTCTGCCACCCGAATTGAATGTTTTTGCATAAACGGATCCTTATCATCCACCGCATTGGCAATTGCCAGAATAGAATGAAGTGTTAATTCTTCAATTTTATCACTGCCCGATTGTATCATTTCTTTTTGCGAAGAGCTGTTCTTCTCCTGAAGCACGCGATATCGCCCTATTTCATATTGAATGAGCAATGCAATGACAGTTGCAACCCCATAGATATATGGAAACCGCATAATGGAACTCGTGTCATAACCAATTAAATCAAATCCCAGGAATGGCGTATAAAGTAACAATGTACCAAAGGTACCTATTATACATGAAAACAATCCGCCCCATAAAATACCACCGAAATAGATACATCCCATCGGCAACAGCAACAGCCACATCCAAGCTGACGCATTCATGCCATATGTGACATTATTTACAATCAAATACCTAAAAGCAACCACCACAATAGCCGTTGCTTCCAAAAACGTAACAAAAACCGTATTCTTCCACGTACGAAGAACGATATATGATATCAGCATTACAACAAAAATCGTAAACATGACCGACCAACCTGTTCTGGGGTCATGATCCAAATAGAAAAATCCTGCCATAATCAGAGTAAATGCTGCCAATGCCAAAGCAATCATCTTCATTAACTTTATCTTATATTGTTTCACTACCGGATAATTTTCTGACTTGATGATTTCTTTCCACGTACAACTATCCAATTGCCTCACTTCACTTTCATTCAAATGAATATAGTGTACTATATTATATCATTTCTTCCATAAAAATACAAGAAGCCCTTGCGTTCAACTGAATGCTCAGTTATCCTGCAAAAGCTTCTTTTACTCACATATTTCTTTCTATTTTTTGTGCCTTATTATGCTATTTTTGACTTTGCAAGTTCTGCTAATGTAGCAAAACCTTCTGCATCATTGACTGCCATCTCGGCAAGCATCTTTCTGTTAATATCAACTTCTGCCAATTTCAAGCCATAAATCATCTTGCTGTATGACAAACCATTGATTCTTGCTGCTGCATTGATACGTGCAATCCATACTGTCTGAACTGACGTTTTCTTTCTTTTCTGCCTGCAAAAGATGTGGTAAGTGCTCTCATGACAGACTGCTTTGCAACTCTGTACTGTTTTGAACGTGCACCTCTGTATCCTTTTGCTAATTTCAATACTCTATTATGTCTCTTTTTAGCGTTCATTCCGCCTTTAATTCTTGCCATTTCTTAATTCCTCCTATCGCTTCTTCTTATAAATACGGCATAATCTTCTTCATGTTAGGTGCATTCGTTGAATCAGTAATTACAGCATGTCTCAGATTTCTCTTAGTCTTAGCTGATTTCTTAGTTAAGATATGGCGTTTGTAAGCTTTGTTTCTTTTTAACTTTCCTGTACCTGTTACTTTGAAACGCTTCGCTGCTGATCTGTTTGTTTTAATTTTTGGCATTGTACTTTATCCTCCTAAATACTTTATTTATTGTGAAAACACACTTTTAACTACGCTTCTCTGTTAAAAACATAGCCATACTGCGTCCTTCTACCTTTGCCGGCTTCTCAATAACTGCGATATCTGAAAGTGCTTCTGCAAATTCATCCAAAATATGCTTGCTGGCATACATATGTGCCATCTCACGTCCTCTGAATCTGAGTGTCACTTTTACCTTATCACCCTTTTGCAGAAACTTTCTTGCTGCATTCATCTTTGTATTTAAGTCATTCGTGTCAATATTAGGTGACATACGAATTTCCTTGATTTCGATGGTTTTCTGCTTTTTCTTTGCTTCTTTATCTTTTCTTGCCTGTTCATATTTGAACTTACCGTAATCTACAATCTTGCATACGGGCGGCTTTGCTGTTGGCGCAATCTTAACCAAATCAAGACCTGCTTCCTCAGCCATCTTCTGTGCATCACGCGCAGACATAACTCCCAACTGTTCTCCATCTTCCCCAACCAGACGAACTTCTTTGTCTCTGATTTGCTCATTAATCATTAAATCGCTAATAACTTTACACCTCCATAAGAATATAAAAAAATTAAGTGGATAGCCATAGACCATCCACTTATTTCATATATATATCTTCACCATCACAATATTATGTTCTGTGAAGTATGATAAGATACTTGATTATGAACACTCGGCAACAGTATAAATAACGTCCCGAGGTGAGAGTGGATACTCTACTTGCTTATTGTATTGTAGCATGTCGTTCTCACGACACTTAGATAACTTATCACATCTTGCAAGTCATGTCAAGCCCTAGTTTTTGTAGGGAGACCACTACAATGTTATGCTTTATTTTTCTGCTCAATCACTGCATTACAGAGTGCAGAAAATGCTCCAAACAAAATCCCGACTACCGGAAATACAATCCACGAAATGCCAAATCCGTCATATACCAATCCCCATATGAGGAATACCGCAACCGCAATCGGCCACACAACAGAGCCAACAATGCCAACAATACTGTTACTTTCACGCTTGCTCTTTGTAAATTCTCCAACACCGAGTATTGCCTCATAGTTTTCTTTCTGTCCTACAATATAGATAAACATAAAGGTTGCAATAGAAATAAAGAACAGCATAATACTCATACCGACAGCACCATTGATTTCTTCATTACCGCTCATATTGCCAACCAGCAGGAATATGATAATTCCAAGAATACACATGAAAACACCGGATGTCAAAGCAATCGTATACGTAGGTACATAAGCCTCCATTCTGGCTGTAAAATCTTTACACATTTCAGGTGTAATACCAACACCTTCTTCAATATATTTATATTTATCAGCTTTCACACCCGAAACAATAAATATCGAAACCGCAATTGCTATTACCAAGAGTAACAAGACAACCGGAAATGCATCATTTAATCCAATTCTATTCAGTTTATCACCTAAATCTGTTTCTTCACTGAGTACTGCCAGCATCACCATTGCAATAACGCCCCACAAAATCATCACGACACCGACTGCCACTTGAAGCATTGTCCTCTTCTTTGCTTTCAGATAGTCTTCCGCTTCTTGTTGCGTAATCCATAAGGTGGGTTTATCTGCATCTATTCCGCTAATGGGCGAAATATTCATTTCCTTTAGTAAATCATCAATGTTGCCAAACTCTGAAATCACAATTCCGACTGCTTCATTTTCAGATTTCCCTTCCTTCTTTAACTCATTATACTTATCTGTCATACTGTCCAAAAGTTCTGCTTTTACCTTTTTAATCTGCTCTGTCTGCGGCAATATCGCAAACATATTGTTCAAATAGCTGTTAATTGTTTCCATCACTTTCTCCTCCTATCGTTTCCGTTGTTTCTGCAATAAATTTATTAATCACTTCTTTTGTAACATTCCATTCCTTACATTTTTCTTGATAATACGCTTTCCCCGCTTCTGTAATCCTATAATAGGTGCGTCGTTTTCCAAACGTTTCATCACCGTAGAACGATTCAATGTAACCGTTTGCCTCCATTCGATTAAATGCTGAATAAAGCGTTGTTTCCTTGATAATATACTTTTCTTCGGACATCTCCTTGATACTTTTGGATATTTCATAACCGTAGGATGGCTCGTTGCGCAGCAGGTACAAAATAATTGTATCATTATAGCCTCTTATAACGTCAGAACTAATCAACTTATCGCCTCCCTATCTCTCATTTTGCTTATTTCAGATGTTTTACGTCTGTCGTAGTACGTCTGTCGTAGTAATACTATCATGATTACTACGACAGGTCAAGTACTTTGTTCAAATGATGACAATTGTCATAAAAAAAGACTCTTGAGCAACTCAAAAGTCTCTTTCTATCCTATTTCTATATCCATGTAAATCCATATCCAATCAGACATACATTCTTAACAATCCATTGCACTAGGATAATACCAATGCCCACGTAAATGTACGGAAGGATATTCATTTCTTTGATTTTCATATGAAAATGTCCCACCAGTATCATATTAATCATAAAGCATACATACACAACCGCAGTATACAGCACAATCGGATGCGCAAAAAAACTTTGCAAGAAATGGCCATGCAGAAAATACATAAATGCCCTGGTACCACCGCAGCCGGGGCAATACAACCCAATTCGTTCACGTACATAGCAATTGGGATAAAACTGCATCCATTCATCACCAAATACATAAAACAAAATCGCTGTAATTGCCCCGGCTGCGAGTGCAAACTTGCCGAGAACATAAAATTCTTTATTCGCGTTCTCTTTCATTGCCTACAAATTATAAATTCTGGAAGTACTGTGTGATTTCTTCCGGTGACATACCATTAAATGCTGTACCTACTACTGCACCGATAATCAACAATGCTAAAGCGATTACAAGTCCGATCGCACCTGTGATAATACCGGCAAGTGCCATACCCTTACCATTCTCGGTCTTCTTTTTGCTGATAATACCAAGTACTATCGCTGCAATTGATAAGATAAGTGCTAAAACATCAAAGCAACATAAAACCAAAGATAAAATACCACATACCATAGACGCAATTGCCAATCCTTTTCCTACCTGCGGTTGCTCCGGCTGTGTATTCATTACGTTATTGTCAAAATTGTTATCCATTTTTCTACCTCTTTTTCTATTATTTATTTAGTGTCTGTTATTAGTCAACTAACGGATTACCGTTACCATCTACTGATATATTACCTGCAAGTATCATAATACCTTCAATCAATCCCCAGATACCTACACCTGTAAGGATAAATACACCAATTACAATACAAGAAGTCAAGATACCGATACCGCCTAAGATTACCTGGATAATTGCCTTCTGCGTATATCCCAGATAAAAGTTATGTACGCCGAATGATCCCAAAAAGATACCTAATAATCCTGCTACCATCTTAGACTTCGGTGCTGTACCAGGTGTTCCTGCCTGTGGTGGCGGTGTCTGATAAGTATTCTGTCCGTTGAATCCGTTGGCATTGCCTGTATTGGGTGTTTCATTCACTACTTCTGCTGAGTTAGTAACATTCTCCATAGCCGGTGCTTCAGGTGCCGGTTTTGTCATCTGCGCGCCACATGCTGTGCAGAACTGTGCGCCATCGTCAACCTGTGCTCCACATTTTTCACAAAACATATTATTGCCCTCCTCTGAATTTATGTTTATATTCATATATCTAGTATAGTATACAATATTGTCGCTCAAATTGCATCTGTTTTTTCTTATAAAATGCAATTTGTGATATTTGTCACATTTGGGGACCAAAATTTCCTTCTTTGTGATGTTTTCTACAGAGTGCCGTGTATTGATCATTGCTTCCGAGTACAACTTGTTCGCCGCTTCGGATAATCACTCCGTTCTCATCATATCTGGCATTGCAGTTTGCTCCCTGTCCGCACCAGCAGACTGTTTTGATTTCTTCCAATATGTCTGCCCATGCCAGCAACCACAAGGAACCTTCAAACACTTCTCTTTGAAAATCAGTTCGCAAGCCATAGCAAATTACAGGGATATGAAGTTCGTCTACAATATGCAAAAAGAATTCTACATCCGATTTCTTTACAAACTGTGCTTCATCCACAATGACACAGTCCCATACTTTAAGTTCTTCGTCTGACATTATCGTCAATTCTTCCACAAAAATGCAGGAATGCTCCAGTCCCATTCTGGAACGAATCACTCTGTCACCGTCACGACTTTCAATTCTCGGTTTTACCAAAAGTGCCTTTTTGCCACGCTCATAATAATTGTATTCCACCATCAGCGCATTTGCGGTCTTGGAACTTCCCATCGCTCCATATCGAAAAAAAAGTTTCGCCATACTCTTCTCTCCTGTCCTATCCAGTCAATGTATTTCTATTTAGTATACTATTCTCTATCTCCTTCATCAAGACAAAAAAACACCGGGCGCTCACATCCCGCCCGGTCAACTCAATTGCGTTCTATTACGCCTTTCCTGAACGGAAAGTAGAACACTCAGTTTCTTCACTGTCACGTGCTTCACGACCTGCAATACCCACCTTCGGGGCATCACATCTGCAATCATCGTTATAGACACACTTTGTTGCCTCGCAACTGATTTCTAACGCATCTTTCGGGTGTGTGCATTCACAACCACTTGTAAAAGAATTTGTATCATGATCTTTGTTTTTGGGTTCATAAGAGCCGCAACAGGTATCACACATGGTCATAGCATCTCGCCCGTATACATTAATGGCACCCCTGCAGCAGGCATTTGATTCATTATAGTGACAACTGTTCACTCCACATTCCAATTTTGCCATAGTTTTTCCTCCTAATTTACTCTATAATAAAAGCCATATAAGCTGGTTTTTCCAACTCATATGGCTTTAGTATTTGTAGAACAACATATTCTTATGCTTAACAATATGCATCAAAAATTACATTTTTTTGTCTTGTCCGTGTTTAGACTTATCCTCTGCTTCTTCCTCAACCTGCTCTTCGCGAATCTGTCTTGAAGCAACTTCTTCCTTGATATCTACCATGAAATCTGCAAGACTCTTCTGCCCTTCATCACCAAGGAATCTGCTTCTGACAGAAACAAGTTTTGATTCCTCTTCCTTTGCTCCGACTACGAGCATATAAGGAACACGCTCTAATCTGGCTTCACGGATTTTATAGCCGATTTTCTCTGCTCTTTCATCCATTTCACAACGGATACCGTTTGCCTTCAGTTCAGCCATCACTTCATTTCCGTAATCAAAGAATTTTTCAGAAATCGGTAGTACTTTTACTTGTACCGGTGCAAGCCATGTTGGAAATTTACCTGCAAAATGCTCTGTTAGGATACCTATAAAACGTTCAATCGAGCCAAATGCAACTCTGTGAATCATAATCGGACGATGTTTCTCATCATCTGCGCCAATATACTCTGCTTCAAAACGCTGTGGCATCTGGAAGTCCAGTTGAATAGTACCGCACTGCCATGTTCTTCCGATTGAATCCTCCAAATGGAAGTCAATCTTCGGTCCGTAGAATGCGCCGTCACCTTCATTTACCACATAAGAGAGTCCCAATTCATCCAGTGCTTTCTGTAGTCCGCTTGTTGCTGCTTCCCAATCTTCATCAGAGCCCATGGAATCTTCCGGTCTGGTAGAAAGTTCCACATGATATTTGAAACCGAATAAGTTATATACTTCATCAATCAGACGTACTACATTTTTAATTTCATCTGTCACCTGCTCCGGCGTCATGAAAATATGAGCATCATCCTGATTAAAACAACGTACTCTCATCAAGCCGTGCAGAGCACCTGATTTCTCATGTCTGTGAACCAAGCCGATTTCGCCCATGCGAATCGGTAAATCACGGTATGAATGCGGTGTTGCCTTATAAACAAGCATACCACCCGGACAGTTCATCGGTTTTACACAGAATTCTTCCTCATCTACCATAGTTGTATACATATTATCTTTATAGTGATCCCAATGTCCTGAAGTCAGCCATAAATCTTTATTCAACATAATCGGAGTCGAGATTTCAACATAGCCCTCTCTTGTATGAACCTCTCTCCAATAATCTAACAAAAGATTTTTTAAAATCATTCCTTTCGGCAAGAAGAATGGGAATCCCGGTCCTTCGTCAGCCATCATAAATAAGCCAAGTTCTTTACCGATTTTTCTGTGATCACGCTTCTTGGCTTCTTCCATTCTTGTAATGTATTCTTCCAAATCAGCAGCCTTTGTATACGCTGTTCCGTAGATTCTCGTCAACATCTTGTTTTTCTCATCACCACGCCAATATGCGCCGGCAATTTTTGTTAATTTGAATGCCTTTACCGGTTTGGTTGACATAATGTGTGGTCCTGCACACAAATCAGTAAATTCACCTTGACGGTAGAAACTGAGCACAGCATCCTCCGGTAAGTCTTGAATCAACTCTACCTTGTATGGTTCGCCCTTTTCCTGCATAAACTTGATTGCTTCCGGTCTTGACATCGTAAACTGTTCAAGAGGAAGATTCTCTTTCACAATTTTCTTCATTTCTGCTTCAATTTTATCTAAATCTTCTGTTGTTAACGGAATATCATTATCAATATCATAATAAAAACCATCATCAATAGATGGCCCGATTGCAAGCTTTGCATTCGGATATAATCTCTTGATTGCCTGCGCCATGATATGAGAAGTTGTATGACGGAAAGCATCCATACCGCCTTTATCATTAAATGTCAAAATACTGAGTGTACAATCACGGTCCACAACCGTTCTGAGATCCACTCTTTCTCCGTCTATTTCTCCGGCACATGCCGCTCTGGCAAGTCCTTCGCTGATGTCACTTGCTATTTCAAGCACTGACATTGCTTTTGCATATTCTTTTGTTGAACCATCTTTTAATGTAATCTTCATTCTATTCACCTCTCTCATATTTAGCAGCACTTCTGCTCCTTCTCGTTTTTCTCATCTTGTCTATTTTGACATGAATTTCTCTGGGTCATGCCCATCAAGGCTGTATCTCCGCTGTTGCTGAGATGATTATTACTGCCGAGTGTAATACTGACACCTTTTGTAGCCGGAGAAAGCAATAAACCAATAGCAACACCTGCCATAATGAGTAGTATACCAACCATCCATAGTTTATTCTGTCCCAGTTTTTGCATGATATCATTGTCGCTTAACTTTTCTTCTGATAAATAATTTTCCATATAAGTCTCCTTTCTTTCATATTCATAGATATGATTCTGTTTCATTTGGTTAAATAAAATAGCCCCTTGCATTCGTAATCATAGATACCAATGCAAGGGACGAATAGTTTCGCGGTTCCACCCTTTTTACTTCATAATAATAAAGAAGTCACTTCATTCTGACGATAACGGAATCACCGGACCGGATTGGGGTCACTCGGAGGTAGTCTTCAGATATTTGTTTCACGGAATACTCACAGCACCATGTCGATAAGCAAATCAGAACTGCATCTGTACGGCAATCGATATTCTTCTCTGTGTGAACTACTATCTTACTCTTCTCTTCAACGTGTTACTTCACTATATGTGTCATACCTTTTATCAAATTATAACACGGGCTGACAATTTGTCAATCATGCTTTCCCACAACATTTTTTGTATTTCTTTCCTGAGCCACAAGGACATGGATCGTTGGGGAATATTTTGGCATCTTTGACTACCGTTGTGGAAATCTTCTGCTCCTTGTATAATTCCTTGAGCTTGTCCTCATCAAATATCTTCTTCCACTCTTCCAATTCATAGAGCCAATCAGCCTTGGCGCCAACCATGTTCTTGTATAGAAGTTCCTTGTCAAATGCCAAACTAACCTCAGTATCTTCTTCCATCTCTTCAATCGGGTTCGGCGTAATCAAACTGTCGTTGATGCCATCCAAAAATCCGGTCATGGTTAAAATATCTACTTTATATTTTTTAGCCAAAGCCTTTACAGTACCCGTTACAGGAGTGTCCGGCTTCTTCAAAAGCTTTTGGTAAATTTCCTTTTCTTTATCAAAATATGCTGCCCACAATCTCTGCAGGTCTCCCTTGTTTGCCTTCGGCGAATATGCCATCTCGCGCCATTGCTGTAATAATGCCATATAAATTACCTTCCTCATAATAGTTTTTTTATTATAATACAACACTTCTATCGGAAATTCAAAGTATTTATTTTTTTATTCTTTTTGCTTGTAATATTCTGCAATTCTGTATATGATATATTTATATGGTGTACTCTATACGGAGGTGTCCGAATGAAGCAAGAAAAGCGTTTGAACATAGGAGTTCTTACCTGTCATATTGATACAGAATATGCGCAGAATATTTGTGATGGAATTATCCATGCTGCTGAAGATATGGACGCTAATGTTATCTTTTTCCCCGGCATGTATGTTTCAGCCTTTTATAATTCCCTGCAATCCTCCGAATATGATTACCAATTTAACACGTTGTATGATTATGCCATCCATTCAGGAATTGATGTTCTGATTATTTCACTCGGCACACTTGCTCCTTATATTAATTATTCAGATATTGATGTCTTCTTGAAGCGATTTAAGGATTCATCGATTATCATTTTGGAAGAAGATATCCCGGGATACAATTGTTTAACTATTAATAATGATGCCGGTCTGCGGGCTTGTCTTGAGCATCTGATTGATGACCATGGCTATAAAAAAATATGCTTTGTAAACGGCAAGCGAAATAATCGCGATTCAGCTGAGCGATTGGCTGTCTATCAGAATGTCCTGCAGGAACATGGTATTGCTTATGATTCTTCTATGGTTACCTACGGTAACTTTTCTCAATATTGCGAAGACATTGTATCAAAAATGCTTGATCAGCACCCCGATACCGAAGCCATCTGTTGTGCAAATGACTTAATGGCACTAGGCTGCTATAAAGCATTGGAAGCACGTGGATTAAGAGTCGGAAAGGATATTGCTGTTACAGGATTTGATGATATTGCAGTATCATTTTTTGCATATCCACCATTGTCTTCTGTTCAGGTAAGTGCACATGAGTTGGCATATCGCGCTGTCATAGAGGGAATTAATGTCTATAACGGAAAGCCGTTCCAACGTCAAAATACCCTTTCACGGTTTATCAAACGTACTTCCTGCGGATGCACAAGAAAGGAATCCAATCTCTATGCAGACATTGAACCGGATGCAGAGGAATGTATTACCCTTGCACTGGACTACATACTATATCACCACGAATCCGAGCAGTTGAACCAGAAGTTGCGCAGTGCGATCACCGAACTATTTGCTGCGTACCGCAGTTATGACGGCACAAATTACTCTTCTTCCTACTTTGTTTCTGCATTAAGTCAGATCACCAATGCCGACTGGAGCCGTCACATCAAAATCGATAAACTCTTTTTGGCTATCCGCGACTATATCTGGCGCATCATAGCTACCAGCACGGATGCCAAATTAATACTTGCACTCAGTACACAAATCGTTACACTTTTGGAAAACAATATTACCGTAAATGCGAATGCACTCAATCAGGTTCCGATTGATTTCATGAATATCAGATGGCTTTCTTCCGGTATTGTGCGTGATGCTTTGATTTTCAGTAAGGATATGAAGAATGCGCTGAAGCAAATGTTAGACAAACTACACATGCTTGGCATCCGTTCTTCTTCTATCTACTTATTTGATGCTCCGATTGTTCACGAAATGACGGATGAGTGGCGTCGTCCTGACTTTGTCAGATTAGTTGCTTATCACAATGGTGAAGAAAAATTTTTGTTAAATGACGAAGATTGTCCCGTTGCAATTGGAAATATATTTGATGCCGAACACATCACTAGATCCTATCGGCACACCAAGGCTATTTTCAATCTTTTTATCAACAACGAACAATACGGGCTACTGGTATGTGAACTGGATTTGTCAAAATTTGATGCTGCTTATTCTGCCAGCCTTGAAATCAGTTCTGCCCTAAAGTATCTGAATATGAACCGTCGGCTCTTAAGTATTTCCACAACGGATGAGCTGACAAGACTGGATAACCGGAGAGGTTTCT
Organism: Lachnospiraceae bacterium; assembly: GCA_035271065.1. Classification (GTDB taxonomy): domain Bacteria; phylum Bacillota; class Clostridia; order Lachnospirales; family Lachnospiraceae; genus JAAYYM01. The sequence goes on along the minus strand of DATESB010000099.1, from coordinate 12,120 downwards.
TTGAAAAAGTAAACTATATCATTCAGGAGCATTATGGTCAGGATGCCATTCTGTTCTTTGCTGATTTAGATAGTTTGAAAATGATTAACGATAATTTCGGACATGAAGAAGGCGATTTTGCACTGATGTGTGCTGCTTCAATACTGAAGCGCAGTTTCCGACGTGATGATATCGTTGCAAGACTTGGCGGTGATGAATTCATAGCATTTGCACTTGCGCGCGATTCTTCTATTATTGACCAATTGAAGTCTCGTATCAAAGAGCATACCGAAATCCTAAATGCCACTTCAGGGGTTCCGTATTACATCGAAATGTCCTATGGATATACTTCATTTGTCTGTGCAACAAATATTCAATTGGAAGCAATGATTAAGTTGGCAGATCATTCGCTTTATGCCAATAAAAAGTTCAAACGTGTGAACCCATTCAGGGAACCAATTGAAAGTACAGAAGAAAATATGGAAGAAAGTACTGAAGAAAGGACAGACAATACATGAAAATAAAGAGAATTCTTGCCATCATTGGCGTTGTTTTACTGGTATTGATGTATCTATCCACCTTGTTCTTTGCAATTTTTGATGATCCAAATACCTACCAGTGGTTTCGTGCCTCAATTGCAGCAACCATTATTGTACCGGTTGTAATCTATGGATATATATTGATTTATAAACTCTTTTCAAAAAAGAACAGCGATAAAGACTCATAATCTTTATCGCTGTTTTTCTATAGCATCGTATATCATTACTTGCCAAATTAATCTCTTCTGAATACATCTCTTGTATAGACCTTATCTTCAACATCATCCAGTTCCTGATTATATCGATTGGCTATAATTGCATCACAGGACTGTTTGAATTGCTTGAGATCATTAACCACACGGCTTCCAAAGAACAAACTGTCATTTTCAAGTGAAGGTTCATAGATTACTACTTCTGCGCCCTTACTCTTGATACGTTTCATAACACCTTGTATCGAGGACTGTCTGAAATTATCACTGTTTGCCTTCATCGCAAGTCTATATACTCCAACCGTTACATCTCTGCCCGGAACACCATTACGTCCGTTTGCGCCTTCATAATAGCCTGCAATCTCAAGCACACGCTCCGCAATAAAATCCTTACGTGTTCTGTTTGCATCAACGATTGCCTGCATAATGTTGCTTGGAACATTCTCGTAATTGGCAAGTAATTGCTTGGTATCCTTCGGAAGACAATAGCCACCGTATCCAAAGGAAGGATTGTTATAATCCGAACCGATACGCGGATCGTATCCGATACCTTCAATAATCTGCTTTGTATTTAGTCCTCGCACTTCTGCATAGGTATCCAATTCATTAAAGAAACTGACACGCAGTGCAAGATAAGTATTGGCAAATAATTTCACCGCCTCTGCCTCTGTTAAGCCTGTATAAAGAACCGGTGTGTCCTTTCTTAATGCTCCTGCTAACAATAACTCAGCAAATCTGTGAGCTGCTGCTTCCATCTTTGCATTGTCAGTTGGTGCCCCCACGATAATACGACTTGGATACAGATTGTCATATAACGCTCTGCCTTCACGCAGAAATTCCGGGCTGAACAAGAAATTCATATCCGGATAGGTTTTATAAAGTCCGCTCGTATATCCAACCGGAACCGTTGACTTTATAACAATCACAGCATCCTTATTAATCTTTTGTACTAAATTAATAACCGCCTCAATAGACGATGTATCGAAATAATTCTTCACCGCATCATAATTGGTCGGTGTTGCTATAATAACGAAATCCGCATCTTTATATGCTGTCTCAGCATCCATTGTTGCCGTCAAATCCAGCACTCCATTTTGCAGTCTGTCTTCAATCTCTGCATCCACAAGCGGAGACTTTCTATGATTGAGCATGTCCACCTTATCAGGAACAATATCTACTGCGTAAACTTTATTTTTCTCAGATAACAGGCATGCCATGGAAAGTCCTACATATCCAACACCTGCAATTGCAATCACTGTTTTACCTTCTGTCATCTCATGTTCTCCTTTGAGTCGTTAAGTATAGATTACATACAATCAGGGAAGAGTCCTCACTACTCGAAAACTCTTCCCCGATTATATCACATAACACCCAATTCTGCCAGTCTCTTATCTGCATCTACCTTATCTGTAAATACAATTCCATGTATCCCATTACGTTCTGCCGCTTTAATGTTCACAGGCTTATCATCCAAAAAGACACATTCTTCCGGGTTTAGTTGATAACGCTTGATCAGCAACTCATATATTTCATCATCCGGCTTAATCATCTTCTCTATATAGGAAATCACTGCGCCGTCTGCTTCTTTTACAAAGTCCATTTTGCTGCCACATTCGCGATAACATTTCTCCGAGAAGTTGGATAAAATAAGCACCTGATAACCTTTTTGCTGTAACTCGTGTATCCAATCATAGGTATAATCATATACTTCAATCATACCGCTGATATTTTGAAACACCTGACGAATTAACGGCTCAATTTCTGTATCCTTTTGAATGAATAAGGCAAGCATCTCGTCTTCAGACAACACACCCTTGTCAAACTGATCCCATATACTATCGTATACAGTCGCCTTTGCCAAACGCTGAAACATCTCCTCTGAAAGGTCAAAACTCCTGAAAAACTTCTCCCAGCAAAAGTTTGCCAACACATTTCCAATATCAAATATAACTGTTTTGATTGCCATACTAACTCCTTATTTATAAATGACGTCTTCTCTTCCGGGACCATTTGATACCATAGTAATCGGGAAACCAATCTTCTCCTCAACAAACTCAATATATTTTCTGCAGTTTTCGGGGAGTTCCTCATATTTCTTAATACCACGGATATCTGTCTTCCATCCCGGTAATACTTCCAGCACCGGTTTTGCCTTTTCCAGCTTTGCAGTTGTCGGGAATTCTGTTGTTACTTCCCCATCAATCTCATAGCCTACACATACCGGTATCTCGTCTAAATATCCTAACACATCCAATACCGTAAATGCAACATCTGTGGTACCCTGTATTCTGCATCCATACTTAGATGCCACTGCATCAAACCATCCCATACGTCTTGGTCTGCCGGTTGTTGCACCATATTCGCCGCCATCACCGCCTCTGCGTCTGAGTTCATCCGCCTCATCACCAAATATCTCTGAAACAAATGCACCTGCACCAACTGCTGAGGAATATGCTTTACATACCGTTACGATTTTCTTAATTTCATAAGGCGGAACTCCTGCACCGATAGCGCCATATGCAGCAAGTGTTGATGAAGATGTAACCATCGGATAGATACCATGATCCGGATCTTTCAGCGAACCAAGTTGTCCTTCCAGCAATACTTCTTTTCCTTCTTTTAATGCATTCCACAGATAAAGTGAGGTATCACATACATATGGTTCCACCATCTTCTTATATTCCATCAGCGTATCAAACAATTCTGCTTCATTCAATGGTTCTTGATGATACAGATTGGTTAACATAACATTCTTGATTTCACAGACACGCGCAATCTTTTCTTTTAATTCAGCCTCTTCCCCAAACAATTCACTTACCTGAAAGCCGATTTTAGCATATTTATCTGAATAAAACGGAGCAATGCCGGACTTTGTTGAGCCAAAAGATTTACCGGCAAGTCTTGCTTCCTCATAGGTATCAAAATCAATATGATATGGCATCACAATCTGTGCTCTGTCCGATATTTTAAGTTTAGGCATTGGAACGCCCTTGGATGTAATGTCTGAGATTTCCTTAAACAATACGGGAATATTCAATGCAACACCGTTTCCGATAATACTGGTGGTATGATCATAAAACACACCTGACGGTAATGTATGAAGTGCAAACTTACCGTATTTATTTACGATTGTATGTCCTGCATTTGCGCCTCCCTGAAAGCGAACGATAATGTCAGCATCTGCTGCCATCATATCTGTTATTTTGCCTTTTCCCTCGTCACCCCAATTAGCACCTACTATTGCTTTTACCATGATAATTCCTCCTATTAGTAACATCATAATATCGATTTGCGTAAAAACAGCAGGTTGTAAAAAACCTGCTGATACCATTTCTTACTTAAGGATTATAGCATTCTATATTTCATAAGTAAAATTAATATTTGTTATGTTGTATATAAGCGTTTCTTATGCGTTTGATCTATCTGTTTTTCTACTCAACAAGCATCTCCAACATCCGCTGTGCCGCTTTTGTCAAATGATTATGTGCCTGATAAACCACATAGAATTGTCTTGTCGGTATCTCTTGTTCAAATTTTAATTGAAAAAGTGCACCTGATTCTAATGCTTCTTCCGCAAAGTCTTCCATCACACATCCGATACCCAGATTACGCAATGCAAACTGTACAATCATATCACTGGTTGCAAGTTCAAATTCCGGTGCAAGTTCTACCTGCATGGTCTTTAGATAACTATCAACGTATTTACGTGTACTGGTATTCTTCTCGAGGCAAATGATTGGAAGTTCTTCCAATTCTTTATACTTTAATACTTTTGTACTCAAATGCCTGAATTTACTTCCTGCCACAAAAATATCTCTCATTTCCTTAACTGCTTTCGCGGTAAATTCATACTTTTGCGGTAATGGCGAAGAAACCAACCCAAAATCAATCTTATTGTTCTGCATGGATTGTAGTGTTTCCGGTGTTGGTGAATTATATACCGTCACTTTGATTTTAGGATACTTTTCATGAAATTTTTCAAGATAAGGAAGCAAATAATACTTCAATGTCATATCGCTGGCACCGATTCGAATTTCACCCGCTTCCAAATCCAACATTTCGCGCAGTTTACTCTCTCCGCGCAAAATTGTTTCATAGCCTTTTTCAACATACTGAAATAACATCTGGCCTTCGCTAGTCAGTCGCACTCCTTTGGATGTCCGCTGAAACAATGCCACCTGTAGTTCTTCTTCCAGTAACTTAATCGTCTGGCTTACAGCAGGTTGCGACACAGACAGAGCCTCAGCAGCTGTAGTAATGCCACCGTATTTGGCTACATAGTAGAAAACCCTGTATTGTTCCAGATTATGATTCATACGTTTATTTCCGCTTTCATACCAAGCAATTCTTTATTTTCATCTAATATTGGCTGTACTACCTTGTCAAGGAATGCCTCAACCTGCTCTTTTGCACGTCCGGTATACTTTGCCGGATCCATGGTCTTCTGCAAATCTTCCAGAGACATATTAAACGCATCATCAGCTGCAATTAACTCAAGCAGATTATTGTCAAGTCCATTTACTTTAACATTCTTGCCTGCTTCCATGGAAAGTTCACGAATACGCTCATGCAATTCCTGTCTGTCACCACCTGCCTTTACAGCATCCATCATGATATTCTCGGTTGCCATAAACGGAAGTTCACTACGCAAACGTTTCTCGATTACCTTATCATAAACCACAAGACCGTCCACAACGTTCAAGCACAAATCAAGCACACCGTCAATTGCCAAAAACCCTTCCGGTATACTGAGTCTCTTATTGGCCGAGTCATCCAATGTTCTTTCAAACCATTGTGTAGCCGAAGTGATTGCCGGATTTAACGCATCAATCATCACATATCTACTCAATGAAGCAATACGTTCAGAACGCATCGGATTTCTCTTATATGCCATTGCTGAAGAACCAATCTGACTCTTCTCAAACGGCTCCTCAACCTCTTTTAAGTGTTGCAATAAACGAATATCATTTGAAAATTTATGGGCACTCGCCGCAATACCTGCAAGCACATTTGCCACTCTTGTATCAACCTTACGAGAATAGGTCTGTCCCGAAACAGGATAACACTCCTCAAATCCCATCTTCTTAGCAATCATCGGATCAATCTTATCTATTGTCTCATGGTCGCCATCAAACAATTCCAAGAAACTTGCCTGCGTTCCTGTTGTTCCCTTAGAGCCCAGCAGTTTCATATGCGAAAGCACAAAATCCAAATCCTCCAGATCCAGCAAAAACTCCTGCATCCAAAGCGTTGCTCTCTTACCAACTGTAGTAGGTTGCGCCGGTTGAAAATGAGTGAATCCAAGTGTCGGCTGTGCCTTATATTTCTCAGCAAAATCAGCCAACTCTGCAATGACATTCACAAGCTTCTTCTTCACTAATTTCAGCGCTTCCGTCATCACGATGATATCTGTATTGTCACCAACATAACAGGAAGTTGCACCAAGATGAATAATCCCTTTTGCCTTTGGACACTGCACTCCATAAGCATACACATGACTCATCACATCATGACGTACCTTCTTCTCCTGCTCACGTGCCACATCATAATTGATATCCTCAGCATGCGCCCGAAGTTCATCAATCTGTTCCTGAGTAATATTTAAGCCAAGTTCTTTCTCTGTCTCTGCAAGTGCAATCCAAAGTTTTCTCCAAGTCCGAAATTTCATATCCGGTGAAAAAATATACTGCATCTCTTTACTCGCATATCGCTCCGACAAAGGACTCTGATAACGATCCGTCATAATCAAACCTCCACTACTTCTATATTACAGTCCTAATCTCTTAAACACTTCCTGATAAGCCTCTTCCACGTTGCCGAGGTCACGTCTGAAACGATCCTTATCAAGTTTCTCATGCGTATGCACGTCCCAGAGTCTGCAAGTATCCGGTGAAGTCTCATCCGCCAAGATAATCTGTCCTTTATATCTACCAAACTCAATCTTAAAATCTACTAATTCAATATCAGCCTTTAAGAAAAATTCCTTCAACACATCATTTACCTTAAACGCATATTTTTTAATTGTCTCTATTTCTTCCGGAGTTGCAAGATCCAATGCAATTGCAAAATAATCATTAATCAACGGATCGCCCAATTCATCATTCTTATAACTGAACTCAATGGTCGGTGCCTTGAACGGTGTTCCCTCAGGAACTCCCAATCTCTTTGAAAAACTGCCTGCTGCAATATTTCTGATAATAACCTCAAGTGGAACAATCGAAACCTTCTTAACAGCTGTCTCTCGGTCACTTAATTCTTCTATATAATGTGTCGGCACACCCTGTTCTTCAAGAATTTTGAACACATAATTCGTCATACGGTTGTTAATCACACCCTTACCAACGATTGTGCCTTTCTTCTCTCCGTTAAATGCAGTTGCATCATCCTTATAATCTACAATTAACACATCAGGGTCTTCCGTTGTATAAACTTTCTTTGCTTTTCCTTCGTACAACAATTCCACTTTTTTCATGATCTGCTCCTCCTCGGTTTTTCATTTGCATTATTCACATCCGACTTTTTCAACAACGATTTGATTATATACCAAAGTCCTTTGTTTCGCAACTGCTAAATCCCCACATAAGGCTACATAAGGCTATTAAAAGCCACTATTTGTATTGCAATATTATTTACCACAAAACATAGTAGTTGTAATTTGGAGAATTTTTGCATATAATAGTGTAGGTAACAATTTTACAGTTGGTACTATTGTACCATTGTTTATCAAAAGGAGAACTCACATGGACGAGAAGCGCGCAAATAAGAGACTTGAGATTGGTATTGAATTGTCCATATCTGATTTATATAAGGAAGACACCAATACGATTATGGATATTGAATCACCGATTGAAGTGACAGATATCTCTGCTGACGGCATTGGATTTATATCTGAATGTATTCTCCCGATTGGTTACTATTTTATTGCCAATATTGAATTAGCCAAGGAACTGCCGCAGATTATCACAGATGTACGTATCTTGAGAAGTTCTGCCATAGACAAGACCAAATATCAGTATGGATGCGAATTCGTATCCGTTTCTCCACGTGTGAAAAAGATGCTTGAAGATTTTGAGAAGACCTTGAAGAACTAGAATAGAGCAGACGACGGGAGTCGAACCCGCCTGTCAAGCTTGGGAAGCTTGCATTCTACCGATGAACTACGTCTGCATAAATTGCGCAAATTGATTGCGCAATTTCTTTTTTATTTTACACCAAAATCTTTTATAATTCAATCAATTCATATTCCCTTGAGCCATATCCCAACGCTGCCGCTGCTTCAATGGTATGCACACCATTCTGCGACTCAATTCGCTCTAACAAATGGTCGCGTCCCGGATCATCTGATGCATACACCAAATCAAGACACGCCTGATCAATTGCAATTGGATCCAAAGATGCCAGAATTCCGATATCTTTCATACAAGGGTCTTCCGCAATGGCACAGCAATCACAGTCAACAGACATATTCTTCATTACGTTGATATACACTAAATTCCCTTCAAAATAGGAAACAACAGAAGATGCTGCATCTGCCATGGATTCCAAAAAAGAATCATGGTCCGAAGTCCAAATCTCATCCACATTTCCGGCTCCGTGAATATATGCTTTTCCCATAGATGAGGCTACTCCGATTGACAACTGTTTGATTGCTCCGCCGTATCCACCCATCGGATGTCCCTTAAAATGAGAAAGTACAAGCATAGAATCATATTCGGCAAGGTTTTTTCCTACAAAGTTCTTTTGAATACGTTTGCCGTTTGGAATGCTAAGTTCCATATCCGGTCCGGCAGCATCCATTAAGTCTACCGTGAAATACCGGTTCCATCCATGTTTCTCTATGGTTTTCAGATGTCGCTCTGTTGTATCTCTTGAACCCTCATAGGCTGTATTACATTCAACCACCGTGCCCTGTACGCGTTCAATCATCGGCTTCCAAAACTCCGGTCTTAAGAAATTCTGGTTTCCTTCCTCACCGGAATGTAACTTTACAGCAACATTTCCGTCAAGTGTCTTACCTACTGCCTGATACAATTCAACCACCTTTTCCGGTGTGATTTCTCTTGTAAAATATACCTTTGACTTCATGCTTCTACCTCTCTTTCTCAAAGTTTATCCTTGAAAGCGTCCGATAAATTCACTGACTCTCTCGTTTTCAGTTGCAAACACCTCTTCCGGTGTTCCTTCTGCCTGAATATGTCCACCTTCCATAAAAATAATACGGTCGGATAATTCTCGTGCAAATTGCATTTCATGTGTTACAATAATCATCGTCATTTTTTGCTCAGCCAGAGACTTAATAACCTTTAGTACCTCTCCGGTTAATTCCGGATCAAGTGCTGAGGTCGGCTCATCAAAAAATAATATCTTTGGCTGTAGGGCAAGTGCCCGCGCAATGGAAACTCTCTGCTGCTGTCCACCCGATAATTGATAAGGGTACGCATCTGCTTTATCCTTCAAGCCAAGCTGCTCCAGCAATCCAAGTGCCCGTTCTTTTGCTTCCGCCTTATTCACACCCAGCACCGAAACCGGTGCATCCATGATATTTTTCAAAACGCTATAGTGCGGAAACAAATTAAAGTTTTGAAATACCAAGCCAAAATAGCGGCGAATCCGCTTCAAATCCGCATGGGGTGCATAAACGCTATGACCGTTTTCATCATTCCACGCTGCTTTTTCTCCCAAATAAATCAGTTCTCCCGATTCCATCGTTTCTAACATCGTTGCACATCTGAGCAACGTTGATTTTCCGGAACCTGACGGACCGATAATCGAGAGTACTTCGCCCTCCTTCACGGAGAGCGAAATATCTGTTATGACTTCCAAATCATCGAAGCATTTTTTCATATGATTGATTTCCAATAAATTCATAGTATCTCCCACTTTATCTGATTTAACTCCGATAATAACTCATTTTCTTCTCGATTCCTTCCATGGCAAATGCCACGACAAGGTTAAATACATAATAGAATACGCCCGCTACCACAAACGGCATCATAGTCGTCTGTGCAGCCGCAATTGCCTTGGCGCTTGTAAACATTTCCGAAACCGCAATCACAAATGCCAGAGAGGTATCCTTTACAAGTGTAATCACTTCGTTGGTTACTGACGGCAGGATATGTTTAATTACCTGTGGCAGTATAATTTTGAAGAACGTCTGACGTTTGCTGTAGCCAAGTACCTTTGCTGCCTCATATTGCCCAACAGGCATTGCCTCAATACCGCCTCTGTAGATTTCTGCAAAATACGCTGCATAGTTCAATACAAAGCCGATAATCACCGCAACAAAACGATATGATGTTGATATCTGAATGCCAAACAAATAAAACGGTCCAAAATACACCACCATTAATTGCAGCATCAAAGGTGTTCCACGCATGATTGAGATATATACTTTTGTGATATTCTTAACAAGCTTTACCTTTGACAGTCTCCCAAATGCAATCACCAATCCGAGCGGCAGTGAAAAGAGTAGCGTTAAAACAAATATCTCTGTTGATGTAACCATTCCGCTTAAAAGCTGTACCAACATCGTTCCTAAACTCATGACGTCTCCTTCTACTACTTCATATTACTTCTCATTACTTTACTTTATTTTACGATTACGCAATCAGCCAATTCCCACTTCTCAGCAATCTGCATGAATGTTCCGTCTGCCATCATTTCGTCAAGGCTCTTCTGAACCTGATCGCGAAGTTCTGTATTGCCAAGTAAAAATCCTACTGCATAAATTTCAGATACCAATTCATCATCCAAAATAACGAAGTTTGCATCTCTGCTGGAAATCTGATACTGCGCTACACCGATATCCATTGCAATTGCATCAACAGCGCCTGCTTCCAGATTCATGAATGCTGTATTGTAATCCGGTACTACCAAAAGTTCTCCAAAAGAAGCAAGTAACTCTGCACTTTCTTCACTGTTCAGAGCTTCAAGTGCTGAAGAATCTGCCTGTGTTGCCACTACCTTACCTGCAAGGTCTGCTTGAGAAGCAATGCCTGCATCGGCAGCAACTACAAATACCTGACTGTTATCTACATACGGATCTGACCATGTGTACTTATCCAGTCTGTCTTCGCTCTGTGTGAAACCGTTCCAGATACAATCAATGGCACCTGATGAAAGTTCCATATCTTTGGAATCCCAATCAATCGGCTGTAATTTGATTTCCCAGTTGTTTCTCTTTGCTACTTCTGCTGCAAGATCCAAGTCAAATCCTACGTAATCACCATTATCGTCTGTGTAACCATAAGGCGGGAAATTTGCATCAAATCCTACAATAAATGTGTTGTCTCCCTTGTTGCCGCAACCAACCAATGTACATACTACCATTGCAATTGCCAAAATCATTGTTAAACCTTTCTTTTTCATAACTTATCTCCTTTTTACATTTTCAGGGGTTCCCCTGATTTATTCATACTGCGATACAATCGCAAGTATTTCCTTTGCATATTTCGGATAGTTCTTCACAAGGTCTTCAATTTCTTCCTTTGCTGTCTCCAAGTTAAAGTTATTGAAGTCTATCCGCTTTCTCAGACGTTGCCTCTGGATAATCAGTGCATGTCTCAGTTCTACCATTTCCTTTGGATTAAGAAGTGCCTGTGCCTGATGCACCCAAATCATTGCATCCTTTACGCGATACTGTCTTAGTATACGACAAAGTTCACGTCCTGTCTCCTCCATTTTTTCCATCATCTTTTCAGAATGTTCGCGTGCTTCCTTCTCTTCCAGATACTTTTCCCACATATATTCCAGTTCGTAAGAATTGTTAATCTTGTATTTTGCATAATTATAATCCAAAACATTGGTAATATTGACATATTTAATTTTCACACGATTTTGCAATACAATGGCACGGTTGAGCATACGTTCTGCTTTGTCCTGATTTTCTCTGGCATTTCTAAACTTCGTAAATGCCGCTGTTAATGCAATTGCAGCAATCCCAATCGTAATCAGATATCCAAGTTTCGTATCCATATCCATTACAAACTGTAAAATAGCAAGCAAGATAACAGCAAGACACACGGAAAAAGCAATAATGACCGCCATTGACTTTGCGTTCACCTTGGACGTGCGTGACTCGCGAACGTTATAGGCAAGTGAGCCTTTTTCACCCTCCAGCAAATGCAAATCCTTGCGCACTGCCATCTGGTATTCCTCGTCTTTTTTTAACTTTGCAATTGCTTCCGTAACTTCCTCTTCCAAAGACTCCATATGATGATATTGAGCTTCTGTAATCTTAGTTGCCGGTCTCTTGTAGTTGGCGTTTTCTTGTTCCACCAGCGTAATCTTACGCGCTGCCTGCATGATTTCTTCCCGCTCAACAATCGGCAAACCTTCAATCTCTTCCATGTCGGTTAAATGGTCGGTCACAATCTGATATTCCCGCTTTGCAA
>DATESB010000098.1:0-7602 GCA_035271065.1 Lachnospiraceae bacterium | reverse complement strand
ATATTAGAGAGGTATTCCTATGAATATTATAAGAACGATAATGAATAACAGAAAATTATATAAAAAGGAAAAGTTTCCGTATGATATGCGAAAAATAATGACATATCTTAATCAAACCGGAAAAAAATTTGAAGATTTATCTAAAAATGAAATGAAAACATTTCTTCTTGGATAGCAATATTATTAAGATGATTAGAAAGGAGACGCAGCAACGTTACGCCTCCTTTTGTTTTTACTGCACATCTAAATTAGAATATCCCATCAAATCTTCATCCACTGCTCTTGCCGCCTCGCGGCCTTCACGGATTGCCCACACAACAAGTGATTGTCCGCGGTGCATATCTCCGGCTGTAAATACATTGACTGCACTGGTTTGATAAGTTTCCGGCTCTGTCCTCACATTGGTTCGTTCATTCAATTCCACGCCAAATGCGTCTGCCACATACTTCTGTGCGCCTAAGAATCCTGCTGCAATCAATACCAAGTCTGCTTTGAGCGTTTTTTTGCTTCCCTGAATTTCATTCATCTGCATGCGCCCGGTAGTTGCGTCTTTCTTCCACTCAAGTTTCACGGTAACTACTTCTTTCACATTGCCTTTGGCATCCTTTTTGAATTCCTTGACCGTTGTTTCATAAATGCGTGGGTCATGACCAAATAAGTCTATTGCCTCTTCCTGACCGTAGTTCGTCTTGCACACCTTCGGCCACTGTGGCCATGGATTGTTGTCCGCACGACTGTCCGGTGCCTTTGGCATCATTTCTATCTGAGTTACGGATAATGCGCCATGTCTGATTGAGGTACCGACACAGTCATTACCGGTGTCACCGCCACCGATGATAATGACGTGCTTGCCTTTGGCTGTGATATTAGATGCCCCAGCAAGTACTGTTGCCGACATTTCTTCACCTGTTGCCACACCCGTCGCTACACCTATCTGCCTTGCATCCAGCAATGCCTTTGTTGTTGATTTCAAGAAATCTACCGCGAAGTAAATCCCTTCTGCATCTCTTCCGGGTACTTTGATATCACGAGGGTTCGCAGCACCACAGGCCAAGATGACACGGTCGAATTCTTTGAGCAATGTCTTCGCGGCTATCTTAGTTTCTGTCTGAATGTCTGCTTTTTCTTGCTTTGCCCCAACATCCACTCCTGTTCTAAATACAACACCTTCTTCTTCCATAATCTTTACTTTACGCTCTATAATGTGTTTCTCGAGCTTCATATTCGGAATACCGTACATCAGCAACCCGCCCGGTCGATCGGCGCGCTCATAGACTGTCACGGAATGTCCGCGCTTATTGAGCTGGTCTGCTGCCGCAAGTCCGGAAGGACCGGAACCGACAACTGCAATTTTCTTCCCTGTACGAACCTTCGGCGGATTTGCCTGTGCATAGCCTTCCGCATAAGCATTTTCTATGATTGCATATTCATTTTCCTTACTTGCAACCGGTGTATCGTTCAGCCCACAGGTACATGCTGCTTCGCAGAGTGCAGGACAGACACGCGATGTGAATTCCGGAAAGTTATTGGTCTTCATTAAGCGGTTATACGCCTGCTTCCAGTTTCCTGTATACACAAGGTCATTCCATTCCGGAACCAGATTGTGCAACGGACAGCCTGAGGTCATTCCCATAAGTGTCATACCTGCCTGACAAAACGGCACGCCGCATTCCATACATCTGGCACCCTGCTCCTGTTGTTTTTCTCGTGGAAGCGGGATATGAAATTCATTAAAGTTTTTGATACGCTCGCTCGGTGTCAGTGCTTCTGCCGTTTCCCTGCTATATTCCATAAATCCTGTTGGTTTTCCCATAATATCAACTCCTCATATACTCTTAATCTAATCCCAATTTGGTCATTGTACGTTTCTCATCTGATTCTATCTACTCTCTGCGGTTTCTGCGTCTGCTTAGTTCTCGGCTGGCGTAGTCCTGTGGTGCCTGAACTTCATGTTCTTCGCCTGTAATCGCATAAAATGCTTCAATCTGTGCCTGTTCACTAGACAATCCCTTTTCTTCCATCTGTACAATGGTCTGTAACATGCGGTTATAATCATGCGGGATAATCTTCTTGAACTTCGGAAGATATTCATTAAAGTGCTCCAATATCTCCTTGCCTTTTTCAGAGCCGGTATTTGCTACATGGTCTTCTATCATCTGCTTTAATTCCATCACATCATATTTTGATGAGACCTCGCCTGAAGATACCATCTCTTTATTGACTCTTGTGTAGAAATCAGAATCTTCATCCAGTACATATGCAATACCGCCACTCATACCGGCTGCAAAGTTCTTGCCTGTACTTCCTAGCACAACCACTCTTCCTCCTGTCATGTACTCGCATCCATGATCGCCAACGCCCTCTACAACTGCTGTTGCACCTGAATTACGAACGCAGAAACGTTCTCCGGCAACACCGTTAATATAGGCTGCTCCACTGGTTGCTCCGTACAATGCAACATTTCCGATAATGATATTTTCATCAGCCTTATACGTGATACCCTTTGGTGGATATACAACAAGTTTTCCTCCTGAAAGTCCTTTTCCGAAGTAATCATTACTGTCTCCGCACAATTCAAGTGTGAGTCCCTTCGGGATAAATGCTCCAAAGCTTTGTCCGCCTGCACCATTACATTTAACGGTATAGGTGTCATCCGGCAGATTATCTCCGCATATACGCGTGATTTCTGAGCCGAGAATGGTACCAAATGCTCTGTCTGTATTGCTGACATTGATTTCTATACTCTTTTTCTTCTTTTCTTGTAAGGAACTACCGAATTTCTTGAGCAATACCTTCTCATCCAAAGTTTTCTCCAATTCAAAGTCATACACCTGCTTCGGATTGAAGGTCACATGCAATGCAGCGCTCTTGTTGGCTGCTGTGTTGTCCGCCAACCTTCCGTCTGCCTCTTCTGCTTCCTTACCCAAAATCTTACTCAAATCGATATGTGCTGCATGACAGCTCAGGTTTTCTTTCATTCCAAGTAAATCTGTTCTGCCAACCAGTTCATCTACAGTGCGTACACCTAATTTTGCCATGTATTCGCGCAGTTCCTGTGCTATAAAGTACATGAAGTTGATAACATACTCCGGTTTTCCTTTGAATCTCTTCCTCAGTTCCGGATTCTGTGTTGCCACGCCAACCGGACAGGTATCGAGATTACATACACGCATCATGACGCAGCCCATGGTTACAAGCGGTGCTGTCGCAAATCCAAACTCTTCTGCACCAAGGATTGCTGCAATTGCTACATCACGACCACTCATCAGCTTACCGTCTGTTTCAATGCGTACTTTATGACGCAGTCCGTTCATAATCAGTGTCTGATGTGTCTCTGCAAGCCCGAGTTCCCACGGAAGTCCTGCATTGTGGATGGAAGTCTTCGGTGCAGCGCCTGTTCCGCCATCATAACCGGATACCAGAATAACCTGTGCGCCTGCCTTTGCCACACCTGCCGCAACTGTTCCAACGCCTGCCTCTGATACCAGTTTCACGGAAATGCGGGCGCGCTTATTTGCATTTTTCAAATCATAGATTAACTGTGCCAAATCTTCTATAGAATAGATGTCATGATGTGGCGGTGGCGAAATCAATCCGACACCCGGTGTTGAATGTCTCGTCTTTGCTATCCATGGATAGACCTTTTTGCCGGGCAGATGTCCGCCTTCACCGGGCTTTGCACCCTGTGCCATCTTAATCTGTATTTCATCGGCACTAACCAAATACCGACTGGTAACGCCAAAGCGTCCTGATGCCACTTGCTTAATTGAAGAACACCTGTTATCTCCGTTTGCGTCAGGTGTCAAGCGGTCCAAACTCTCTCCGCCTTCACCGGAATTTGATTTTCCATGTATGCGGTTCATGGCAATTGCCATGGTCTCATGTGCTTCCTGTGATATAGAACCGTAGGACATTGCTCCGGTCTTAAAACGTTTCACAATTTCCTCAACACTTTCAACCTTGTCAATATCAATGCCTTTTTGCGGATAATTGAACTCCATAAGACCACGTAGATTCTTGATGGAATCTTCTTTATTTACCAGTGCCGTATATTGCTTAAACAGGTTGTAATCGCCATGTTTTGTAGCTTCTTGCAGCAGATGGATGGTCACCGGATTGTACAAATGCTCCTCTGCGCCACTGCGCATTTTGTGGAAGCCGGGGCTGTCAAGTGTCAGGTCTGTTTCCAATCCAAGGGGATCAAATGCCTTGGAATGCAGGCTGTCTACCTGATGCTCGATATCTTTTAAGGTCAAGCCACCAATGCGGCAGACTGTGTTTGTGAAATACTTCTGAATCACTTCGCTGTCAATTCCAATTGCTTCAAATATCTGTGAACCTTGATAAGATTGGATGGTTGAGACACCCATCTTAGAAGCAATCTTCACAATGCCATGCAGAACTGCGTAGTTATAGTCTTCCACTGCTGCATAGTAGTCCTTGTCAAGCATGTTATTTTCAATTAGTTCTTTTACAGTCTCATGTGCCAGATATGGGTTAATTGCGCATGCACCGTAACCGAGCAAGGTTGCAAAGTGATGTACCTCTCTTGGCTCTGCTGACTCCAAAATCATCGCTACACTTGTACGTTTCTTGGTCTGTACCAAATGCTGCTGTAATGCAGATACCGCAAGCAATGACGGAATTGCCACATGATTCTCATCAACACCTCTGTCCGATAAAATGAGGATATTTGCGCCCTCACGATATGCGCGGTCTACTTCTACATAAAGGCGTTCAATCGCCTTTTCCAGACTTGTATTTTTGTAATAAATAATCGGTACAACCTCTACATGGAAGCCATCTGCCTTCATCGTTTTGATTTTCAGCAGGTCTGTATTTGTCAAAATCGGATTATTTACTTTCAGCACATTACAGTTTTCTGCGCGCTCTTCCAAAAGGTTACCATCCTCACCGATGTATACCGTTGTGGATGTAACGATTTCTTCTCTGATTGCGTCAATAGGCGGATTGGTTACCTGTGCAAACAACTGTTTGAAATAATGAAATAACGGCTGTTCTTTATCTGATAATACTGCAAGCGGTGTATCAACACCCATAGCAGCAATGGCCTCTGCACCGTCTTTTGCCATTGGAAGAATGCTTGATTTATAGTCCTCATAGGTATAGCCAAATGCCTTTTGCATTCTCTGACGTTCTTCGTATGTGAACTCAGGCACTTTCTCATTTGGTATTTTAAGGTTCTTTAAGGAAACCAGATTGCTGTCCAGCCACTCACCGTAGGGTTGACGGCTTGCATAATCCTGTTTCAGATGGTCATCGTCAACTACCATGCCCTTTTTCGTGTCTACTAAGAGCATTTTGCCGGGACGCAGTCTTTCTTTTTTCACAATATGCTTCGGGTCAATGTCAAGCACGCCGACTTCTGATGACAGGATTAATTGGTCATCATCAGTAATATAGTAACGTGAAGGACGCAAACCGTTCCTGTCAAGCACGGCACCCATTACATCGCCATCACAAAACAGTATCGATGCAGGACCGTCCCATGGCTCCATCATGGTTGCATAATATTGATAGAAGTCCTTCTTTGCCTGTGACATGGTTTTGTTATTAGCCCATGGCTCAGGAATGGTAATCATGACTGCAAGTGGCAGTTCCATTCCACTCATCACCAAAAATTCCAGTGTATTGTCTAACATTGCTGAGTCAGATCCGGTTGCATTGATTGCAGGCAGAACCTTGTGCAGTTCACCTTTTAGATGCTCTGATTCCATGGTCTCTTCTCTGGCGAGCATCTTATCTGCATTTCCGCGTATGGTATTAATCTCACCGTTGTGAACGATAAATCTGTTCGGATGTGCACGCTCCCAGCTTGGGTTTGTATTGGTTGAGAAGCGTGAATGTACAATCGCAATGGCGGATTCATACTTTTCACTCTGTAAATCCGCATAAAAAGTACGCAACTGTCCAACTAAGAACATACCTTTATATACGATGGTTCTGCTGGAACAGGATACCACATAGGTATTGTCGGTACTCTGCTCAAACACTCTTCTGACAATATAAAGTTTACGGTCAAAGTCTATGCCTTCTTTTACATTTTCGGGCTTCTTTACAAATCCCTGCATAATGCACGGCATGCACTCAACAGCCTTGTGTCCGAGTACAGATGGTGCTGTTGGCACTTCTCTCCAGCCTAAGAATTCCAGTCCTTCCTTCTTCACAATAATCTCAAACATCTTCTTTGACTGGTTTCTCTGTAATTCATCCTGTGGGAAGAAGAACATACCAATTCCGTATTCCCGCTCTTTGGATAAAATAATGCCGAGGGGTTTCACAGCTTCTGCGAAGAATTTATGGGATATCTGTAACAATATTCCTACTCCGTCTCCTGTCTTTCCCTCGGCGTCTTTGCCGGCTCTATGTTCAAGATTTTCAACTATTTTTAATGCATTTTCTACGGTTGCCCGACTCTTCTTTCCTTTGATATTAACGACCGCTCCGATTCCGCAGTTATCATGTTCGAACCGCGGGTCATATAGATTTCTCTGCTTCATGCTGCCACATCCTTTCCCAAAATAAAATGGGGTAAGCATCGATAAGGTCTTCCCTTATTTGATGTCTACCCCCATTGGTATCATATTCTGTTGCGATTACATTCCATTTAATCCGAAATCAGTTTACACCCATTTTCCAGATTTGTAAATACCAAATTATATCACTTACTCTTACTGTCCGATATTGATTCCAATCACTGCTTTATCAAGTGTTACTTCGATATCCTGTGATGCCGGCTCTTTCCATGTTGCATTGGATACTGTAAATTTGTATATCATCGGAAGTAGTGGTCCCTGCTCAAGTGTCTCTGTTCCGTCTACTACTACATCCGGGAACGTCGATGTTGATACTGTTGTATCTGCATATCCGATATTAATGGAGAATACAATCTTTGGTAATGTCAGATAGTATACCTCCTGATTTAATGTAGAATATACATTGGCATCTGCTACACTTGCAATAAATGCTGCCCGCTTATCAGGATTAGCCATCATATATGCTACAAAAGCATTGATGGTCTCGATTGAATATCCGATATAACTTCCCTCAGTATCCTTACATAAGAACTTCGTTGTGATAAAACTTGTGTCACCTGCTGCCAAAGCACTGTCTATCTGTGTCAGTAACTCCTCGTGAGAGGTTGCTTCCGGATACGCAGATGTTGCTGCTCCTGCCGGATTAACTGCTGCCGGATCTGTGGTTCCCGGTTCTGTAGTTCCTGCACCTGCATCTGCTGCTACATCTCCCACAACAGCTGTAGTCTGTCCACCATAAATATCTGTTAATACACCACTAATCGTCAAAACATCCGTCGGATACACAAACGGTTCTTTATTTGAATTCAAATAATAGAATACACAAGAAACAATAATCGCTACCACAAGCAAACCACCAAATATCGTTAATCCGATGCCACCATTACTGCCACCATTGTCACCCTTATAGGTATAGTTGCTGTAACTCATGGTTCTTGCACTTGATGATGCTCTGGAAGACGGTCTTGTATCTAACCCGATTCCATACATATCCTGTACTGATTTTGTTCTTCTTCTCTTCTTTTTGTTGTAATCCATCTTATGT
>DATESB010000097.1:0-5071 GCA_035271065.1 Lachnospiraceae bacterium | reverse complement strand
GTCATATAGGATAAAAATAAGTAAATACACATTTCCGAAAAGGAAAACAAAAGATGAAAAGATTATTCCGTAATATACTCCATATTGTGATATTGGCAGTTGTTTTATCGCTATCGATATTAGACCCTCTTTTTCTGTTTTGCAAGAAAACCATGGCAATGTCGAATGTGGTGGTGGTGATTGATCCGGGGCACGGTGGGCCGGGAACAACAGATAAACAGGAACTGGGAGCAGAATATAATAATGTTGTTGAAAAAGATTTGACGTTAATTACTGCCGAGGCAATGAAAGCAGAATTGGAACAATACGGCAATGTTACCGTTTATATGACACGTACAACCGATCAGGTTGTCAAACTTGCTGACCGCTCTGCATTTGCCAAAAGCGTCGGTGCAACTGTATTGATTAGTCTTCATTATAATGCATCGGCAGAACATAATTACTATGGTGCCGAGGTGTTTACCTCTGCGTTTGGACAGCACTATGCAACGGGAACAGGCTTGGCAAGTTGCTTTTTGGAACAGTTAACAGCGTCCGGTGCTGTTAATAAAGGAAGCAAGACAAGGATTGGTAATTCAGGAACTGACTATTATGGTATTATCCGCCACGGTGTAACAAACAATGTGCCGACAATTATTGTGGAGCATGGCTATATTGATAATGATACGGATTGGAGCCGCATCGGAACCGTTGATGCATGGCGTCAGTTAGGCGTCAGGGATGCAACAGCAGTTGCGAAGTATTTTGGCTTGCAGAAAGGTGTTGTACAGGCAGATGTAGTGCCGACCGTACCTGTGAATGTACCGACGACCACGATGATGCCGGACTTAACCGAACCGGAAGCAGTATCCGCAAAGGCAGCATATACAGATGATGCTGTTGAGATTACAGTAACCGCCAAGGAACCTGAAAGCAAATTGATGTATTGCACCTATAGTTATGACGGAGGGCTTACATTCCTGCCACTTTCTCTGTGGGGCAGTGGAGCGGAACATGTGGAAACAATTACTCCGCCGACCGGATTCTCCGGAAATGTCATCGTGAGGGTTTATAACAATTATGAACTCTATACCGACAGTGCACCGGTTGCCATTGAAGCACCTGAAAAACAGCAGGACGAAGGCGAAACTGATAAGGAAGGTTTAACTTCAAATCCTTTACAGGGAAATACATTGTCGGGAAATTCGGCACAAGAAGGGAATTCCGCAAAAGAAGATGATTCTATCAATGGAGATGTCTCTGCAAACAATACAATCAGCGCGAACACATCTCTATGGGAAGATGAATTGCAGAATACAATAGATGACATCACCATAGTAGAGATTGAAACACCTGAAAGTACGAGTAAAACAAAAACGGTAGTGACTGCGATTATCGTGATTGCTGCAATTGTAATTGGTATTATTATGACGGTTTTTGCGGTCAGAAAAATTCAACATAAAAAAAGAAAAAAGAGGCATTGACAAAAAACTTTTCATATAGTATATTATTACTTGTCTTGATTTGGAACACCATTCAGACAAGGTAATATATGCGATAGTAGTACAGTTGGTAGTACGCCACCTTGCCAAGGTGGAGGTCGCGAGTTCGAGTCTCGTCTATCGCTCTTGAAAAGTTCGTAAAGTTTAATGCTTACGGACTTTTTTCTATATCTATATCTAACATCTATATCTAACGATATCTAAGGAGGAGCAAATGATAGACGGAATTATATTTGACATAGACGGAACTATCTGGGATTCAACGGGAGTTGTGGAAAAGGCGTGGAATGAAGCGATAAGACAGGCGGGCATCAGGAACGTACACATTACAGCGGATGATTTAAAAGCACTATTTGGCAGACCTATGGGAGAGATTATCGATGCGCTGTTTCCAAACGAGAGTGAGGAGAAAAAGGCGGAACTTGGTCCGCTGTGCTTTGAATATGAGCATGCTTATTTAAAGAAAGAAATGGGAACGGTTTATCCGGATTTTGAGAAGACATTACAGGAATTGAGTCGGGACTTCAAATTGTTTATCGTCAGCAATTGTCAGGCGGGATACATCGAGACAATGCTACATGCAACAGGATTTGAGCCTTATTTTATAGACCATGCATGTCCGGGGGATACAGGCTTATTGAAAGCAGACAATATCAGACTGATTATGGAGCGTAATCGGTTAGAGAACGTAATCTATATCGGTGACACGCAGATGGATGCGGATGCTTGTAAGGCAGCAGGGGTTCCGATTGTATATGCAGCGTATGGATTTGGCAAGGTAGAGGCACCGGATTATGTGATTGATTCTCCGTATGAATTGGTTGAATTGATGAAACAAATTAATTTATCATAAATGGAATACAATTCTGCATCAATTAGTGGTATCATAGTAATAGGTATGAAAAACAATTCAGGGAAAGCGTTCAAGCAGGAACGCCTGAAGAGCAAGGGGGATATTCTATGAAGTTGACATTTGTAGGTGCGGCACATGAAGTCACGGGAAGCTGTCATTACCTGTATGCATGCAAGAAACACATTCTGATTGATTGCGGTATGGAGCAGGGGCAGAACCTATATGAGAACGTCGAAATACCGGTGGATGAGGCGCTGATTGATTATGTATTGCTGACGCATGCCCATATTGACCATTCCGGTCTGATTCCACTTTTATATGCAAGAGGCTTTCGCGGGAAGGTATTTGCATCAGAGGCAACCGTAGATTTGTGTAACATTATGTTGCGAGACAGTGCGCACATTCAGATGTTTGAGGCAGAGTGGAGAAACCGTAAGGCGAAGCGTTCCTCAGGTGTGTCTGAATATGTTCCTCTTTACAATATGCAGGATGCAGACGGCGCAATTAAGTGTCTGGTACCATGTCACTATGGTAAGAAGGTGCAGCTCTGTGAAGGGATAGAAGTATGTTTTAATGATGTGGGACATTTGCTCGGATCAGCAGCAATTGAGGTATGGGTAAATGAACCGGAAGGAAGCAAGAAGATTGTATTTTCCGGTGACATCGGCAATTTGAATCAGCCTTTGATTCGGAATCCCGGTTTAATTAAAGAAGCCGATTATGTGGTTATGGAATCCACTTACGGTGATCGTTATCATGATGCCGACAGGGTTGACTATGTGACAGAACTGACGGCACTCTTGCAAGAAACATTTGATAAGGGCGGTAATGTTGTCATTCCTTCATTTGCGGTTGGACGTACACAGGAGATGCTTTATTTTCTGCGTAAGATTAAGGCAGAACGATTGGTACACGGACATGAACATTTCAAAGTATATGTAGATAGTCCGTTGGCTGTGGAAGCAACGAATGTATTTAATAAGAATATTTATGAATGTTTTGATGAAGAAGCAATGCAACTGGTCAATAAGGGCATTAACCCGATTTCTTTCGGCGGTTTGAGTCTTTCTATTACATCTGATGAATCAAAGAGCATTAATTTTGATGAGGAGCCCAAGGTTATTCTTTCTGCGTCCGGTATGTGTGAGGCGGGGCGTATCAGGCATCATTTGAAGCATAATTTATGGCGTGAGGAATGTACGGTTTTATTTGTGGGATATCAGGCAATCGGTACGCTGGGACGTTCGCTTGTGGAGGGTGCCAAGGAAGTGAAGTTGTTTGGTGAGACGGTTGAAGTACGTGCCAAGGTAACTTCCTTGAAAGGACTCAGCGGACATGCGGATAAGGGTGGTTTGACGGATTGGATTAATGGATTTGAGAAGCAGCCGGAGCGTGTATTTATCGTGCATGGTGATGATACGGTCTGTGATGAGTATGCCGATTATCTGCATGAGCATTTCGGATTTGATACATATGCGCCATATAGCGGAACCTGTTTTGATTTGCAGAAGAATGAGTGCATCTACGAGGCAGAGGGTGTGCGCGTTGCACCGAAGAAGGCAAAAGCGGCAGCAGCTGTATTTGACAGACTTGTGGCAGCAGGTCAGCGCTTGATGGCTGTTATTTTCAAGAATGAAGGTGTGGCAAATAAAGATTTGGCGAAATTTGCGGATCAAATCAACTCACTCAGCGATAAGTGGGACAGAGATAAGCAGTCTTAAAACTAGAAGAGAAAGGTGTTTGAATATGAGTCTGGCGGATAAGATATTTATTGATATGTGTTCGGATATACTGGAAAATGGAGTCAGCACCGAGGGCGAGAAGGTGCGTCCAAAGTGGGAAGACGGTACTTCTGCATATACCATTAAGAAGTTTGGTGTGGTCAATCGATATGATTTGCGCAAGGAATTTCCGATTATTACGCTGCGTAAGACAGCGCTTAAGAGTGCAACTGATGAGATGTTGTGGATCTGGCAGTTAAAGTCCAATAATGTGAATGATTTGCATAGTCATATTTGGGATGCGTGGGCGGATGAGACCGGCTCTATCGGTAAGGCTTACGGTTATCAAATGGGTGTGAAGCACCAGTATAAAGAAGGTATGATGGATCAGGTCGACAGAGTCATCTATGATTTGAAGAACAATCCGTTCAGCCGTCGTATTATGACGAATATCTACGTGCATCAGGACTTACACGAAATGAACCTTTATCCCTGTGCATACAGTGTGACGTTTAATGTGACACAACG
This sequence comes from Lachnospiraceae bacterium, assembly GCA_035271065.1. Lineage (GTDB taxonomy): Bacteria > Bacillota > Clostridia > Lachnospirales > Lachnospiraceae > JAAYYM01. Next base: position 488 of record DATESB010000097.1, on the reverse strand, counting down.
CCCGGGAGAAGATAAACTGACATTGAATGCAATTCTGAACCAGCGTTCACAGGATATTCTGGCGGCTAATAATTGGAATGTTGTGCAGTATTCTGTATTGATACATATGTTGGCACAGGTGTGTGATATGTATGTTGGTGAGTTTGTGCATGTGATTGCAGATGCTCACATTTATGACAGACATATCCCTATTATCAAGGAATTGATTACGAGAGAGCCATATGATGCACCGACTTTCTGGATCAATCCTGAGATTAAGGATTTCTATCAGTTTACAAGAGAAGACGTGAAGGTTGAAAATTATATCACAGGGCCTCAAGTAGAAAACATTCCGATTGCGGTGTGAAAAAAGGGAGAAAACGATGAATTTAATTGCAGCTGTGGATCGCAATTGGGCGATTGGACTTGGTAACAAATTATTGGTTAGAATTCCGAATGATCAGAAGATGTTTCGTGAGGAAACGACAGGAAAGGTAGTTGTGCTTGGA
>DATESB010000096.1:0-14523 GCA_035271065.1 Lachnospiraceae bacterium | reverse complement strand
ATATCTACATGATCATAGATACAGCGCCAGGTACTGCTGGAATTTGCTGTGGCGCAGATGTATTCATTTCCACTTGGCCCAACTGCATAACTAACGGCGCAGTTACCGGATTCAACCACATATCCGGTCTTGCCGCAAAGAACTTCTCCGCCTGAATCTTTATCTTCTATTCGACGCAAAAACCAATTTGATATGGTGATTCCCTCAGGGTGTTCAGTCGTCAACGATGTTGTATAAGTATGCGCTGATAAGATTTCTTTGCACAACTCATTATCCATTGCTGCTTCCATAATCATTGCCATATCATAAATGGTACAATAGTGATTTTCATCATAAGTTCCGATGCAGTTGGTAAAATGCGCTGTACCAGACAGTCCGAGTTCTTCCAGTTTTGCATTCATCATATCTACAAAGGCTTCCTGCGAACCTGCCACATATTCTGCCAATCCCATCGCTGCATCACCACCGGAAGGCAGAATGGTGCCGTAGAGCAGATCACGCACACTGACTGTTTCTCCATCTAAAAAACCAACGCAACTGCAATCATTCTGATAACAAAAATCAGTAATGTCTATCGTCATCGTAAAGGTATCATCCAAGTCCGTTACATGCTCTGCTGCCACAAGCAGCGTCAAAACCTTTGTCATCGAAGCCGGAACAATGACTGCATCTGAGTCCCGTTCGGCCAAAATGGTATCTGTTCCCATATCAACCAGAATAGCCTGTGTACTGATAATACCCTCATCAAACGTTACTGTATTTTCTGACACAGTTGCTGCATATGGTACTGCTGTTTCCTGAATCTCTTCTATTGTCGGTGGCTCCTCTGTCGGCTGTAGCGTTTCCGTTGATCCTGCCGTTTTTGCCTGCTGGTCGGTCAGCGTCCCACCTACTGCCGTATTGACGCCGTCACCCGCAGCCACCAACATATCTGTTTCAACATCGTTTGCCTGTACATTTTCATCATTCGACAATCCACCAAAGAGTTTAATGCCGCCAAAAATCAATGCGCCTGCTACAAGCACAATCGAAACAACCGGCAGGCAAATTCGCATAGCTCTGCGGAATTTTGCCTGTCGTTCTTTTTCACGTTTCATCTGTCTCACATGCTCAGCGCGACGAGCCCTGCGTTCTTCTTCATCAGTCGATCTATATTGGTTATCCATTATGGTAAATGCTTCTTCCTGTTGAAATATTGTGAAGTGATATCATTTTCACCTTTTCTATTTTAGAATAAAACCGTCATATTATCAATATTAGTTTGACCATATTTTCGTTCAAACTTCTGGTAAATAATTCCTCATCAACCCGCGGTCTCTTCTTCCAATATATATAACTCTAATTTGCTGCTTGAAGTCGGTTTGGGATTAACCACCGTTACGATAATTGTTTTACCGGGCTTTAATTTTTCAGTGAATTCTTCATCGGCATATACATCACAGATGTTTCCCTCTCCATACATACCAGATGCATCTTCCAATACCATGACGGTAAAGAGACAATATCCGTCAACACTGCCCGCTTCTGTCGTATCCTGCGATATGATTTCAATCTTCACGCCCTCGGTGTATAGCGCATCTTCATCAAATCCTCTATCAGTGTCCGCCTGCTTCTGCGCCGCATTGCTATTCTTATCTTCTGCCAGTTCCTTTTGGACAGACTCCTGCTCCGTTGTATCTTCCGCTGTTGCTGCGCTCTCGGTCAATGCCTCTCCTGCTATTGCTTCATCTGATGCTGGTGCTGCCAATTCCTCATCTGCTTCTGTCGCGTTTTCTTCTTCCGGTGCAGACTCTGCCGCTGCCATTTCCTCTGCTGCTTCTTCTGCTGCAGGTGCTTCTTCTGCAACTGCTTCTGCTGCGGATGCATCACTTTGCATATCCATAGCGGACTCACTTGTTGCCATGTCCGATGACATAGACTTACGTCCTCCAATTGATAAAAGCATCGGTACCATTAATACGATGCAGATTCCTGCTGCTATCAGTGCTGCAGTTTTCACATATCGGAATCTCAAAACCTTCTTGGCATTTGGCTGTTTTTCTGTTTGACTTTCTGTTTGACTTTCTGTTTGACTTTCTGTTTGAAACGTTTCGGAAGGTGTTTTCTCCGGCAATGCTGATTCAATCCTATCCCACAAATCCGGAATCTCCGTGAGCATCTCTGCTTGATATGCCTGCTCAATCGCTTTGTTTTCCTGCAGTTCCTGCTCGGTTAATTCTTTCACATTCTGTTCTTGTTCGCTCAGTTTCGTCATATCCTGCTCACTCAGTTTTTTCATATCCTTTTCCTGCTCACTCATTGCCGCACCTCCTTTCCTTCTTTCGATAAGGTCTTTTTTAACTTTTCAATTGCAGTTCGATATCGCCACGTTACGGTTCCCATTGGTATCTGTAGCACATCGGTTATTTCCTGAAAGGTCATTTCTCCGAATATCTTCATATTCAGAATCTGCTGTTCATTTTCCTTAAGCGTTGCAATTGCTTCTTTCATGGATAGATTACTGATTACGGTTTCTTCCACAGACTCAGACTTTGCTCCGATTGTGGTCGCCATCCCGACATCAACAGTATCCTGAATTTCCTCTACCGTCTGCTCATGTCTGTTCTTGCGTATGTAGTCAATTGCCATGTTGTGGGCAATCGTTGCCAGATAAGCGCGATGCTTACCGCCAAACTTATACTGTCCTGCTACGTTCCATAACTTGATAAAAAATTCACTTGTTACATCCTCTGCACTTTCTTTATTTTTCAGAATATCGAAAATAACAGAATAGATAAATGCGATATAGGCTTCATAAATCTGCTTCAGCCCTTCCCTGTCTCCCTGCTGTATCCGCCGGATATTTGCTTCGAATAATTCGTCGGTCACGTTTTATCCTTTCCCTCATCCGTCTGTTCACTATACGGTTTGAGATGTTGTAATTTATGGTCAATATCATATCATTTTTTCATTTGGTTGAAAAGGTTTTGATTGCCGTATACCATTTCTGCATTTATAATATAGTTATTCGTAACTGTTTACATTTACACAACTAATCAAAACATGAGGACAAAAACCATGACAAAAAAGGAACTTGCAATTGCAAATCATGACAAAAAATACAACTGCTGTCAGGCTGTAGCCTGTGCATTCTGTGATGAAATCGGCGTTGATGCCGCCACCTTGTTCCGTGCCGGAGAAGGCTTCGGACTTGGCATGGGTGGTACTCAATGTACCTGCGGTGCCCTGACCGGGGCTATTATGCTTGCCGGCTTTAAGAACAGTGACGGCAATACAGATGAACCCGCAACAAAAGCCGAAACATATCGGTTATCAAAAGAGTTGGTAGCAAAATTTGAAGCCAAAGTCGGCTCTACCATATGCAAGGATATCAAAGGAATTGAGACAGGAAAAATGCTTCGTTCCTGTGCAGACTGCATCAAGGACGGAGTTGAAATCGTGGAAGAAGTGCTAAAATTGTAAATATCTATTTATATATGTATTATTTGTAAGAGAGTGCCGCCTAGAAGCTGCACTCTCTTACTGATTCACCATCTATCGTTGTCGCCTGTAAATACCATGTCTGCGGAGTTTCTTTGTCGCCACCGAGTCTGTTTAATATTGTCTCTGCTGCTTTTTCTGCTATCTCCTTTACCGGACGTTTTACAATGGATAACTTCGGAGTAACAGCCTTTGCAAACTCTGTATTATCAAAACCGATAACAGAAAGTTGCTTCGGAATTCTGAGTCCAAGTTCATTGACACCCAAAATAGCACCCACCGTCAATTCATAATTGGCAACAAATACCGCTGTCAATTCCGGACATTTACGCATTAACTGGCCCATTGCCTGTGCTGACTCTTCAATGGTATAACCGCAATGAGCAATCCAATCTTCCTTCAAACGATGAGATGTTTCACTATATGCCGCCCGAAATCCTTTTAATCTTTCACTTGCTGTATAAACATCCTCGGGGCCACATAAGATGCCGATTCTCGTATGTCCCATTTTCATCAGACTGTTGACTGCATTCTTAGCTGCTGCCGCATCATCAACCAATACACAATCACAATTCAAATCTTTTATTTCACGATCAATCAACAGAATCGGAACATTTCCGTCTTTGAACAGATGCAAATGAGAACCATCACTTTCAATCGGAATATCTATCACAGCATCCACACGCTTACGACTGAGAAATTCTGCTGCTTCCGCTTCAAGCTTTAAGTCATTTCGGCAATCACAGATGATAGTGGCATATCCATGATTTCGTAAAACAGTTTCTGTCTCCGAAACAATTCCGGCATAAAACTCATTTGTCAAATCAGGAACAATCATGCCTACTGTTCTCGTCTTATTGGTTCGCATGTTGCGGGCTGTTTCATTCACTTCATAATGAAGTTCTTTGATTGCCTGTTCAATCAATACGCGATTCGGTTCCCTTACTTTTCCGCCATTCAAATAGGAAGAAATTGTTGCAAGTCCAAGACCCGTTTTCTGCGCAATATCCTTGATTGTAGCTGCCATAGTATGCCCTCCTCATATGTGCTGTCGAAACGTTTCGACTTATAAATAAATTTTAGCGCCTGACAGCCTATGTGTCAAGCGCTTTTTCGACATTTTCATTCTATAACAACACCTTTTTGCAACATCACATTTGCATATAGCGCCGATTCTCCTGTTGCAACAATTGCATATGCTTTTTTGGCTTCTTCATAAAATGCAAAGCGCTCAATATTCCTAATTGCTGCCGCTCCTCTGTCATCACACTTTGCCACGATATCCTTATAGGTATCCCAGATAGGTGTCTCTACATTGTCATCCTTCATGACCTCCATAAGATTCACCGGATCTTCCACATAAGAATCCAATGGAAATACTTTTAAGATCGCATCCAACAGTTCCGGAACACCATGTCCATCACAGCGGATTACAATTGCATCCTTTCCCATTGATTCTGCCGGAAAATTTCCGTCAGAAATTACAATTCTGTCACTATGACCCATTTCCGCCAAAACCTTAAGTAATTCCGGAGATAAAATCTTAGGTATTCCTTTTAACATATCTCTATCCCTCCATATCAATAGACTATTTTCTATCCGCAAAAAACATCACCAATCACATAATTTAACTTAGTTGCATAATTGTAGTCTTCTATAAGATGTATTACACAATCTTCCGCTAAGTCTCTTGGATTCATCGAAAGGAATCCATCCCTGACCTTAATATACTGTTGTGGCATATATTGACGCAGCATGCTGAGTGGAATATCCACTTCAGTAAGATTTTTGAATAGTTTCTGTATTGCTTCTCTCATTTCCGGCTGCGCATAATAATAGCGACATCTGTCTGAAAAACTATATTTTCTCTTAATTGCAAGTTGCTCATTCGAGCCATGATAGTGTTTCTTCCAATTGTCAGGATTTTGGGTCATAATCTCTTCCATAACTTCAATAAATCCAGCCTGTTTTCCTTCCGGAATCAGCAATTTTTCCATCATGGAAAGGGCAAACAATCCTTCGCGCAGCGAAAATGTCAATGCCGGTCCCACCTTCAATATCGCAATTCCATCCTCAACCATCTCGCGCAGTTCCTCCGGAGATTGATAATCCGTAGAATGTCCTTCCAAGACAATATTGTCATACTTCTTCATTGCTTTTGTAAGTTGTGAAGCCTTAACTCTGTCATAATGAAATATATCCGCATCTCCAAATTCCACGCCCGGCTGTACCACAATACCGATGATGTTACTAAATGCATCCTTGAGCCCACGTTTCTCAAATTGTTCCTGATAGACATGCATCGTCTGTTCAACTGCTTCCGGGCTGGTCACCTGAATCGAATCCTCTGCTTCCTGTGCTCCTCCCGGAATCGGCACCTCACTGCCAATAATAAAGGCAGGTCTGACTTCATCCAGATTTTCTCTTAGCAGTTCCTGATACGCTTCCTCACATGCCTCATACAGAATTGCACCTCTTCTTGCAATTGTTTCATCCGACAGCACCTGATTCTTTGGATCATCCGCAACCCTCATACTTGTATCCAAATGAATCTTTTTGAATCCCGCAAGCACAAAGAGTTTCACAAGATCCACAGACTTCTCCATTGCATCTTTTTCCGACTCATCCTGCCACGTTAACGGACCAAGGTGATCGCCGCCAAGAATAATCTTATCCTTCGGAAAACCGATACCATCTGCAATCTGATAGACAAAATCACGATAGTCCGCAGGTTGCATACCGGTGTAACCGCCAAACTGATTAACCTGATTGGCCGTTGCCTCCAATAGTACATAATCGTCAAACCGCATTGCCTGCTTCAGGCATGCTTCTATTACCAAATCATTTGCTGTGCAGAAAGAGGGAATACCGGCATATCGCATACCATTTCTTCTCTTTTGCAGCATAAAGCGCATTGCATCCATTACTTTCGCCTCCAAAAATCATCCTAATCTCGACACCTGTGTTGTATCTGTTATTATTTATTTTGCATCCGGACAATCCACGATTACACCATCTTCATCCCAAAGATCATGCCAATCATTTGCACCTGACCACAAGAACACCTGCCCTTTTACAAGGCGATTGTTCTTTTCCAAAGTAGCAATTACTTTCATTTCATCCTCTGTCAGCGGCTCTGTAATGGTAGATTGCAGATTGCTCACGTATTCCACTTCATGGATTGAAAATGGAATCGGTATCTGGCCTCTTTGAACTGCCCATTTCAGAGCAACGATAGCAGGATGTACACCATGTGCCTGTGCAATTGCCTTAAATTCCGGTATCTGCATATCTGCAATATCACCCGGCTCCATATCTCTCTCCGGTCTCTGCGGTGAACCAAGCGGCATAAATCCAATCGGCTGAATATCATTTGCTACTAAATAGTCAAACAATTCCTGCTGCTGGAAGCATGGGTGTAATTCCATTTCACATGCAACCGGTTTGATACGAAACTGATCCATGATTGCTTCCATCTTCGGAATTGTCATATTCGAAATACCGATATGTCTGACTAATCCGTCATCTACTAATTTCTCACACTGTCTGTATGTATCCATGAATTCTGCTACCGAAAACGGTCTGGAAGCAGGATTGCGGGAATCCACTCCGCAATGAGGTGCATGATAATTCGGAAATGGCCAGTGAATGAAAAACAAATCAATATAGTCACATTTCAAATCTGCTATACTCTTTTTGCATGACTTTTCCACCTCGCGGTGCATATCATTCCATACCTTTGTCATGATATAAAGATCTTTTCTTTCCACAACTCCCTCATCAAGTGCTTTCTGAAACACCTCACCAATCTGGTCTTCATTTCCATAACATGCAGCACAGTCAAACATGCGATAACCTACACGGATTGCTCCTGCTACGGCATCAGATACCTCCTTTGCAGTAAAACGATCCGAACCGAATGTGCCCATCCCGATACAAGGCACTTGATCTCCTGTATATAATGTAATCTGTGGTACTTTTGATGCGTCAACTCCCATGTTAATACCTCCTTATGTATTGTTTGTTTTGTTTTATTTATGACTCACTGTCAATTAAAATCTTTCCTTTAACCTTGCCCGGTGTCTGATACATTTCAAACGCAGCATCAATCTGCGACAACGGTATCTTTTGGAATATGAAAGAATCATCAAATTTGAGTTCTCCGGTCTTAAAATAGTGTGCAACCAATTCCCATTCATCACCCGGAAACGGAGCCGAATAACTCATCCAAGATCCCGTCAATATGAACTCCTTACGATTCATGTTTTCCCACTCATTCACACCAAAGGCCAAGTCTCTGGTTGGTGTCCCGATAAAGCAGACCTGAGCTTTATTAGCCGCCAGTTTAAATGCCATTTTCATCGTAATGGTGTTACCTGCTGTCTCATAGACGTAATCAAATCCGCAACCATCCGTAATGCGATTTGCCTCGTCCATAAAATCCTCTTTGCCTGAATTCACTCCGTAGTCAGCACCCAGACGACGGGCCAGTTCCAATCTCTCCTCAAGAATATCAAATACCACCACTTTCTTGGCACCGAATATCTTAGCCCACTGCATGGTCATCATACCAATGGTTCCTCCGCCAAGTACCGCAACTGTCTTTCCGCCTTTATAATCTACCCGTCCGAGACCATGTAGTGCCACCGTTGCCGGTTCAAAGAATGCACCTTTTTCAAAACTAACGCTGTCATCGAATTTTACGGCATTCTTTTCCGGCACAACAACATATTCCGCAAAACTTCCAAATTCCCTAGATCCAATAAAACTGTAATGCTTACACAATGAATAATTGCCTTTCTGACAGTCCGCACATTTCATACATGGTACCAAAGGCACTCCCGCAACGCGGTCCCCAGGCTTCAGTGTTGTAACACCCTCTCCGATTTCTTCAACGGTTCCTGAAAACTCATGTCCCAAAACATTCGGAAAGAAGTGGCACGCATCTCCATTGACCCTTGGTACATCAGATCCGCATATACCTGTATACTTTACTTTGATCAATACTTTTCCCGGTTCAGCTTTCGGTTTATCAATCTCTTCATAACGAATATCATTTTTTACATGTACCACTCCGGCTTTCATTTGAAGTTCCCCCCTAATTTTAATAATCAGAAAATGTATGTTTCAGATTTTCATATAATTGCAGATATAATCTCATCGCATTCTGATAAATCTGATAATTCTCTAGGTTGGGCTCTTGCGTTCTGGTAATCACAATTGTCTGTCCGATGGCTTCCTCATAATTCCGATATACACCGCATCCCACTCCTGCAAGCAAAGCTGCGCCCAAAGTTGTTGCTGTATCTGAAGTTGGTACCTGAATGGTCTTTCCTGTTACATCTGCTTTAATCTGCGTCCACAGTATGGAATTGGATGCTCCGCCCATTGCATTCAAGTTCTTGACCTCTATTCCTGTCTCTGCTGCTGTCCGAAGATTATTCTCTAAAGAAAAAGCCACTCCTTCTAAAATTGCCCTAATGATATGTCCTCTCGTCTTGTCAAACGAAAGTCCGTAGAAGACACCTTTCGCATCAGGATTCCATATAGGAGAACGTTCCCCTGCCATATATGGTAAAAAAGTAACTCCGTCTGCTCCTGCAGCTATTTTTTCTGCCTCCGCAGTTAATGCATCAAAGGATAAATCCTGCCCAAATTCCTGTCGAAACCACTTTAGTGTGCCACCGCCGCCAACTGTTCCGCCTTGTAAAAGCCATAGTCCCGGCACAACATGTGCACTTAAAATCAATTTCTTATGTGCAAGTGCCCGATCCGTACAGATGCTCATCCCACCCGCTTGACCGCCTTGCTCCTGTGTCTGTCCCACCTGATAAACGCCCGCTCCAAGTGTCCTGCAGGCTGCATCAAGTCCACCTGCCACTACCGGAGTTCCTGCTCTTAGTCCTGTCAATGCCGCCGCTTCTTTTGTTACCTCTCCTACAACTGCATCACACGGATATAAATCCGGAACCAATTCTCTGGAAAGCCCCATTTTATTCGCAAGTGCTTCATCATAAGCTAACTTATTCATATCGAAAAAATGAATTCCGTAGCCCTGTGAATAATCCTGACTCATAACACCGGTCAGTTTAAAAACAATGTAACTGTTGCTCTGCAAAAACTGATAGGTACGATTAAATATTTCAGGTTTATTCTCCTTAAACCAAATCATTTTCGGTGTTGTATAGGAAGGCAAAAAATCATTTCCCGCTATGGAAAATATCTGTTCTTCTCCTATTTCTGCTTTAACACGTTCACAAATATGTCTTGCCCTGGTGTCCATCCAAATTGGTGTACGGTCTAATGCCCTGCCGTTTCTGTCAACCGGAATCGCTGACCAACTTTGACCATCTACTCCAATCCCGCAAATATCATCCGCCTGTATTTGTTCCTGCGCCAATACATCTTTGATGCCGTTACAGATGGCATTCCACCACTCATCAGCATTCTGCTCAGCCCAGCCACTATCCGGATAATAAACCTGATATGGCTGGTTGGATTGCGCCAGAACTTCACCAGCTTGATTAAAAACCGCCACTTTACATGCAGATGTTCCAATATCAATTCCTAATAATCGCTTTTCCATGCGTCCCTCGCTATTAGAGCGAAGCGCTTCGCTCTGTGGTGTAAAATGAACGCGTTGTACATTTTCATTGTATAATCGCGTGTTTCATTTGAATTATATTACTCGTTCATTAAGATGTCAATACTATTTTTGATATTTTGAACGAAGCGCTTCGTTTTTCTGCAAAAAATTTTATATCTTTGCAATCGAATCGCCTTCCTGAACAATTGTACTCATTACAATTTCAACAGGAAGTTCCTGTTCCTTACTGTTAATTCTTTTCAGCAACATCTCAACTGCTTTCTCGCCCATCTCTTTCATCGGTTGAACCACCATATACATCTTAGGTTTAACAACATGCGAAAGAATCAAATCATCAAATCCAATCATAGAAATATCTTCCGGACATAATACACCCAGTTCATTCACAGCCATGACCGCACCAAGTGTAATTTCATAATTACTCATAATTACCGCTGTTGGTCTGTCTTTAAGTGCAAGAAGTGTCTTCATGCTCTCATATCCGTATTCAATAGCATGTACTCCCATCATGACATAAGCATCCGAAATCGGATATCCCGCCTGTTGCATCGCATCCCTATACCCTTTATATCGTTCGTAGCCTGTATAAACCGATGCATCGGAACAAATCACAGCAATCTTTTTATGATTATTTGCAATTAAGAGATTAACTGCACGAAACGCTGCAAGTCTATTATTAATCTTGACACAGTCAAATTCTGCATCTTTCAGTCCTCTATCTAACAATACTATCGGAATACCAACCTTTTCAGCCGGTTCTAAAAAATCCGATGTCCTTGCCACCGGTACAACAATGATGCCATCAACCTTTTTGTTGATTAGGAAGCGAACATTCTGTGCCTCAATTATCTCATCATTGCAAGAATCACAAATCAACAGCCCATATCCGCTCTTTCTTAGGCTGTCCCCAATGTATCTGAGTAAGGTTCCGTTAAACAGACTCTCAATGCTGTATACAATAACCCCTATTGTACGTGTCTTATTAGTTGCAAGACCTCTGGCAATTTCATTCACCTCATAATGAAGATCTTTGATCGCAGTCTCAATCTTCACTTTATTCTCCGGTAAAACATTACCGCCATTTAGGTATTTTGAAATTGTTGCAAGTGATAGTCCTGTCTGTTCTCTTATATCTGCAATTGTAGCCGACATATTGATATACCCTCCATAAAACTTTCCTAATCAGTTTACCATTTTGATATAAAAAAGTAAACGTATATGTCTTGTAAAGCCCCTTGGAACGCTTTAATGACTAACTGCTGCCTTCTTTGTTATCAGTGGTATCAGAAGCGCTGTCACCACAACTGCTGCTGCAATCTGAATCGTAGCAGATGCCACATAAGGTTGCCATGATGCATCAACAACTCCAATCACAGCGGGAACCGCTACTGCATTTGCACCCACTGCACTCGCCGCAACAGCCGCATAACCTGGCCGTCTTCCAAGCAATCGGTCAAAGAGATAAGAAATACCCACGCCAACAATCAAAGCAACAAGTGATAGCAATATTCCTGCCATACCTGCATGCCAAACGTCCTTTAAATCAATCCCCGCACCAAGGGTAAATCCAATAAACGGCAACAACAACGCCACACCCGGTTCCAGGAACTTTCTTGCATCCGTACTGATATTGCCAAGAAGCATTCCTGCAATGACAGGTATCAGAGCCGCCAACACTGTCACCCATGATAAAGTTGCCATTCCGGTAACCCCCAAAATTAATAGTGGGAAAAAGGGTCCATTATTCACAGTAATAATCGGAACAGCTGCAGCGTCCTTTTCATCTCCGTACAAAGACATCAACGAGAGATAAATACTTCCGTTCGTATTACTTACCGCACATACAATTGCAAGCAGACTCATTCCCAGAAGTTCTGTTGTCCCCAGTATCTTCCCAATAAACAATACTGCCAGAAAGCCCGCAAAAAACTTCGACAAAAGCAGAATACCGCCCCGTTTTGCAACTGTTCCAATCTCTCGAAACTGTAATCTGCTTCCAATGCATACCAATTGAATGCCCAGTGCTGTGGCAGCACCTGCATTAGAAAATGTTGCTGTCGTATAAGATCCGATTTCCAATATCTGCGGCCAAAATGTATGAATGATTGTTCCAAGAAATAGCGGAACAATCATCAATCCTGCCGGTATTTTTCTAAATAGGTTTCTGCATGTCATCATTACTATTTCTCCCCACAATCATCATCATAACAATATACAAAAGAACTCCCTCGATTGGTTTCACCCAATTAGAGGGAGTCAGCTTCATTTATCATGTCCTATTTCATATTTGCCTTATATGCTTCGTCATCCTTCAACAATTCATATCCCTTAGCCTTTAACAATGCTTCTGCCTTCTCATAATCCGCAATCTTCAAAATCATAGAAGCGTATTCATCTGTTGAAAGTACATACATATACTCAATGTTGATGTCTTTCAGTTCCTTTAACATCTTATGAAAAGAGCCTGTCTCATGTGAAACCTTGACTGCTACCACATTCGTAATCCTACATGAGAAGTCTGCTGCCTTTAATGCTGCAAGCGCCTTCTCCGGATCTGATACAATCAGGCGCAACACTCCGTAATCCGAAGTTTCTGCCAAACTGAGGGATGTAATATTGATACTCTCCTTCATCAAAGTCTCTGTAACCTGCAACAGCCTGCCTTCTCTGTTCTCCATAAAGACCGATACCTGCTTAACCGCCATAGTATGACCCTCCTTCTATACTATAAATATCCTATACTAAGTGTCTTTTGTCAATCACTCGTTTTGCTTTTCCTTCACTTCTTTCGATAGTCTTAGGCTCAACCAACTTCACCTTAACCGCAAGACCGAGTGCCTGCTTCAATACACCTGTGATGGTCTTTGTCAATGACTCAAGCGCACGCATATCGTCTGAGAAGAATTTCTCGTCAACTTCCACAAGTACTTCCAGCGTATCCTGATTATTGACTCTGTCAACAATCAACAGATAGTTAGGACTTGTCTCACTTACTTCTAACAACGCTGCCTCGACCTGTGACGGGAATACATTCACACCACGGATAATCAACATATCATCACTACGTCCTTTGAATCTTGAAATTCTTGCAAGCGTTCTTCCACACTCACAAGGACTGTAGTCAATACTCGTCAAATCTTTCGTTCTGTAACGAATTAGTGGCAGGCCCTCTTTATTTAATGTTGTAAATACAAGTTCACCTGTTTCACCCTCAGGAACCTGCTTCAGTGTATCAGGTGAGATGATTTCCGGTAAAAAATAATCTTCGTATACATGCAATCCTTTATGGTATTCACAGTCACATGCCACGCCAGGTCCCATAATCTCAGATAAGCCATAAATGTCGAAAGCCTTAATGTGCAATCTGTCTTCAATTTGCAGACGCATATTTTCTGTCCATGGCTCTGCACCGCATATAGCCGCTTTCAACTTGATATTATTGATTTCGCCTGACTCTTCAAGCACCTCTGCAATATGTAATAAATACGACGGAGTACATGCAATTGCAGTTACATCGAAATCCTGCATCATCGTTGTTAACTTCTTGGTATTACCGGTTGACATCGGCACAACCGTTGCTCCCAGATGTTCAGCACCATAATGTGCACCAAGTCCACCTGTGAACAAACCATATCCGTAAGCAATCTGTATTTTATCATCCTTTGTGATGCCTGCCTGTGTCATTGCTCTTGCCACACACTCACTCCAGATTTCAATATCTCTTCTTGTATATCCGACTACGGTTGCCTTGCCTGTTGTTCCTGAGGAAGCATGAACACGAACCACTTCTGACTGTGGTACTGCAAATAGTCCGAACGGATAATTATCTCTTAAGTCATTTTTAGTTGTATAAGGAAGTTTTGATAAGTCCCCCAAGCCTCTGATATCGCCCGGTTCCAATCCTGCTTCCTGCATTTTCTTACGATAGAATTCTACATTATGATAGACTCTGTCTACCTGCTTAACGAGTCTTGCACTCTGCAAACTCTGCATTTCATCTCTGCTCATACATTCTTTGGTTTCATTCCAAATCATGATATCGCCTCCTTCTATAATTACTGCGCAATACAGGCTTTATGTCCATTCGGGACTACTTACATCGTGTAGCCTGTTTCAAACGCTTTTTTATTAATCTCCACTGTATTCGGCTTAACAGTTTTCTCGATGACAGTCAGCCAATCTTCCTTGGAAAAGTCCATATGCTGTGCTGCAATTCCAAGTACAATTACGTTGAATACCTTGGGGTTACCCAGTTTCTTTGCTTCTGCCATCGCATCGACAGAGATGACCTTATATTTCTTAGCAAGGTCACTTAGGATATTCGCCGGATACTCGGCCGCACCGATAACTACCGGCATAGGGTCGATTCGCTGGTCATTTGCGATAATGACGCCATCCGGCTTAAGAAAGTGTGCATACCTGAGTGCTTCCAATTG
>DATESB010000095.1:0-6456 GCA_035271065.1 Lachnospiraceae bacterium | reverse complement strand
GGATCGGGATCAGGATCGGGATCGGGATCAGGATCGGGATCACTTCCCTCAACCCCGCTATTTGTTGTTATTGAAACAATTTCTAACTGATATTTTCGAATTGTTCCACCGGCAGCACCATTGACAACATATTCATCAACCTCCGGGTAAATACCAAAAGAAATGTAACCGTCGGTTGCACTCCTGTTATCTATCCGGATGATTTTTGTATCTTCTACTGAAATTTGAGGCCGTCCAGGAACGGTAATAAAAAATGAACTAACAAGCCCTGCATTACTCTCAATCAGACGCAGGTTTACACCGTTACCAACACCAGTATATATTTTATACCAGTCAATATCGCCCAATACCCGGCCATCTGAATAACGGTAGTAGAAAATCATACCGTTTAATTTATTACTTAATTCTGTTGCTGTTTCTTTTGCATTATTTGGTTCGTATTCGTCTACTTCACCACGCGTTCCAACTCCCAGCGATGTTTGCTCACCGTAACGAACCTCTCCATCATATACTTTATCTAACCGATAAAGATACCGTACATCAGGTTCTACGTCACTGTCTATATAAGACAATTCAGATCCTTGATATATAGTTTCAAAATTACCAGCTCCGTAAAGCTCGTCTATACTCCGTTTAACGATATAATAATCCGTTCCTTTATCCTGCCGCCATTTTAATCCTATCGAAGCATCTTCCCGAAAATTGTCAATCGTTATTACATCGGAAAATCCTTCCCTATTGTCTACAGAATCACTCGTTGGAAGATCACATCCAACAATCAATAGGGTTATGATAGAAATAATGAGCACCAAAGCGGTTCGTTTGTTCATTTTTTTCATTTCCTTGTTAATCATCAGTTATTGACACCCAGGTAATTGTATAGGATATAACCGTTCCTCCACTCCCATTTGTCAAAAATCTAGATTGATCAGGTACAATCGAAAATGGTACAAATTGTTGTGTAAGCCCATCATTTTTCACTTTAAATGCCACATTATGAGTGATTGTTGTTGGGGTTTGTCCTAATCGATATAGCATGAGGTAATTATCATCTATCTGATTTCCATAGGTTACTGAAATATTTGCGGTTTTCCCTGCGGGAATGGAAACCTTGAACCAGTCTCCATCCTCAATTATCCTGTTATCGCTGTATCCAAAACAATAAATGTTTGCTATACGATACGTTTCGATTATTGTTGCCTGTTCCTTTTTATTATTCGGTTCATGTGCATCTTCATCTGTTGAGCACGCCACCGCAAGAGTTGTTAAATTGGTCCAAGGATAAATATCACCGTTTCTTCGCTTGTCCAAGCGGTACTCATACCGACCGGATTGTACATGATTCACCGATTCATCAAGGTAATTTTCATCAGATCCTTCGTATACAGGTTCCCATTCATCGAAATCATTTATCAATGGATCATCATATCGACGCATTAACACGTAAGTATCTGCACCCTCATCAAATGTCCATTGAAGAGATATTTTTCCGTCCGACCTGAACCCATTTGCTACAGGCGCTTCTCCAAAGGGCATTGGTCGCGTCCGGGAAAAAACGGTTACATCACTTCCAAAATACCAGGTACCGTCCCGTTCCTTGTCGAGCCGGTACAAATACGACTTATCATCCTCAAGTGCACTGTCTATGGCAGCTGTATCTCCCTGCAAATTATACCCGTCATTGCCTTCTTCACGAAGTGTAAAGATCACATCGGGTCCATCATTCAGTGCGCGCATTACGCGATACGCGTCAGCACCAGGATCAGCTTGCCAAGTCAAATATGCCGCTTTACCGCCATTCAAACTTTTGGCAGTGATTACACCAGGGAAAGGTAAAGATCGACTTTTCTCGAAAATTACGATTTCCGTTCCTTCAACCACCCTTTCTCCTCGCCACTTATCAAGACGATACGCATAGCTTCTACCTGTATCAATATCATTATCCACATAATTGGTTCTTCCAGAAAATTCAAAAGTTTCTGTTATAGTAACATTCGCGAAGTCTATACCTGAACTCGTTACTTCCGTCTTTTTTATTATAAACCGTTCAGTCCATTCGTCAGGATCCCATACCAAATATGCTGTCTGACCTTCATTCATACTTCGCACTGTAACAACACCCGGAGCAGGAATAGCTTTCGCAGCTGAAACAACTGTTACTTCTTTTCCTAAATACCAGGTACCGTCCCTTTCCTTGTCGAGCCGGTATAAATACGAATTATCATCCTCAATTGCATTGTCGAGGGCAGCCGTTGGGCCTTGTGAATAATACCCATCATTGCCTTCTTCTCGAGGTGTAAATTTTACTTCGCTTCCATCATTCATAGCGCGCATTACACGATAAGAGTCAGCACCGGGATCATCGTACCAGGTCAAATATGCCGCTGTACCATCACTCAATCTTTTGGCAGTGATTGCACCAGGGAATGGTAATGATCGACTCTTCTCGAATATAACGATCTCCGTTCCTTCAACAACCTTGTCTTCGCGCCATTTATCAAGACGATATGCATAGCTTCTACCTGTATCAATATCATTATCCACATAATTAGTTTTACTATATATTTCATAAGCCTTTGTTATAGTCTCATCGTTGAAGTCTATCCCCAAGCTTGTTACTTCTGTCTTATTTACAACATACAATTCGGTCCAATCGTCAGCATCCCATGCCAAATATGCTGTTTTCCCTTCATTCATGCTTTCTACTGTGATGACCCCAGGAACCGGGATATCCCTTGCCGCTAAATAAACCGTTACGTCCTTTCCTTCAAAGATCTTGTTTCCTCGTTCTTTGTCCAATCGGAACATATAAGACTTGTCTTGTTCAATTGTAAGATCCGTATACCCTGTCTTTGTCCCATAATAAATTTGTGTGAATTCACTGTAGCCATTCTGAACTTCAACACTTCGCATCAACCGATACCCATCAGCACCATTATCACTTTTCCAACGTATTGATAACGCAAGTCCATCATTGATGCTTTCAACATTAACTACATCTTGAAATGGCTCATCACGTTTTATCGTTTCGTTAAATAAGCTGTTATCGCAGGAAAATAAACCAGATAATAATAAAGCAATGATAAAAAGAATCTTCAAATTTTTTCTACTTGACATATTGATATCTCCTGCAATTGTATCATTTTCTTGGGGATGAATTTTCACCACCCAGAATAGTTATGGTTGTCCCCAGATACGGATGCATTACCAGTGATGCACCGCTGGCAAAATAAATATAAGCGTTAGTTCCAAGATCGACCGAGACCCAACGGTTGAATTGATAACGATATCCTCCAAACACCGACAGCCCGGTCAATGCCTGATTGTAATCAGACGCAACACCGAAAGATTCTTCTTCGATTTTCCATATTCTATATTCATAAAGAAAACCAATCCCAAACAATACCCAGTTATTTGTATAGAAATTCAGGTGATAGGTTATACCAGGATTCACAATAATACCATGAACATTTATCGGATCAGTACCAGCATTTATACCAAACCGGTAACCCAATAATAGATCAAAGGAGATCTCATTACGCATTCCTCCGATTGCAGGAAATTGCAACTCGGGAATAAACTCTACTCCGGTATTCCCTTCGAACGTTCCTTGAACACGCTCAACCCATTCTCTATTAATAAAGGTCCAATAACCAAATCGAACAGGAATACGCAACGTCACTTCTTTTATCGGTGGCTCTCTTGGTGGCTTTTCTTCTTCTTTTTCTTCCTCATCTTTACTTAATACCTCACTACTTTTTATTTGTTCGATTTCTTGCCGTAGTGTCAGAATTTCATGTTGCAAATCTCCACTTTTATCTCTTCTGGTGTGTAGCCAATCAAGAATATTATCTGCTACAGTTCGTATCAATCGATCATATTGATTTGTATTATCACTGGAGAAAAAAACTTCAGTTCTTTCATTCCGTCTATCATACAAATGAAATTCTGCACGGAGAAAAACATCTTCATTATGGAGAGAACCATAAAGTATATAATTGGAATTACGATACGCCAACATGTTAGCTACGCGCTTAAGATCATCTTCACTTATCCCTGCATCACGTATTGAGGGAAGGGATTTGTCAATAAGAACGGTGTGAAAGCGATCAAGTCTCTCTCCAATATCCATAGTAATATCATGATCGCAAACTTGAAGTATTCTATTCTCATAATAAGAAATCGGCATGATTACGATTTCCTCACAATAAGCCTTTGTAATTCCAGCTATCAAAAGAAAGGCTAAAATGTAAATTTCCTTGTTAATTTTTATTGTTTTTTTATATTGCCGTCCCATTATTACATTCCTCCATGCCATTACTGTTCATTAATATTTGTTTCTATAGCCGTTATTGTTTGCAACATATCAGTCTCTGTAAACCCTATCTGTTCAATGCTCTTAAATCCATATTCTCGTATAGTTTCTATCCCGCTTTGAATAATTTGACATGTTTCCAAATCCAAACGTTTGGTATGACTTCCCAGGTACAAGCAATAAATTTGATAGAAAACTACAGTAGTATTATTTGGGTTATACTGTAATGCCCGAGAAAAAGCCAAATATGCCGGTAGGTATTCTTTCTTCGTATAATATTCTAATCCCTTTTCAATATAGTCATGGCTTGCCGTTTCAGTAAGAATATCAATTATGGTATTGTCTGCTTCGGTTTCTAGTAGTGATTGTATATCTGATATTTTGCTATTCATTTCATAAGTAATTTGAGTATTCTCATGTGCATTAGCTTCTATTCTTTCCGTTAACAAGGTGTTTTCTTTTTTAATGGCATATAACATATTTTCAATCTTTCCCAAACCGGAGGTCGTGTTGGATTGTTCAGTTTTATCCGCGGAAAGCATTCTTTCCATTGAGTACAATACTTTATCAAGGTGTTGTGCGTTTTTATCCGAATAATCTTGTATCAATTCAACAATTTTTTTTTGATCGTTACTAATTGCCTTTAACAGCAATTCGTTTGTTTTTAAAGAATGGTTGACACAATAAAGACAGAAACACAGTAATATAGCAATGGAGACACACACCATAATGATCAGCGTCTTCGCTCTTTTCCTCATAACTCTTCCAGTTTAATGAGAAACAGTACTTGTGGTCTGTAAATGTTTTTCAAGATCGTAAATAGTATCACCGTTTTTTACCAAAGGAACTAACTTTTTAAGAACATCAAGAGCCTCATCATGCTGATTCAGCTTATAATAGGCTATGGATTTCAAGTATAGAGCATCAATTCTTGAATTGTCAAGCTTTAAAACTCGATCTACCAAGACAAGAACATCTTCATAACTTGCATCATCCATGGCTTCTTCAGCTAAATGTAATATTTGCGCGGCATTACCTATCTGAAAATACATCACATACATTGGGTCAAAAGTAAATTCCTTTTCCATCACTTCATAATCGTTTTTTTTAATCCGTATTGTATAGTCTTTTCCCTCTTTCAATGCCAATAAATACCGACCATATATATCTGTACGTCCAACTAATTCATTATTTATATAGACTGATACATTCTGAAGTCCGTTATTTTCGTAATCATAAATCATAACATACATATCAATTCGAGTGCTGTCACCAATAATTTGTTTCGTTGCACAACCAAAACAAAAAAGACAGACAAATAAAACAATACTACATACTTTTTTCATTTTCTTACCTCATAAAGAGTTCCTTCGTACTTGAGCTCCAACTTATTCACATTATTCGACATAAAATAATCCACCTGTTCAGGATTATTACTGATCTTTACGATGGTATCTTTTTTGATATCCTTTATTAACACAAATTGTTCTCCGCCGGAAGTTCCTGCGAATCCAACATATTGCAAAAAGCTCGGATTACGGATTAATGTTGAATAGATTACAGCTTCTGGCTCAACAACTTCATTTTCTAATGCAACCGGAGTGGCTCGACGAGAAACAAAATACTCAGCCATTTCCTCCGCAGTCATTGAAATCCCCTCTTCGGATAAAATATCCCAATCGGTATCACTATCATCCAACATTATCCCAGATCTGAACCGTATTACTGCAGAAATGGTATCACCCTCAAGATAACTTCTGATTCTGACTGATGAAGCAACAAGGTATTCATTGCTTTTCAGTGCTTCTTCCAAGAATGAAAAAAATGCAGAGCTACGAGCTTGTATTGCGTATTCGATTTCAAGGCCATATTCTGTATTATAATACTTAATCGACTCCAACTTACATCGATTGTGAGATAATATCTGTCGTATTATTTTGGATATTTCAGACGAACGACGGGATCTTTTTATATGTTCTTCTTGGTTAAACCGGTTTATTTCATCTTGAAAAAAAGCCATTTTTTGATCAATCGAATCATCAGCATTAGGCAGAATAATCTGTTGTTTTACTTCACCATTAAATGTAAAGGAATCCCCCTTCCCCTCGACAACTACCTTAGTAAGATTAATACCTGAAATA
>DATESB010000094.1:0-18743 GCA_035271065.1 Lachnospiraceae bacterium | reverse complement strand
TCCACACCTGAAACGAGTACAGGCGTCACTTTCGTGCCGCCATATTCCTCGTAATAAGCCAAGGCCATACTATTCAAATATTCCGTCAGCGCTTCATCCGCATACCAAAGTATCAACGGCTCGTCTTCTGCCTCCGGCTCTTTTGTCGTATCAATTACTTCATTGCCTACAATTTGCAATGAAGTGGTATTGACCATCTCAGTCACTGTGTCCGACATTGCCACATACATCATTCCGCCAAGCAATGCCAAAACCAGCATGATTGAAATTAATTTAGGTGGTCGTTTCATATAACTCTATACTCCCTGCGTTTCTTCTATACTACTCTTCAAAATGCAAAGCATCTCATCAATATTATCTTTTGTGATAATAAGTGGAGGCACCAGACGAATAATATCCGTACCTGCCGTAACCAGCAGCAATCCCTTTTCCAATGCTTTATTAACGATAGCTGCCACCGGCTTGTTAAATACAATTCCCTGCATCAATCCCATGCCACGACACGTTTTGATGCAATCATATTGTACTGAAAGTGCTTTAAGTTTTTCCTCAAGATACGGAGTCACCTCATTGACATGTGCAATTACCTGATCTTCTTCAAAGATATCAAACACCTTGCTGACTGCTGCCGTCACAAGCGGATTGCCACCATAAGTGGAACCATGGTCGCCTGCCACAAGTGATTGCTCCGCAACCTTTTGTGTCATCAAAAATGCTCCAACCGGTACCCCGCCACCAAGCGCCTTGGCTGCTGTCATGATATCGGGTTTTACATTGTATTTCTGCCATGCAAACATTGCACCGCAACGTCCCATACCACATTGAATTTCATCAAAAATCAACAGAATATCTTTTTCATCACAGATTTTGCGAATCCCCTGAAGGAATTCCGGATTTGCCGGATAGATACCGCCCTCACCTTGCACCGGCTCTAAAATAATAGCACAAGTCTTCTCATTTATCAAAGCCTTTACGCTTTCCAAATTATTGAATTCGGCAAACTTAACTGCTCCGCAAAATGCCTGAAACGGCTCGCGGTATTTTGTCGTTCCGGTTGCAGAAAGTGCACCCATGGTTCTGCCATGGAAAGAATGTTCCATTGCAATTACTTCGTGTCCGGTTACTTTGTCCCTTGTATACGCATATTTGAGTGCAGATTTAATTGCACCCTCAATTGCCTCTGCACCGCTGTTTGTAAAGAAAACGCGATCCATTTGGGCTGCCTTTGTCAGTTTTTTTGCCGCTTCAATTGCCGGTACACTGTAATAATAATTTGAAATATGAACCAATTGATCAACCTGCTTTTTGATTGCTTCATTCAAAGCTTTGTTGCTGTGTCCAAAAGCATGTACTGCAATCCCTGCTACAAAATCCAAATACTTGTTACCGTCTGTGTCATAAAGGTATACACCTTCTCCTTTATCGAACACAATTTGATAACGATTGTAGGTATGAAGCAGCGTTTGCTCCGCTTCCTCTATGTATTGTTGTTGTGTCATATGAATTCTCCTCTACTCATGTCAAAGTGCGTTATGTTAACCACTATTTCATTTTCATGTTATTCTAACTCTTCCTTCGCCTCATCCGGGAAAAACATCGTTCCGATACCGGTATCGGTAAAGAACTCTACCAACAGGCTGTGTGGCTTTCTGCCGTCGAGAATATGCACCCGATTAACACCACTCTTAATTGCTTCTGTACAATTGTTGAGTTTCGGAAGCATACCGCCGCCGATGTAACCTTTCTCAATCAATCCGTCTACTTCGCTCACGGTCAATCTGGAGATAAATGTGCTCTTATCCTCCGGATTTTTATAGACACCTTCGATATCTGTTAAAAATGCCAGTTTATCTGCATGCATTGCCTTCGCAATTGCACATGCCGCATCATCAGCATTGATATTATAGGTATTGAAATCTTCGTCCAATCCGATTGGTGCGATAATCGGAAGAAAATCATTTTCCAATAGGTCTTCTAATATCTTTATGTTAACCTTAGTAATCTCTCCGACAAAACCGATGTCTTCCCCTTCGGAATATTTCTTCTCTACAGTCAAAAGTCCGCCGTCCTTACCACTGATGCCAACCGCTTTAACACCTAATTCCTGCACCATGGTTACCAGTGATTTATTCACCTTACCAAGTACCATTTCGGCAATTTCCATTGTTTCGGCATCGGTTACGCGTAGTCCGTTGACAAACTTCGGCTCCATACCGACTTTACCAACCCATTTGCTGATTTCCTTGCCGCCACCATGTACCACAATGGGCTTGAAACCAACGAGTTTTAAGAGTGTTACATCTTTGATGACATTACGCTTTAATTCTTCTTCTGTCATCGCGGAACCGCCGTATTTCACAACAATTACCTTTCTGTTAAATTGTTGAATATAAGGGAGTGCCTCAATGAGCACCTCTGCCTTATGTAAGTTTTCGTTCATGTAATCCATATTGAAATTCTCCTCTCACTGCGGTTTTTAACTACGGTAATCTGCGTTAATCTTTACGTAATCATATGTCAAATCGCAACCCCATGCAGTGGCACTTGCCGTTCCCGCATTCATATTGACCAGAATGGTCACTTCCGGTGATGACAGAATTTCAGTTGCTTCCGCTTCACTGTAATCAACCATCATACTCTTTTGACAAACTTGTATTTTCTTTCCGTTTCCTTCATAAGCAATATCAACTATATTAGGATTAAACTGAGCCCCTGAATAGCCTAGTGCGCATAAAATCCTGCCCCAATTTGAGTCATGTCCGTAGATAGCCGCCTTGGTCAATGATGAGCCGACAACTGATTTGCTCAGAAGCTTTGCATTTTCCTTGGTATCTGCATTGATGACCTTCACTTCAATTAGTGCCGTTGCACCTTCTCCGTCACCTGCCATCATTTTAGCTAATGTTTGGTTTACATAATTTAGTGCTTCCTTGAAAATCGCGTAGTCTTCATTCTCGGATGTAATCTCCGGATTGCCGGCCAGCCCATTTGCCAGAATCAGCAGTGTATCGTTTGTAGAGGTGTCGCCGTCTACGGTTATCATATTAAAGGTATCCTGCACATCCTCCTTCAATGCCTTTGCTAAAAGTTCCTTGGAAATGTTCAAATCCGTCGTGAGATATCCAAGCATTGTGCACATATTGGGATGTATCATGCCTGAACCCTTGCACATACCGCCCAGAGTCACAGTCTTGCCACCGATTTCAAAGGTCACTGCTGCCTCTTTGGATATCGTATCTGTTGTCATAATGGATTGTGCTGCAATGAGTCCGTCTTCTAATGTTCCGCCAAGCTTCGGTACCATTTTCTCAATTCCTGCTTTAATCTTATCAACGGGAACCTGCATTCCGATGACGCCGGTTGAACCGACTGCTACAGCGTTTGCAGGAATATGTAACACATCTGCTGCCTTCTTTGCAGTTGCCTCACAGATTTCCATGCCCTGTTGTCCTGTGCCTGCATTTGCAATGCCTGCATTTACAACAACTGCCTGTAAGAATGGCGCATTGTCAACAATCTGCTTGTCCCATAAAACAGGTGCCGCTTTTACGACATTTGTGGTAAATGTTGCTGCTGCCACGCATGGCTCTTCACTATAAATCATTGCCATGTCCTTACGGTTTGCATATTTAATTCCTGCTTCTGTTCCTGTTGCCTGAAAGCCTTTTGCGGCGGTCACTCCGCCATTTATTATTTGATAGTTCATCCTAATTTCCTCCTAATACAATTCAATTTATCCGGTTAACATAATCTTGCTTGTTTCAACTTTAGGTAATCCAGTGTCTTCGTCTGAATTTGTCATATCCGTAAATCATCAGAAGCAGGATTGTCACGCCCAGCATATCAAAACCGACGTCTCTTGCTGCGCCCTCTCTGCCTGCCACGGACAATTGATTGATTTCATCCGCAATACTGACCACCAGACAAAAGAGCCATGTTGGCGCATATAACTTTTTCCCGCGCAGTTTTCGTTCATACAGAAAATAGAAAGTTGCTCCGGCAAGCAATGCATACTCTGCCATATGTGCCGTTTTGCGAACAACCGGATCAAGCGCTTCAACCATCTGAGCCTGCCGCGTACCGGTCCATTCTCCCGGAACAAATACATCCAACACCATGACTACCTGCTGCGTCACGAGTTCACTCAGACTCTGCGATTCTTCACCGACATCTGACGAGAAGTCAAAAATCATCGAAAGAATCAATACAATCGCAAATACCTGTACCACCGGTCTTAACTTTTTACAGAACTTTCGATAAAATGTCCAAATACACCATAGCGCAAATACCGCCAAATAGCCAAGTAGTGAGCCAAGTGTATTCATCACAATATCATCCAATTCAAAGATTCCGTATTCGAATATCAACTGTGTCAATTCAATGAGCAGGCTGCAGGAAAATCCCCACAAAAGGCTAAACCAAAACTTTCCGCACCTGCCCCACAAGGTCCAAAAAGTCAGTGCAACAAACACACCAAACGGAATAAACAGCATTATATTCTCAAATGCCTGCATTCTCATATAATTACTTCCGGTCAAAGAAGTAAGCAATTCAAGATTGAGACCCGTGCCCACATCACCTGGTTCTCGCGACAAGATTGTAATCGCCACAAGAAAATATCCATATACCCCACACAATGCAACTAACAGTGCTCTCCAACAAAGAGCAATGGGGTTCACATGCTTGATTTTGCGATGAAACAGCCATGCAAAAAAGCGATAAACCAAGTAGCCCGCCACGCAGGTCATGAGTAACAACACGCCAACAAAAAATGCTTTATAATTATGCAAATACCATGTATCCAGTATTTCGCCCAATGCTGTCCTTAACATATCATATCTCCATCCGTATAAATGCTCATTTATCTATTATACGCCACGATATTCTCTGTATTCAATACAAAATCGTAATAATTCAAGTCCTCGCGCTTTGTCCAGCCCATCTGGTTCCAGAATGCATTGCCGACATCATTCTTCGTAAATGCAATCAAGGACACCTTGCTGATATTCTCTTTGTGCAGCGCCTCCATTGCATGTACCACCATGGATTTTCCGATTCCTCTGCGTCTGTAATCGGGTGAAACGCACACATGGTAACAGCATCCTCTTCTGCCGTCATGTCCGCATAAAATGGTACCGACCACTTTACCGTCTTCCACTGCAACCACACTGGTTGTCGGATTTCTTTTGAGAAATGACGCAACTCCTTGTCTGGAATCATCAATGCTTCTCATTGCAAACCCGGAAATACTCTTCCACAGTGCATATACCTGATCATAATCTTCTATCGTCATTGTCCTTATCATAATACCAACCCCTTATCTTCTTCACAACCAAGCAATATATTCATGCATTGTACTGCTGCGCCTGATGCGCCTTTGCCAAGATTATCAAACTGTGCGGATATAACGGCACGATCTTCATTTCCGGTTACAAAAATCCTTAATCCGTCCCAACCGGAACAGCCATTGCCGCTCATAAATCCACTCTGCTCAGCCTCTGCGCCAAACGGCATCACTTTGATAAACTTCTCATTTGCATAGTAGTTTACATAATATTTGTGTAGTTCTTCAAGTGACATCTTCTTAAGCATCAAATCCATATAGATAGGAAGAGACACCACCATGCCACTGTAATAATCTGCTACAATCGGGGAAAATAACGGCTCTCTCTTAAGCCCTACAACTGCTTTCATTTCCTTTAGGTGCTTATGCTGCTGAGAAAGTGCATATTCTCTCGGTGCGCTAAATTCAACATCTCTGTCCGGAGCCTCGTACTGCGCAATCATTTTCTTACCGCCACCACTGTAGCCCGTCAATGAAAAGGCACTCACCGGATAATCCGCTGCCATGATCTTACCTGCCACAAGCGGATATAATACGGAAATCAACCCGGTTGCATGACATCCCGGCACTGCAATTCTCTTGCCTGTACGAATTGCTTCTCTATGAGTTGTAGACAGTTCCGGAAAACCATATGCCCAGCCTGCTTCGGTCCGATGTGCGGTTGAAGTATCTATCATATGTACATTCTCATTTTCAACCATTGCAACTGCTTCTCTTGCTGCTGCATCCGGCAGACATAAAAATGTGATATCTGAAGCATTGATTAAACGTGCTCTCTCTGCTGCATCTTTTCTAAGTTCCTGCGAAATAGATAACAGTTCCACATCGTCACGTCCTTCAAAACGCTCATGAATTCTTAATCCCGTTGTCCCTTCGCTGCCATCTATAAAAATCTTTTTCTTCATGTTTTTCCTCCAATTATAAATCGCTTTCTCTATCATATCGCATCTAATAGGTAAATACAAGAATGGATTGATTGCATAATTATACATCCTAAATGCATAATATGCAACTATAAATTTAATTTATGCATAAAATTTCATTTTTCATGCATTTTATACTTGCTTTATTCATTGTGTTGATGTATATTACATATCATAAGGAATTCAAACAACTGTAATGTTTTGATAGAACATATTATTAGGAGGTTATCATAATGAAAGAAAAAGTTATTTTGGCTTACTCAGGCGGACTTGATACAACCGCAATTATCCCTTGGTTAAAGGAGAACTTCGACTACGATGTTATCTGCGTATGTATTGACTGCGGACAAGGCGAAGAGTTGGACGGTTTAGAGGAACGTGCGAAATCATGCGGCGCAACAAAATTGTATATTGAAGATGTGATTGATGAGTTCTGCGATGAATACGTCATCCCATGTGTACAGGGCTATTCTATTTACGAGAATAAGTACTTACTCGGCACATCCATGGCTAGACCGGTTATTGCAAAGCGTTTGGTTGAGATTGCAAGAAAAGAAGGCGCTACCGCAATCTGCCACGGTGCAACCGGTAAAGGTAACGACCAGATTCGTTTTGAGCTCGGCATCAAGGCACTTGCTCCCGATTTAAAGATTATTGCAGCATGGAGAAATGATAAATGGACCATGGATTCCCGTGAGTCTGAGATTGAATATTGCAAGGCACACGGCATTCACCTTCCTTTTTCTGCAGACAGCAGTTACAGCCGTGATCGTAACCTCTGGCACATCAGCCATGAAGGTCTGGAACTGGAAGATCCCGCAAATGAGCCAAACTATGACCACTTGCTCGTTCTTGGCGTAACACCTGAGAAGGCACCGGATGAAGGTGAATATGTCACAATGACCTTTGAAGGCGGTATTCCTAAGAGCGTAAACGGCAAAAAGATGAAGGTTTCCGATATCATTCGTGAACTGAATGCACTTGGCGGCAAGCATGGTATTGGTATTGTTGATATCGTTGAAAACCGTGTTGTAGGTATGAAGTCTCGTGGTGTATATGAAACACCGGGCGGAACAATCTTAATGGAAGCTCATCAGCAGTTGGAAGAGTTAATTCTCGACAGAGATACCTATGCATTGAAAAAAGATATGGGCTCCAAACTTGCTCAAATCGTATACGAAGGCAAATGGTTCACACCGTTACGCGAAGCAGTTCAGGCATTCATCGAGTCTACACAGAAATATGTTACCGGCGAAGTGAAGTTCAAATTATATAAGGGCAATATCATCAAAGCCGGCACTACATCACCATACTCACTCTATAATGAGAGCATTGCATCCTTTACGACAGGTGATTTGTATGACCATCATGATGCAGAAGGCTTCATTAACTTGTTTGGATTATCATGCAAGGTTCGTGCTATGAAGATGGCTGAGGTGGAAGGAAGTAAGAAATAAGAATTAGGAAATGCATCACATAAAAACGCGGTCGTGGTTGACATAATACCACGGCCGCTTTTTTGAAATACTATAGTAGCGCCTGCGCCGGTTTAGAATGAGGAAATACCAATGCAGAAAAAAGGATGTTGGTATCAATCAATATGCGCATACTATTTTTCCTTCCCGTAACGTACCTCATTCACCAGTTCTTGTACATCATCTTCGCTGAAAATGCCCATTTCCTCGGCAACTCCTGCAAATGCTGTCTGCGCTTTTTTTATGGCTTGAGCAGACGCATTACTCAATACTACTTCACCATTTGGTTTTTGATAAAAAAGAATTTTGTCACCGGATTTCAATTCAAGCAGTCTTCTGATTTCCACAGGAACTGTAATCTGACCGTTAGTAGAGATTTTCGCAAGATTCATAATTGTCATCCTTTCTATTCTTTAGATTTCAACTATTCTTTAGTTGGTTATATTATATGCTAATTTTCATATTATATCAACTCATAAAACACAACGCCCTTATCCAGCAAGCTCAATTTTCCGTCCTTGCACTCTACGATTGTAAAGCCACAATTTTTCTGCAGGTTTCCATTCCAGAATTCACTCTTTGGACTTCCTTCCAAATAACTAATCAAGCTACAAATCAGCGCTCCATGCGCTGCTACCATAACAGTTTCATAATTTCCCTCAGCCGGAATAATCACTTGCTCCAAAAACTCCCGGCAACGATCAGACAGCGCTTCAAGGCTTTCTGCCTCAGGTGACGGTACATACTGCTCCGGCTCACAGATGAACTGATATAACGGTGCTCTCTTATGTTCCACCAGTTCCGGAATATGAACTCCTTCATTGTCGCCAAAAGAAATTTCCTTCAGCCGGTCATCCTCAATAATCGGGATGTCTCGTCCTGCCAACAAAATCTGTGCTGTTTCTTTTGCCCTGTCCAGCGGACTGGTATATGCAATATCAAACGTAATATCTTTAATTCCCTCTCTGGATAGTTCAGCAACTCTTCTGCCGTTTTCATTGAGCGGAATATTGGTTTGTCCCTGCAATCTTCGTTCCTTATTCCATTGTGTCTCACCGTGACGCACAAAATATATCTTCATTTTATCAACCTCTTTTACAATTTAAACAATATTGTACACCGCAAATTCATTGTTTTCAAGTTGTACTGTCTACAGAATGCGAGTTCCTTCATATACTAAAATATAATTCTATGTTCCATGAGAGGATCACCATGCGCAGAAATATGTATTATAATACAACTGTTGATACAAATGAAGATACACCGTCTACATTGCCGTCATTTCCCGACACACCAGTCTACAACCCATCGGATACGCCAACTACATTACCGTCTTTCCCGGATACCCCGGTTTATAATCCGTCATTTCCCAGTACTCCCTGCAGCGGCACAAATGGCAGCGACATTCCTATGACGCTCCCTTCTTTCCCCGATACACCCGTGGCGTCACCCATTCCGCCGAATTATCCAAGCGTTCCCATTGTTCGTTATACCAATATCCGTGTACTGCACGCATTGGAATACGGCGAAGCTGTCAACGTGTTGCTCAATGGGGTTGCTCTGACAGAAGGGTTGACTTATGGCAACATTACAGCATATTCACTGGAAAATGCGGGCAACATACTGGTTACAGTTGTCTCATCCGATAACCCTTCCAGATACATTGTGCAGGAAACTCTTCGTTTCAACTTTGGTGACAGTTATACACTTTCCATTATCCCTGCCAATATTGACGGAAGTCCAAATGCTGCAACAGGTTTTGCTGCCTCACTTTACAAAATTGAAGATACTTCCTGCAATAAATCACTCTATAATTCCTGCCTGCGCGCTGTAAATCTTGCACCGATTACGCAATCGCTGGATGTTTCCCTGCTGGACGGCAGAACAATCGCAAAAGGGCTTGCATATAAAGATGTGGGCAATTTCATGCAGTTTACTCCCGGACAGTACCGCGTTTTGGTTTATGACAGTTCCTGTGCTCTGGGCGCTGCAACCAATAACGCCGGCGCAAATGCACGCGGTATCGGCATTCAGGTTATCCCCATTATTGTTGGCAACACCAATGCAACCTGTATGGCAGACTTGCTGCTTACTTCACAGATTACTGTAGGCAGTTCGCGCGTCTATACGCTATTCATCATAGGCAGTCCTTATACTGCAGGCGGACTAAAAATGTTGTTCGTGGAAAGTTATTTTGAAGGATAATAAAATGACGGTCCGTCGGCACTAAACGCGACGGACCGAATTAGTTCCGGCTGTTACACCGCAGTTCCAGTCGCCGTGCCGGAACACAGTTGTAATTTATTTTTCCTCATGATACAATGAGCGTTAGCGAGTCGGAGAAAGCGCAGCTTGTTCAGAACGAGCGGCGAATGACGATTATGTGCGAAGCACATAATACACTATGTTTTAGAAAAATATCGAAAGGAGTCATAAAGGTTATGAATATTGTAATATTGGTTATCCTTGCATTTTTTCTTGTACTCAATCTCTTTGCCTTTATGCTCATGGGAATTGATAAGCGAAAGGCCATTAAGCAGGCATGGCGCATACCGGAATCAACTCTGTTTGCAGTTGCTTTGATTGGCGGAAGTCTTGGTGCTTGGATAGGAATGTATACATTTCGTCACAAGACACAGCATAAGGTATTTGTAATCGGCATACCGATTATTTTTGCAGTTCATATGCTTCTGGCTATTATTTTTATTTTCTTTACTCCATACACTATTCGATTTATGTAAACCATTTATGTAAATCATTCTATTGCATCATTTTCGCCATTGCTTTTGCACCATTTTCGGGGAGGTACTATCATGGCTCTATACATCGCTGTCTGCGATGATAACATTGCAGATCGGAAACAATTTGAACGACTGCTAAACCGTGAAAAGGACGAGCGTTTGAACACCGACGTTGTCCTCTATATTGATGCATTCGGCAGCGAAGATGCGCTCATGAAAACACCGATTAAATACGACTTATTTATCATTGATGTTACAAACGGCACCGATACACCGACCACGCAGACTGTAACCGGTATGGATATTGCCAAGAAACTTCGTACACTCGGCATTACTTCTCCTATCGTATTATGCTCTTCTCTAATTGACTATACTGCATACGGAAGTCCTGCAGAGCAAATCACATATTTGACCAAGCCGGTCATCAAGGGACAACTTTCCCATATCATTGACGTAGCGCTGGAAAAACATAAAACCAGAGAGCCATTAGTTGAAATCCGCGGTGAAAAAGATACCTATTATGTTTCACGCCGTGATATTGTATATGCCAAAAAGAAAGGCCTCTATGTTGAAGTCTGCCTAAACGATTTCCGTTTTGTCACCATGTACGGCAATCTCAAAAAATTTCTCCGTCTGGTACCCAATCCTGCTGCCTTCGGAATGTGCGGAACAGACTGCCTTGTTCATTTTGCACATGTAAATGAAGTAACGAAAAACGCCTTTGTATTGGATAACAAAGACGTCGTTCATTTCTATCTATGGCAAAAACCTTTATTAACTAAAGCATTGTTGGACTATCGCCTTAAATCGTAACGATAATTCCACCGTCACCTGCATATAACGTACTGATACCTGCGGTATCCAAAATCATGATATCCATGAATTTCATACGCTTTAACAATTCTTCCTTCACCCAAATTGCACGTTCCTTACAATTGCAATGCGCAATGGCAAGTCGTCTGTTCACAGAATCCGGGAAATCCTTCTCAATAATATCAATCATTTTTTGCAACGCCTTATTTACACCTCTTGCAGTCGCAAGTTGTTGAATTTCACCTTCCGGCGTTGAACCCATAACCGGCTTAATGTTAAGCGTACTTGCAACCAAAGCCCTTACGCCCGTAAGTCTGCCGTTCTTACGCAAATGTTCCAGCGTCTCCAATACAAAATAGGTATTCATACTCTCAATATATTGGTCAACCGCATGTACCACCTGCTTAAAATTCATTCCCTCTTCAATACATTCAATAATCTTAAAGGCAATCTGCGTTTCACCACAAGATGCCGACTTTGAATTAAACACATGGATATTCTTCTCATTATCATCGCATTCTTCACGATATAATTTGCTCGCCAAATCAGCACAACTATAGGAACCTGACAATCTCTCCGACAACGTAATGATAAATACATTGTCCACTTCGCCACGAATTGCTTCGATATAACTGTCCGGAGACGGACATGCGGATTGGGGCGATGTAGGATATGCTGCTACCTTTTTAAGAAAATCTGCTTGGTCAAAACTCGCATCATCCACTACCGTATCTTCGCCAATTCGTATCAACAATGCAACCTGGCGAAACCTATCATCCGACTTTAATTCCTCCGGCAATTCACCGCAACTGTCCAATATAATTCTATAACTTTCCTCTTTGCAATTTGCCGATGCTTCCTCAAATTCACCTTCATTAGTTGCTCCCATAACTAAACACTCCCTCTGGCTTATTCAATCGACAGATATTGTCAATTCCGCCTCACATAGTTTTCATTACTATATATACTAGCATGATATGATATAATTGAAAAGAGGGTTTTAAAAAATTAACATTTTATTCATGATTTATAAAAAAATTAGCAAAAGAATGCTCTCAGTAAATCCGTCAAACTCTTCTGATCTTTTGCTCCCATTAATTCACGCGCTGAATGCATGGCAAGAAGCGGCACACCGATATCTACTGTCGTCATCGGCAATAGAGAGGAAGCAATCGAGCCAAGTGTACTGCCACTCGTACCGTTTGAATGGTTCACAAACTTTTTGTACGGAATCTTCTCACTGATGAGTAACTGCTGGATAATAGCAACGCCTTCGGCATCCGTTGCATAAGATTGTCCTGCCGCTTCTTTCAGACATACTCCTGTATTAAGTGATGTTTTATTAACCGGATCGTATTTATCCTTCTGGTTTGGATGATACGCATGCCCAACATCCACCGAAAGAAACAATCCTTTTGACAAGGCTTCTGTAAAACCGACATGGTCCTTTCCGAGAGACAGGTATATTTTCTCTAAAATCATCGAAAGTAACATGGAGCCTGCACCTTGCTTTGTCTTGCTGCCGATTTCCTCATGATCAAACAGCGCAATCACTTCAATTCCATCCTCGCGCCTTCCGTC
This sequence comes from Lachnospiraceae bacterium, assembly GCA_035271065.1. Taxonomy (GTDB): domain Bacteria; phylum Bacillota; class Clostridia; order Lachnospirales; family Lachnospiraceae; genus JAAYYM01. The sequence continues at coordinate 5,866 of DATESB010000094.1, read as the reverse complement.
AATGATTGCCGTCAGACAGGCTTGCACCGAAGTCATATTATCCAGTCTCGGCGCTGATATAAAGTCCTGATTAATGCCGACATACTGCCCCTGTTCCGCGCAATAAACCGTCAACTCAAAGTCCAGAATATCTTCCGTATTGACGCCACTTTCCTTGGCAATAAAGTCCATGAAGAATGCGCCATTCGCTTCTTCTTCCAGCATCCCCGCAATCGGTATCATATCCGTCTGCTTATTCAGTTCCACTCCCTTATTGATTTCCTTATTCAAATGAATTGCAAGGTTCGGTATTGTCAAAATCGGATGATCAATCTGCAATAAACGCATGTCCGGCTTATAAACTTCTTTGGATTTCACAGCAATTCGTCCCGCCACAGAAAGCGGTCTGTCTAACCAAGTATTAAGTATTGCTCCACCGTATACCTCTGTATTGACGCGCGCATACAATTCTTCCTTCATATCCGGCTGTGGCTTAACGCGCAGACACGGAAAATCCGTATGTGCCGCAGCAATACGTAGCTGTCCTTCTGCCGCCGCATCCTCGTTTCCAATATGAAACGCCACTAACGTAGAACCGTGATGTACAATATAATATTTATGCCCACGCTCTAAATTCCATTCCTCGCCCAATATACACTCTTCAAAACCTGCCGCCTTCAACTGCTTCACAGAAGCCTGCACCGCATGGAACGGTGAAGTGGCTTCACCGATTAAATTCAGTAATTGATCCGCATCATTCATTTATTTGTCCTCCAAATTCTATTAATATGATGATTTCTTCATGATTTTTCTACTTATGATTATACCCCGATTGCATGAATATTAAAATCATTTTCCGGTTTCTTTTATGTTCATTTTCGCAATTCTATGATATATTAGTCATAGCATTGTTTACAATGCATGACAGATTGGAGCGTTTGATTTGATTTCACTGAAAATATCCGATATTAAAGGGTTTATGGCAAAATTGCTAAATGAAAATGATTCGACCTTCGACACATTTCTTGTTGCCGAGGTTATCATTGCGACCTATAATACCTTCCATATTGATGGTCACATCAATCGCGAATTCTATAAATCCGACAATAGTACAGAGGACGTTTCCATTTCAAGCGAAAACCCTACTACATCAGGCTCGCCGATTTCTGCCTTACCGACAATGTCTGCATGGAAGACTCTGAAGCCGATTTGTTTCGAATTAATCAAGGGCAAGCGTACTCCACTGCATTTTAAAATGACATTCCAGCTTTCACCCGAAAATACAGAAAAGTTTCTGGCACAATCTGCGGATGAAATCGGCACTTCATTTTCCGGTGAAAATGTCACCGGCCTCGTTCTGAACATAAAATATGACGGAAATGCATTGACTTGCATCACCGCCACTTCTTTGAATATCTTTACCATGGATAAATCCCTCGAACACGCGTGGGACAACATGATCCGTAAGTTTTTCACACAGCAAGGGATTAATTTCTCAGAAGATTGATTGCAATCACACTTACAACGGCGCGCTTCGCTGATTGCTGCTTCTTTGAGCGCCGCCACCACAGTTATGAACTACTTCTTCATCTTCGGCTTGAACACAAGTGCCGCCAGATATCCGAATATCAACGCAGCTGAAATGCCGACCGCACCTGCCTTAAATCCACCACTAAACAATCCGAGAAAGCCCTGAGTATCTACTTCTTCCTTTATTCCCTTCATCAAGACATTTCCAAATCCAAGCAGCGGAACACTCGCGCCCGCACCTGCAAATTCCTGAAAAGGCGCGTACAGATTAAGTGCTCCCAACAAAGCTCCGGTGCATACCAACAACACCATAATTCTGCCCGGCATCAATTTCGTCTTCTCCATTAATATCTGTACCAACGCACAAATCAGTCCACCCACCCAAAATGCATTCAAATATTCCATACATCAACTCTCCGTTTCTGTTTGTTCTCACCTAAAATCCTATCTTGCTTCACTTTTTCTACAGATAGTATTTGGAAGAATTCCGGAAAGTATACATGGACGAGACATTTTCATTTTTTTGTAAATTCAATTGCATCACAATTTGATATTGGCAAATAGCGAGCCGAGTGAAGTTGTCACTGCTTCACTTTCCGGTAAATCAAATGTTTCTTCCTCGATTTCGGTTGCGGTTACATCATTCAATGCTTTCATGCTGAGACTGAGCTTGCCATCTTTAACTGCAATAATTTTTACTTTGACATGGTCGCCTTCTTTTAGCACCTCGCTCGGATGCTTCAAACGCTTGTCACTAATCTGAGAAATATGCAGTAATCCCGACAATCCATTTCCAAGATTCACGAATGCACCATATGGCTGCAGACTTTCAACAACGCCTTCGGTAACCAATCCCACCTCCACATTTGAAATCCGTGCGGTGCGCTCCTTTGCTGCCTGTTCGCGTAAAATTTCCTTGGCAGATAATACAAGTTTTGAAGTCTCTTCATCTACCGTAATAACACGAACCTGAATTTCCTTGTGCAGCCATTCCTCCAAGTCTTCCACAAATTCCAACGCCAATTTAGATGCCGGAATAAATCCTCGAATACCCTCCACATAGGCAACGACGCCACTCTTTACAACCTCGGCAATCTTAACCGTAATCGTTTCTTGTGACGCAAGTAGTTCTCTCAGCTTGTCCCACGCAAGCACATTGTTTGCCTCTTTGCAGGAAAGCAGAATATTGCCGTGTCCGTCATCCTTGCGGATTACCGTTGCCGACAATTCATCACCAATCATCACATCCGCTTTAATTGAAAATGAAGGGTCGTTACTCATATCCTCTAAGCGAATAATTCCCTCCGCATAATACTTCAAATCCAGCGTTACTTCCGTCTCGCTCACGCCTATGACCGTACCGGTCAATATGTCACCTTCTTCGATTTTCTGAAAGGAAGCTTCCAATTCCGAGGCATAATCCTCCATTTTCTCGATTACCTCCGGCACCTCAGGCTCTGCTGCCGCCGCTTCTGCCACTGCCGGCACCTCCGATATTTCTTCCTCTGTCAACTGTTCTGTCGTCACGTTCTGTTCTTCACTCATTTTATACTCTCCTTAAAATTAATATTTTGAATGTACCCACTTTCATCATTATACACAGATAAGCATCAACTTTCTTTACACACATCCACCCATTCTTTGTACCTGGAATACTCTTCTAATTGTGGAATTGTCAATTCAATGGCGCTGTTAGAACTTCCGCCTGCCGGAAATACAGTGGTGAATCTCTTAAGCGATTCGTCCAAATAAATGTCAACACCCTCATTTACCCCAAACGGACAAACACCACCGGCAGCATGTCCAACCAAACGCTCCACGTCATCAAATGCCAACATCTTTGCTTTGACACCGAATTTCGCCTTATACTTCTGGTTATCCACCTTCATATCGCCTGCCGTCACAACTAAAATACAACTGTCTCCCATTTGAAAAGACAGACTTTTCGCAATACGTTTCCCCTCTATTCCAAGTGCCGCTGCTGCCAATTCCACAGTTGCGCTGGATACATCAAATTCAATGATTTTATCGTCCATGTTCCAACGTTTCAAATATTCTCTTGCTTTCTCAATTGCCATTTCCTATACTCCTTCACACGATAATAAAAATAGTATCATACTTTCCCGTTTACATTTCTACTTTCCGCACAACACCTTCAAATGTCTAAATCCGTCCCGAATAGAATGCAAATGGGATTTTCCGTTTCTCTGGTCTCTATATAATACCACCGGTACTTGCGCAACAGATTGTCCGGCCTTTGTAGCCAGTCCTATCATTTCCGTAGCAAATTCCATTCCCTCTGCCTTACAGGAAAGCGCCAGAAAACTGTCTCTTTTCACGCCCCGCAATCCGCAGTGAAAATCCTTCACAGTAGATTTATAACGTATTCTGCCAAGCCATGACAAAACAGGAACACCCAGATATTTGTGACTAAAAGGCATTGCACCGCGTTCTGTCGGATACACAAAACGATTACCGATCACCATATCATTTCCTGCTGTGAGTGACTGATACATCTCATCAAGCGCAGCAAAATCATAACTCATATCGCAGTCGCCCATAATAATATAGGTCCCATGACTATGTTCAATGCCGTATCGCAACGTATTCCCGTAGCCCGTCCGGTTGCAACTGATGACCTGTGCACCTGCTTCCTCTGCCCTCTTGACAGACAAATCCGTACTGCCGTTATCACAGACAAGCACCTCACCGGAGAGTTTACGGTCTTTTAGATAATTGCACGCAATCGTGACACAACTTCCAACTGTCTGCTCTTCATTCAAACAAGGCATCAAAATGGTCAGTTCTATACCCGTCAGTTCTATCTTGGACTGTTCTTCATTTTGGATATTCACTGTCATACTCATTTTCTCGGTTTCCTCAGATTTTGCTTCCCCGGATTTTGTTTCTTCAAATTCTTCAGACCATACTCCCATGTCAAATAAAATGCTGCAAGCACCGTTACCATTTGCGCCCGGTAAGTAAAGAAATAATGCATATATGAATGATTGCTCAGTGCCAGATACCGTAAATAAGGCAGCACACCCAGCAATAGAAAAATTCCGATTTTATCAAAAGAAAGTTCCTTCGTATGCAACAGATAAATGACGGAAAAGCAAAGTAACAATGCAAGACAGAACCATAACACACCTGCTGCCAGATTCATTTCATCGCGAAACGGAAACAAGGCACTGATATTTCTGGAGAGTGCTCCTGTCAGACGCTGCCACACACTTGCTTCCGGATCCAAATTCGTATCACCCAGATGCACCGTACCGCCAATACGCTCAGACGCAGAAGACAACGCCGCCATAAATGCTTTTCTGCCAAATAAACATGCCGAGATTCCCCATTTGACAAGAAACATGCCCGCATAGGCAAATCCCCAGCCAAGCCCGCATACAAACAATTGCTGCAATTCATCCCGAAAGACAGATGTCTGCTTCGTTGTACTGATTCTCTGTGTGTTCATGCTCGACGCGTTTTGTTCCAACGCAAATTCCAAGAATAAAGGGAGTGTCAGCGTCAATGTCTCGGTCGTCAGAAAGTCAAAAAAGCACGCCAGCGCACCCGTTATGACCATAGTCAGAAACACCTGCTTTCTTCTGACTTCTGCTGCCACTTCTTCCCGATAGGTCAAAACCAGATAAAAACAGACAATACCTGCCAGTAAAAGCATCATTACATATTCAATACAAAACAGCCCCATTAACCCATTTACCAGCAAATAGCAGACAAAAAAGCAGACTGCAAGTGCTCTCTGCTTTCTCTTCCATAATAACAGCGATGTCAAAATCATACTGAGTAATGCTGCAATGCCCAGCACCAATCTTGCACCGACAATATCCGTCACCAAAAACAGCGGACGAAGCAAAGCAAGCGAGCCATGCCAGTATCGAAAATACGGCACATTGGCTGTCTGCGGTGACTCCACTGCAATTGCCAAAGACTCATTTACGGCCTGCATCTCTTCATTATAATAGGCTGCATACATGACAGACGAAAACAAGTTCTCATCCTGCCCCTGCCCTACATGGTACATGATATTGACCAGAATACTGTCCGCGTAATTATCCTGTCGACAATTAAACTGATTATGATTCAGATACGGAAACAGTGACTTTTCTTGAAAATAGCCTGCACTGCTCTTCACCTGTTCTTCGATTGCTGTCTGCGGAATGCAGGCCGTCCCAAACAGAAGCAATATTGCACATACTGCTGTCAGAAGGAATACAAGTCCTGCCTGTCCGATTGTTTTTATATTCATAGTACTTCCTTTGATTTATTACAGTGCCGTCACAATGGAAACAGTTGTTGCTTCTCTCACAATAAAATTCTCAAATACTGCCGTGCCGTC
>DATESB010000093.1:0-16340 GCA_035271065.1 Lachnospiraceae bacterium | reverse complement strand
TCCATATTCGGATCCATCATTTCATCCACAACCTCTGATACAAACAAATTTGTAGTGAAATCCTGCGTAAATACTTTTCCGGTTTCATCTTCGTAGGCAACTGTAATGGTAATGTCACCTTCATCCATAGTGGGGGCTGCTCCGGTTAACATAACATCAACATTTCCGGTTGCACCTGATTCCAAATTACCGACAAATGCATCGCCACCTGTAATTGAATCTGCTTTGGATGTCACTTTGACATTATACAACTTTGTCTTACCTGTATTGTAGATGCTGAACATCATATTGCTTTCATTTCCGACTGAAATACTTGCCGGCATCATATCGATAGAACTGATATCGAACTTGGATAGCTGCTTCACCGGAATAGAGACACTGCCGGTTGATTCAAACGGATTATTCTCTGAATCCTCGTACTTCATCTTTACATCCAGAACATAGGGCTTCTGCGCCAAGTCGGCCTTTGCATTGAATTCTATTGTCATGTCAATCGTTCCGCCCATCGGGATACTGTCGACATATACTGTGTTGGAACCGGACGTCGGAAGAAACGCTGCATATGTTGCACTCTCATCTTTACCTTCTACCGCTGCTTCCAAATCAAATTCCACGTTTTGTACTGCTGTCTTAGTTGATGTATTCTGTACGTGCAAGGTTAACATAAAGTTGTCGCCCGCAAATACTTCTGCCGGCGTGGTTTCAAATCCGGTCACAATAATTCTCGGTGTTGACTTTGTCTTGCTGTCCTCTTCACCGCTCATACTGCCTGCACCCGGCTTACCGGTACACTTGATAAAAGTAGAAATCGTACAAGAACCCTGATTACATGCTTCGTCTGTGTATAAAATCTGATATGAAATCGGATAGTATCCGTTCAACACATCATCTCTGACTTTAAAGGTCCAGAATAAATTTTTCGTTCTTTTATTAACATCCGGTTCTACATTGGAACCGGCCAATGAGTCCAATTTCAAGACATAATTCGTCTGCGTAATTTCAAACGGCCAGTCTCTGGGATCTCCGCTAATGACCGGTGTAATGATGACATCCTTAATGGAGTACGGAGTCATATTCACAATCGGAAGAGTCACTGTCACAAATTCGCCATATTTGCCCGAAGGTGTAAACCAGTAATTACCGGGCTTAATGTATTCCGTTGAAGAATAGGCACCTGCATAATAGGAATCGTTATTTGAATTATTATTGGTATTGTTATTTGTATCGTGATTTGTTGTATTATTGCCCGAAGTTGTGTCTGCATAGGCTGAAACCGGATTTGTCATCATCAGCGCACCAATGAGCAAACAAGCAGTCAGACAATATCTGCCCCATTTCACTTGTTTCATTCCTCTATTTGTTATTCCGTTTGGTCTATTCAGGTGTTTCATTTACATTATCCTCCCCGGGTTCTTCTCCCGTCTCCTTCTTTTGATTGTTCCTATTTGCTAAATTCTTACGATTGTCTTCAATGTTTATGATTTTTCCGTCCTTTATATGAAAGATACGGTCTGCAAATGAGGCCAAATGATTATCATGTGTAACCATAATGAGCGTCTGCTGTTGTTCCTGTACCACCCGCCGCATCAGTTCCATTACCTCCGCCGAAGTGTTCGAATCGAGATTACCGGTTGGCTCATCCGCAAATATAATTTCGGGATTCACTACAAGCGCCCTTGCAACACCGACTCGCTGTTGCTGTCCACCCGACATCTGCGTTGGTTTATGATTGGCATGTTCTTTTAGTCCAACCAACTTTAAGGTTTTTCTTGCCTTGGCAAGTCGTTCTTTTTTACTCATTCCGCGAAAGGTAAGCGGTAGTGCAACATTTTCCACTGCATTCATCGTACCAAGCAGGTTAAATGACTGGAAAATAAAACCGACTCTCTCTCGTCTGAAGCTGACCAACTGATTTTCATTCATGCTCTCAATATGCTTTCCTGCAATGATAATCTCACCCTTTGTTGGCGGCTCCAATCCTGCAAGCATATTCAGTAGAGTGGATTTGCCTGAGCCGGAAGTTCCGACAATCGAGCAGAACTCACCTTTATAAATCGTAAAGTCCACACCATTCAAGGCGCGCACTCTGGTATCGCCAACTCTGTATATTTTCTTTAATCCCTTTACTTCAATAACGGGAATTGGGGTCTTTGTGTCCATGCTATTCCTCACAACATCTTGTGGTTGTATTGATTATAGTTCCCAACAAATGGTATATTTTTCTCATTTTAGTCTACGGATAGTATATCACATATTTTCATAAAATATATTACTTTTTTGGAAACATAATATCCAATTACAAATGCAGTGTACTAATACAGTTAATACACTAAATATACGCTTGTGTTTTAACGTTGTCAACCCTAAAAAAGTTCGCCGATGATTAGACCGACGAACCTCTGTATTATATATTATATTTTCATAGCATATTTCAAATGATTCTACTGTACCAATGGATACTTGTCCGTCAATTTCTTTACAATTGCCTGTGCCTTGTCAATACCGGCTTCACCTTCCTTAACAACCGTAGCAATTGCTTCTGCAACCTGATCCATATCCTCTGCATTCAATCCTCTGGATGTAATAGCAGGTGTTCCAAGACGGATACCGCTTGTAACAAACGGTGACTGAGGATCATTCGGAATGGTATTCTTATTGGCTGTGATGTGCGCTCTGTCAAGAAGCTTCTCAACATCTTTACCGGTCAGATTAAAATTCGTCAAATCCATTAACATCAAATGATTGTCTGTACCGCCTGATACAATTTTAATACCTCTGCTCATGAGCCCTTTTGCAAGTGCCTGTGCATTGTTATATACATTCTGCTGATATTCTTTGAAAGAAGGCTCCAATGCTTCCTTGAAACAAACTGCCTTTGCAGCAATCACGTGCATCAAAGGACCACCCTGAATACCCGGGAAAATGGCTTTATTAAAATTGAATTTATCTGCTGCTTCCTGATTGCAAAGAATCAATCCGCCACGAGGTCCACGCAGTGTCTTATGTGTTGTTGTTGTCACAACATCTGCATACGGAATTGGTGACTCATGGATACCTGCTGCAATCAATCCGGCAATATGTGCCATATCTACCATGAGATATGCGCCAACCTCATCACATATTTCACGGAATTTCTTGAAATCAATTTTTCTTGCATATGCGCTTGCTCCTGCAAGAATCATCTTCGGCTTACATTCAAGGGCAATTCTTCTGACTTCATCATAATCAATAAAGCCTTCTGCGTTAACGCCGTAATGTACACAGTTGAAATATTTACCTGACATATTAACCGGTGAACCATGTGAAAGGTGTCCACCCTGATCCAAATTCATGCCCATAAATGTATCTCCGGGCTCTAACATTGCAAAGAACACTGCCATATTTGCCTGTGCACCTGAATGTGGCTGAACATTGGCATAATCGCATCCAAACAATTCTTTGGCACGGTCTCTTGCCAAATCCTCAACAACATCCACACACTCGCATCCACCGTAATATCTCTTACCCGGATAACCCTCTGCATATTTGTTGGTTAACGGACTTCCCATGGCTGCCATCACTGCTTTACTAACCCAGTTTTCCGATGCAATCAGCTCAATATGAGAATTCTGTCTCTCCTGTTCCTGTACAATGGCATCCGCAATTTGCGGGTCTACCTTTCTTACTTCATCCAATGAATACATGTTTTCCCTCCGGTATCTATGATAGTATTTGTAATAAAATAAATAAATCGCGCTATTAATAAATATATCATAAATTCCTTCATATGCAACATAATTTTCTTGTTATTACTTAATAAATGTAGTAAACTGTGATGAGGGATAAGAGCAGACAGCCGCTTGCGGCTAACTTGTGGAGAGGAACGAACATGTATCATTTTATCATTAATCCGGCATCCAGCACAGGCAACGGTGCAAAGATATGGCATGATGTCGAACAAATACTGAAAGAAAAAAAGATTGAGTATACCGCTTATCTGACAGACGGAGTTGGTTCTGCAAAAAACCTGGCGAGTACTCTTTCTTCACGTTATTATAAATGTACTTTGATTATACTTGGTGGCGACGGCACGATGAATGAAGTACTGACCGGCATTGATAATTATGCCGATGTAACACTCGGCTACATTCCCGCAGGTTCCAGCAATGACTTGGCCAGAGACTTACAGCTTGCAACGGATCCGGCAAAGGCAATTAATGCCATTCTGAATCCCAAGGAATATGCTTACTGTGATGTAGGTATTATAAAGTATGATGACGAGCAGAAGAATTTCGGTGTCAGTATGGGGATTGGTTACGATGCCGCTATTTGCCATGAAGCACTGCATTCTAAGATGAAGAAATGTTTGAATAAATTGCATGTGGGTAAATTGATTTATCTCTATATTGCCTTAAAACAACTTGCTAAGACACAGCGTCACAGTTGTGATATTATATTGGACGGTGGCAGAAAGATTCATTTGGACAATTACTATTTTGTCACAACCATGATACATAAATATGAAGGCGGAGGATTCAAATTCTGTCCCGATGCTGATTGTGCAGACGGTTATTTGGATATCTGTGCTGCCAATGACATCAGCAAATTGCGTGTATTGCGTATTTTGCCTACTGCTTTTTCCGGAAAACACGTCAAATTCAAAGGCATTCATACTTATCGTGCCAAGGAAGTTCAGATTATCACCAGTGTTCCTGCTTGTGTACATGCCGATGGAGAATCCTGCGGTATCAGGGACAAAGTTACCATGTCAATTGCACCGCAACAATTGCGGATTATTAGAAGATAGAGGTTTTTTTCATGTTTACAAAAAAGATTTTATTGCAGAAACTCAAAATAGCTTTGATTATACCTGCCTATGTTATGGTTTATCTGCCATGGTTCATGTATATTGAACGTCTCAACTCAGTTAATTCCAGATACCACATTATTCACATGGCAATTGACGATTATATTCCGTTTTGCAAATATTTTGTCATTCCGTATTTTATATGGTTTGCCTATATGGTGGTAGGGGTTGGCTTTTGTTTGTTTACAGATGAAAAGGAATTCAAACGCAGTTGTGCCTTTCTGTTTACCGGTATGACAATCTTCTTGATTGTCTCAACCCTTTATCCGAATGGTCATCACTTGCGTCCACAGGTATTTGCACATAACAATATTTTCACACAATTAACAGCACATCTGTATAGTATTGACACACCGACCAATTTATTTCCGAGTATTCATGTGTTCAATTCTATCGGTGTTCACATTGCGCTGTGCCATAATCAGGCATTGGCAAAAATAAAGTGGCCGAAAATCGTGTCCTTTGTGATCTGCACCTCGATTGTTCTGTCCACTGTATTTTTGAAACAACACTCTATGTTTGATATGCTTACGGCATTTGCCATGGCTTTCCTGCTCTATCCGCTTGTGTATAAGATTGATTTTAGTCCTGCACATCACGGGAAGAAAGTTCCGCAAAAGCAGGAATTATAGTTCCATTCTTCACATTATTAGTTGAACCCTACAAATCTTCGTGCGATTTTATATTCCGCCACGGAGATTTTTCTTCCCCCTTTGCCGGGAAGATTGGTTGCACTTCCAATGACGCCAAAACGAAGCCTCAAATAAATCCTTCTGTCTCTGATCCTAATATAATCCCACAGTTCACGTTTCTTCAACAAATTTTCCTCTGTGCCTGATTTAATCAGCATAATAGACGTTACTGTTGTAACGATTTCCAAGTAATTCATCATGTAATGGCGTGTTTTCGGATGCAAATTTCCAGTCATAGCCATATAATCGACCATCAATTTATTGACACGAATTTGCTGATCAATACGTCCAATCATCACCTGCTCATTCACTGATTGATCTTCTCTTCCTATATAATAACGGTATAAATTCACATCCATATAGTATAAAGTCTTCACAAACGGTAATGGCTGAAATACAAAGATATTATCTACATAAAACGTATGCTTAGGCAGTTCCAGATTACACTCACGCAATATCTGCGTACGATAAATCACTGAATGCATCAACATATACTGTCCCGGCAGAAAATACTTCACATCATCCCACGTAATCAACTCATTCTTTGGTAATGCAGTATGGTAAGTCATGACTTTCTTTTTCTTCATGCTTTCCTTCTCGTACACAAAATTGCACACCATCATATCAAGTCTTTCCGCTTTGCTCACCAGTTCCTGCAACTTTGCAAGCACCTGTAACAACGCCTCAACTTTAACCCAATCATCGCTATCCACAACTTTATAATACAAACCTGTTGCATTGCGAAGTCCTGTATTGACTGCTTCTCCGTGTCCACCGTTTTCCTGATGAATAGCACGCACGATTGTCGGATATTTCTGTTCATACTCATCTGCAATTTCACGTGTTCGGTCCGTTGAGCCGTCATTAATGACAAGAATTTCAACATCCTCTCCGCCCGGTAACAGTGATTCAATACATTTGCTCATATATGCTTCAGAATTGTAACATGGTATTGCAACGGATAATAATTTCATATAGTTTGGTCATCCCTTCTTAATTGCCGTCTTGATTGTCTTCCCTATTTCTTCACGTAACTTGTGAATTTTGAAAATGCTGTCGGTAACGGATACGTCTCTTCAATTTGAGTACGATCCACAAATAGATTCTGCTGATTGATACGTTCCGGTTCTGCAATTTGCACCGCATAGGCTCTCATACGCCACTCACGGTGTGTGAATATGTGTGTTACCTCCGGAAGTTTCTCAATCCTAATACTGAAAAAGCCCATATTTTCAACATAATCCTGTACTTCTCTTTCTGATAAATAGCCTTCTGCATTCGGAAATTCATACAATCCCGCAAGTAAGCCTGTTGACGGTCGTTTTCTGATAATTGCCCTTCTGTCATCCATGATGAGAATAACCGTCTTTTCATCAATACGTCGCTGCTTCTTTGGCGATTTCACTGGCAGCTCTGATTGACTGCTTTGGTCAAATGCAATACAACGACATGTTTTACTCTGTTGGATTGGGCATATCTCGCATTTTGGTGCGCCATTCGGCACGCAAACCGTGGCGCCTAATTCCATAAGTGCCTGGTTAAAGGCACCCGCTACGGGAATATCTTGCAACAGCGCCCGTAATTCCGTCTCAACGCGTTTCTTCACTGTCGGTTCCGCTATATCTTCATAGTCACCACGAATTCTTGCAAGAACCCGTAGTACATTTCCATCTACGGCAGGTTCCGGTAAATTGTATGCAATAGAACCGATTGCTCCTGCTGTATAAGAGCCAATGCCCGGAAGTGAAAGTAGTTGCTCATACTGATCAGGAAACTTTCCGCCATATTCCTCAGTAATAACGCACGCAGCCTTCTGCATATTGCGGACACGATTGTAATATCCAAGTCCTTCCCATAATTTCAGGAGTTCATCTTCTGATATATCTGCCAGCGCCTCTACCGTCGGCAATCTTTTCATAAATCGTATATAGTATGCCTTTACGGCCTCTACTCTTGTTTGCTGTAGCATAATTTCCGAAACCCACACTTGATAGGGTGTCACATTCTTGCGCCATGGCAAATCTCTTGCATTTTCCTCAAACCATGTAAGTAGGGGTGTTACGATATCTGCAAGTGTTTTTCCGTTAGTCATCACTTTGTGTCCCCTGCTGCATTTTATAGGGTACTCTTGCCGCGGGCACAACTTCGGATGCCGGTGTTGTATGCACCTCTTGGTCATCAAAGAAAATGTGTGCGCCAAACGCCTCCAACACATCTCGCTTAGAAATACCTCCAAGGAAAAATGCTTCATCAATTCTGACATTCCAAGCACGCAGCGTACGAATTACCCGCTCATGTGCCGGCGCACTTCGCGCTGTTACCAGTGCAGTCCTGATAGGTGCCTCTTCCGGTGTAAACTCACTTTGCAAATCAGAAATTGTTTTCAAGAACTTTGCAAATGGACCGGCCTGCAGCGGATTTTGTGCATAGGTTCTCTCGTTTTCCTCAAATGCTTCCAGTCCCTGTGCCTGAAATATCTTTTCGGAAGCATCCGAAAACAGCACTGCATCTCCGTCAAAAGCAATTCTAATCTGATTAATCTTGTCTTTCATTTCATACGTATGTGAACCATCCGCACAAATAATACCGGCCGCAATACCGGAATTAATGGCTCTCTGCACATCATCCTCATAAGCCGACAGAAATAAATCAGTTCTGAATGCATTCAAATAAGGCGCCAATGTCGCACCACTTGCCAACACCGCCCGTGTAATATCAAGTTTGTAATGTTTAATGGAATTAAATACGCGTAAAGAAGTATCTGCCGAGTTCCGCGACATAACAATTACCTCCACTCGGCCAGCGTGATTAGGCAATGTATTCAATTTCAATAATGCCTCAATCAACGAAAAGCCCGGACCCGGTGCAAGAATATCAGTTTCGTGTTCAATCTGATACTTGCAATAAGCATCCACGCCTTCATTTTCAAATATCGTATTTTCTTTTGTCAGGTCAAACAGGGCACGTGATGAAACACCTATGACCAAACGATTATCCAGATTATATGCCATGTTTCTACCTCAGTCTGTTGCATTCGTATCGCTCAAGTGTTGTCAAGCAGTACTTAATATCCTCATATTTCTGTTCAATACTGCCTTCCTTTGCTTCCAAATCAAGTGAAATCGCCATTGTATTCAACATGCTTTCATCCAATTGATTGCGCAAATTCACGAGTATTTCTAACTTCTTCTCATAGGAATCTGCATCCAAAAACTGCATGAGTCCCTCGTCAACTGCATCCTCTGCGTCGAAATCCTCTAATGTAGATTCCACCAAATAGTCTCCCTCAACGGTTTCTTCGATTGAACGTCTCAGGGCGTTCTGCACTGATTTCTCTGTTGGTTGCTCGTTTTGCTCTGCTTGGCTTTCTTGCTGCTCGGCTTGGCTTTCCTTCTGCTCAATTACTTTTTCTTTTTGCTCCGATGGTTTTTCTTTTTGCTCGACTGTTTTCTCGACTGGTTTCTCAACTAGTTTCTCGATTGGATTCTTGATTAGCTCTTTGTCAAAATCAACCTCTTCAAAACGATATTTCTGCGATGCCTTCGGATACAGCTTGCGATTCACTTCACTCATGAACATATCAAGTGGTCGCGCGTAAGTTTTCCTCTCTCCATAGAGTGGCATATAAATAACGAACTTGTCGCCTGTTTCCGTATGCTCCGCAACTGTAATTACCTGATAGTACTTCCCCTTAAAATGTTTGTAAATACTAAATGCCTTTGGCTTGTCCCTCATGTCCTTGTCTCCCGTCTGAATAATAATCTCTCAAATCCATAAAACGGACGGCTCCAGCGTTCGGATACCGTCCGTTTCATTGGTACAACTGTGTTTTTCCTAATATATAATTTAGAATTTAAACAATCCAAGAACTGAATTCTCTTCCTGTTCCATTTTCTTTTTCTGCATCATCGTCTGATAATCATCAATCACTTCATTTTTCTTCTGTTCAGAAATCGCCTTCGGAATATCCAAATCCTCAATCCGACTCTGTGCTGATGTTGTATTCAGTGAAGTGTTCAGATTGGAACGATATGCACTCTCAAGTGCGTTGGTTGTTGCACCGCCTGCACTTCTTGCTTCATTTACCTTATCCATAGCTGATGAAATACGACTGATATCAAAATCTTCTGTCAAATTATAACCGTCTATTCCAAGTGACTCCAATGTTGCATTGGCCATCTGAATCTTCTGTCCGGTTCCATCCGGATTGGTTGCAAGTTCCATATCTGCCATGCTTCCGTCAATCAACTTCATGGTATTATACTCGGTATTGGATGCTGTTTCTGAGATTCCCTGAAGCAGCTGATCCACTTCCTTCTGCATAGCACCCAAATCGCTCCCTGAATTCAAACCGCTGGAAGCCTTCACACTCAACTCGTAAATTCTCTGCAAATAATCATTGATGCCACCAAGCGCACCGTCTGCTATATTCAGTGCCTGCACACCTGATTGCGCATTTTCCGCACCAACATCAAGTCCCGTCACCTGCGATTCCATCTTATTGGCAATTGCCAATCCTGATGCATCGTCTGCTGCAGAATTAATCCTCTTGCCACTTGCTATCTGACCATAATCAATTGAACTTCCTACTCCTTGTACTCCTGCCATATCGCTACCTCCTTGTATTTTGCAATAAAACCTTTTATCCTGTTAATTTCCTGATTCTAACTTTTCAAATTCTAAATATCCTGATCCATCATCATGCCGGTGAACGTATGTAAACGTTCTAACATCTTCTGTGTTTCCTCGGGTGGGATTTCCTTAACTACTTCCTGATTTTCATCCATAATCGTAATGGTAATCCGCTTAATATCTTCATTATACTCAAACCTTGCATTGGTTTTCGTTGCACGCACCCTGTTATTGGCATTCTCTACTGCTTTTTCCGCCATGACCTCACGATACTTTTGCTCCTGCTGATTGTTCTGTACCGTCTGCTTGGTCTCACTCGTTTGCTCAGCTCTGTCTGTCCGTTCAGCTCTGTCTGTCCGTTCAGCTCTAGTGGTCTGTTCCGTACTTTTCACTTGATTGGACTCAGACACCTGTGTTGATATCGCTTCAAGTGAAGGGAGCGCAGTCATCGCCTTGCTCACACCCGGGTCTGTATTAATTCCCTGTGAAAGCTTTGTAGCAGCCTGTGTCTTCTGAACATTGATATTCACCTTTGACATCGTAGGCAATTTGGTCTCCGATGCTTTTATTGATGTACTTCCGATTGCTTCCACACTCACGTATATCACCTCCATGTGATAAACAAACACGATACATATACGCAAATCATTGCACATGTATCATTGATAAAGCGCCTAATATTCTAATTTAATTATATAACAGATTGGTGATTATTACAAGTCATTTTATGAATTGTGTCTGAATTCACAGAAAATTCACGCAAAAACTTCAAATTGCCGCAGTATTCTTTCTTTTACTCTGTGCCTTCCTTCATTTCGTCAAGTTTTGCACGTAATTCCCATATCTTTTCATTGGATATTACGATGTTATCTACATACTCTTTCAAATCCATTTCCGGCGCATCCTTAAAAACCTCATAGTATTTTTTCCCAAGCTTATAATACTGTTGCTTGATGCGCAATTCCTCTGCTTTGATATCTGCGTGTATTTTAGCTGCCCCTGTTAGTTCCTTTGCTTTATCCACTACATCCTGTACCATCTTCTGAAATTCATCCATTTTTCTGTCTCCTTTCGATTTAACCGCACAAACTATTACCTATTATGCTATTTACTGCTGTACTTCACGATAAGCAGTTCAACGCTCATAACATCATTCATTTTTCCTGTCTTAACTGCTTCCTCGGCTTCCACGCAACTCGTGACCGCCTCTCTCAGTGTCTCGCTCTTGAACTTACCGGATTGCGTTATATATTTGCCGACTACAAACTTATGTAAACCAGTTTTCTCGGCTATAAATGCATTTTCATGTCCTGTTCTTCGTAGTTCCTTGACCTGCATCAGTAGGTTAAACTGTCTGGCAATCAGGAATAGTATCCTCATCGGCGGTTCTTTCAACGTCAGCAAATCGCT
This sequence comes from Lachnospiraceae bacterium, assembly GCA_035271065.1. Lineage (GTDB taxonomy): Bacteria > Bacillota > Clostridia > Lachnospirales > Lachnospiraceae > JAAYYM01. The sequence continues at coordinate 4,760 of DATESB010000093.1, read as the reverse complement.
GTACAAATTAAGCGCTTCCTGCTGCCGTCTTTCTGCAATTGCATTAATCATATCAAATATCTGATTTGTAATTTTCGTCGTACAGACCGCTTCTACATCTGCATCTGTTATGATATCCCTGTCAATTGCATAGCAAATCAGCTTTTCCAATTCCGATTCAATATTTTCCATATCATCACCGGTCTTTGTCAAAAATAGATTCAGCGTAGATTCTTTGATGTTCTTATTTTCCCGTTTCAAACTTCCGGCAATCCAGCGTTTCAGCGTCATTTCATCCTGTCTCGCCAACTCAACGGCTCTCCCCGCATCCTTAACCGCCTTATACATTCTGCTACGCTTATCAACTTCCTGCTCCACAAATACAAAACAGGTCGTCTCCGGAATTTCCTTCATATAAGCAGCAAAATCCTCATCGGAAGATTTCATCAAGCCACTGTTTTCTATCACAATCAGCCTACGTTCCGCCATAAAAGGCATTGTCTCGGAGAGATCAATAATCGCTTTCGTATTGATATCTTTCCCCTCATAACTACTGTAATTCATCGTATCATCAGGGGCCACCAGCGCGGCACGCAACTTATCCTTATATTGCTTTCGTAAATAGGCTTCCTCGCCATAGAGCAAATATACAGGTTTATATTGATTATTCTTGATATCTTCGATAATACTTTTCATTCATTTTCACCTATCGGTATCATAGCACAATTCATGGGACGGCTCAAGGAAAACCCTATGTTTCATTGAGCAATTTCATTTCTCTGTTTCATTTCTGCAAGTCCACAAGTTTTATCTTTCAAAACTCAAGTTCTTTATCTCTGCAGTCAACTCCCGCAAATGCTGTACCGATTGTTCAATCGTATCCTCGTGGGCCGCCTCCTCCACAATTGTTAAAAGTCTTTCATAACAGTTCACAGGCTTTACTTGAAAATGTTCCAAATACTGCTGCATTCTTTTCCGACTTGGAAAATAAGTATGATTAAGGGCAAACAGTGCCTGTAGTAAATAATCCAACGCTTCCTCCACCACTTGATGATAAAAGAGTACTTCCTTACGCAGAACAGACCTGCCCAAATCCTCTTCATCCAATACTAACTCTATGTGAAATTCATACATTTTCAAGAATAATTCCTGCGGACGTGCCTTAACAATATCAATCAATTTGCTCCATGCTCTATCGCGCTCAAACAGTACATTCAATCCCTCAATGCTGGCCAGTCTACCGACCGGATAAAATCTTCCCTCTTTGTACAAATGCTCTCCCGCAAGTGTCTGCTCTAAATATTCCTGCATTTCCTGAATGGTGAAATACATAGGCATGACATCAATTCCGTCAAAAAACAAGATATCGCCATATCCCCAAATCCCGCCGTTGCACACTGCCATCATGCATTCTGAATAGTCGTTTGACAAAGGAAGATAAATTTCTTCTCGTTCCTGTTGCGTCGGAATTTCCGTACAAAGCACAAACATATCGATGTCACTCTGCCCTGCAATCAATGGTGCGTTCAAATCTCCCGTCTGCCCAATTCCCATTACATTATCGTTTTTTGCTATTTTAGAGACAAGCTTGTCCTTAAATTCTTGAATTGTCATATACATCTCTCCTTGTGGTTCGTAGTGGCTACTTTCTTGTACTCCCTGTGGTTATTTTACTCTTTGGAACCGGATTATTCAATAAAATATGTTGTATCACTTTTTCTATTGTGCCCGTCTCCAGCGGTCGTTTTGAGGTTTCATGCGTTATAATCAACCTATCACCGGGAAGCACATTATTCCTAATATAAATATCAATTCTATGAAGGGCGTGCTCACGATACTCCTCATGATCCATCATGCCCATATGCTCCCAATACAGTTCTCTTCGTTCTTTTATATTCAAAACCGTAAAGTCAGGATACACCGTTCCCAGCCCCTGCAACACAAGCGGATATTCATAGCGATACGGAATTCCCGCACTTAAAAGCATATCCGCAATAATCTTCTCTGATTTCGAACGCACTCGCTCGCCTTTACTCGTATATAGTTCCGGAACACCTTCCGTAAAACCTTTTCCCTCATATTTTACGCTATTCCATCCATTAATATAGTCCTCATCAGAAATGACTCTGGGGGTGACTAATGGTCTTCTACATGGATTTAGTTCTCCATAGACAGCTTCTAAGTCACATAACTGATACCTCATCAAAAACTTCTGAATTAAGTTGAACTTCTTCTTTGCCATATCGAGTACCGATAAGTCATAGCCCTTTTGTGCCAAATCCTGAGCAAGTTTTTTATTTTCTGCTCTTATATATTTTCCGCCTTTATATAGTTTATCATTTTCTTCCGTTCTATGATAATACTGAATTGCATTATTGCGATACGCTATTCTTAATAATCCTTTGGGCGCATTTTTAGTCGTTAAAGTCGTACGATTAATAATATCCATTAACTCTTGTTGCTCTTTCAACAGAATATCAAATAAATCCTTCATTTTCGCTCTCCCTCTGCTTTACATGTGATTTTCTTCATCAATACATATCATGTTCCTGCTCAACCCACCAATTCTTGTTTTTTTCCTATCTAGTGGGTATGTTATTCCTTCTTTAACCCACCAATACTCACTTTATCCTCCTGTAGTGGGTATACTTTCGTTTCTTTCACCCACTAATACTTGCCTTTTCCTCTTCTAGTAGGTTGTTTATCTCTTTCGCAGCCCACTAATTCTTACTATTTCCTCCTATTGTGGGTTGATTATCTCTTTCTCTACCCACCAATACTTGCTTTTTCCTCCTATTGTGGGTTGCCCATCCCTTTCTCTACCCACTAATGCTTGCCTTTTCGTCTTCTGATGGGTTAACGGTCCTTACTCTTCTTCACTTCCCTACTTAAATGTCCTAAACCACACCTCTTCTCCATTGGATTCTATTTCTATTGCACCACATTCATCAGTTCTAAGCCATTTGACATCTTGCTCTTTTAAACGTTCCAGCACTTCCTCATGCGGATGACCATAGGAATTATGCTTCCCTGAAGAAATGAGTGCAATTTCCGGCTGTGTCGCTTTAAGAAAAGATGAGCTTGTGGAAAACCGCGAACCATGGTGCGCAATCTTTAAAACATCGCAATCCTTTACTGTTTGTTGCAACTTTGCTTCCACAGAGGATGATATATCTCCTGTAAACAGCACATCTAGGTTTACATAATTCACGAGCAGGACCATTGAACTTTCATTCATGTCTTCCGCATGCTCCGAATCAATTTCAATTTCCGAATCAATTTCAGTTTCTGCATCACTAACATGCACGGGATGAAGGCAGGTTATTGTTATATCTCCGGCGCATGCATCCCCAGTCCCACAATCCTCAGCGGCTACCACTATACTGCCTGTGTCAACGTCTACTCCTGAACCAGTGGTGCCTGTGCCAGAACTGCCCACCCGGTACACCTCACCCGCACCCATGCTATACACCTGTGTGCCTGCGCTTCGCGCAGAAGAAATTAATTCTGCATAGGCTTCATTTTGCAGTTCTTGTCCAATTGCAGGTAAGACCAGTTGCTTGATATGGATGCCGCTCTTTGGCGCCTGCAGTATTTCCAGAATTCCGCTGATATGATCGTTATCGGTATGGGATATGAATACAATATCAATATTCGATAGCGCGTTTGCCTTTAGATAGGGGATGATGCGGTATTTTCCAACCTCACTGACATCTGTGCTGCCACCATCAATCATAATTGTCGGAATTTCATTTCCACATATGACGGTACATTCGCCCTGTCCTACCGACAGCATAGTGAGCGTAAACTCCCCCTTACTTCGATAAACCAAGAAAATGATTGCAGTTAACATAACTCCACTGCATACAATACGTGTCACTATGGCATGCGTACGATGCCATGTCTCATATTTATACTTGTCTCGCAACCGCGACAAAACAATCACCAATCCAAAAAGTAAAACATAATACAGACCTATTTTCCACAAATCAGGTTTTCCGGCAATCCATACACTTCCCGGAATGGCGGTTGATAATCCTGAAAGCCACTCATAAAGCAACAAAATATACCGACAGGGAAGCAACAGCAACCCACCAAGCAGGTCTGATATCATACCGATCAGCCCACCCAGAAAACCCAATGCCAGCACAAATGTCATCAAAGGAACAACTATCAAATTTGTCAAAATGCCATAGGCTGAAAATTGAAAGAAACTGTACAATACAATCGGCAATGTTGCAATCTGGATGCTGAGACTGACCGCTATCGTTTGCACCAACTTCTTTTTCATCCAGAGCTTTGGTATCAAAAACGACAGACAGGGATACACCAACCCTATCCCAAGAATTGCTCCAAAAGACAGTTGAAAGCCGGAATGATACAGATATAGGGGATTTTCAAGCAGAATCAGCACCGCTGCAACAGATAATGCCGAAAGGATATCATAGGTTCTTCCCGTGCACAGAGCCAGAACACCCAGCAGAAACATCACAAGTGCACGGAATGTTGAAGTACCCATTCCGGTCATCATTCCAAAGTTGACCATTAAAATTGCGCTGATGATACCTGCGGGTAAGATTTTCAAATTAAGTCGCCGTAACAGTGCAAGAATACACATTCCTGCCGTTGCAATATGAAGTCCCGTCTGAATTTCTGCATTTTGGAACTATGTAAAGAAAGTACTAACTATATGCTTTTTCCATCCCCCACTTCTGATTTTTCAACCCCCTATTATGCATTGGGGTGATGTCTAAAAAAGGCACTGATATGGTTTTTTCAAC
>DATESB010000092.1:0-24608 GCA_035271065.1 Lachnospiraceae bacterium | reverse complement strand
GAGCCATGCTCAGTATCACCATTCAGTGCTGCCACTCGTAGTGAGCCTGCACCCATCTGCTCTAATTCTTCATTGGAAACAGTTGAGTCGTATTCCTTTTGAAAAAACAGTTTGGAAAATGGTGTTTTCAAAGCACGTACCGGGTGTCCAAGCCGTTTACCCGTTACAATCGTTTCAATATCTTTGGCTTTCAAAACTTTTTCCTTGTATGTCTCATGTACAGGACATTCTTCTGCTGTCAGGAAACGCGTACCCATTTGAATTGCGCATGCGCCTAACATCAGTGCTGCCGCCATTCCTCTTCCGTCTGCAATTCCACCTGCCGCAACAACCGGAATTGTAACTGCATCTGCAACCTGCGGTACCAGTGTCATGGTTGTCAAATCACCCACATGACCGCCGGATTCGCCACCTTCTGCTACCACTGCAATGGCACCTTTTTTGGCAACCATTTTTGCAATTGCCACAGACGGCACTACAGGCATAACCTTAATTCCCGCTTCTATCATCTGCTGCATATAAGCAGATGGATTACCTGCACCTGTTGACACAACTGCTACTTTTTCTTCACAGACAACATCAACTGCCTCTTTTACAAAAGGACTCATCAACATAATATTGACTCCAAACGGTTTGTCTGTCAGTTCTTTTGCCTTTCGTATTTGCTCCCTGATTTGTTCTCCGTTTGAATTCATGGCAGAAATCATACCAAGACCGCCTGCATTTGATACTGCAGCGGCAAGATTTGCATCTGCAATCCATGCCATACCGCCTTGGATGACCGGAAAACGGATACCCAACAGTTCGCATAATTCACTCTTTATCATGACATACTCCTATTTGTTATTTTCGATATACACTGCAAGTGCATCAATGGTGTTAATGTCCTGTGACATTTCAATGCTGCATCCGAACTCGTCTTCCATTTGCATTACAAGTTCTGCAATATCAAGTGAATCAATTCCCATTTCCGTAAATGTTACGTCTGTTGCGATTGCAGCCGCATCCTTTCCCAAATACTCTGCTATCATTTCTTTCATTCTTTCTTTCATTTTAAATTACCTCCATTTTTTAGTTGCTAATAACAAAAATAGACCGTGGGGTAACCCCACGGTCAAGAAAAATATTTTTAAATTTAATTACCATTACTTCCAGTATTTGTTCAAGTATGCTTCGACCTTGTCCGGTTCCAGCGAAAACCTCTTCATAATCTGAGCCGTTGCTTCCTCTTTAGACAACTGTAAATCCACAAAAGTCTCTATGAAGGCTTTTATTGCTAACTCGCGTTCTTCTTCTCTTCCTTCTTCTCTTCCTTCTTCTCTTCCCTCTTCCCGTGCCTCTTCTCTCTGTATCCGTATATCGGTCGCATAATCGTATTCTGCTATCAGCATATTCAACACCTCGCTTCCTTTACGTTTCAGGTATTCTCTCAGAATATCCTTTCAATACATTATCTTTGTGATAGGGAAATAGTGGCAGAATTGCCAAATAAGTCCATTGGGACTACTGATAATGTAACATAGGAAGCATCATTTTGCAAACTGAATGTTCAGATAGCCGTCTTCAAATCCTGCACTGATAATTTCTTTTCCCTGCAAATGTTTTGCAAGCGGAAACGATCGTCTCTCATTCTTCACGCCAATCAATAGTTCACTATCGGTCTGCCTTAAATCCAATTCTTCTTTATCTGCAAACGGGAGATAAATTCGAAGAATATGCTTGCCTTCGTCCTCCGCTGTTGTAAAAATTTCATGTTGGAACAGCACGTCATACGGATTACTATCTCCGTATAGACTATCTGCTATTTCATCAAGCACCTGGAGTGTACGCAACTCTTTATCCTGCAATTCCAAATAAAATTTCGGAACCTCTGAAAAACTTTCCTCGATCTCTTGCAGCCCTTCTTTCTGCATTTCAATCCATTTGCTGAAATACCCTTCCATTGCTTTCTTTGGATAAATTCGATTGACCATGATTGCATCTACGTTGTAATTGTACAAATGCAGACAGGTGAAATTACGCTTTGCTTCTCTGATGACTATTTTTTCAGGTGTCGTCACAATGCGAAGACTTACTACATCCTTATTTAACAGTAAATTCTGCAGCGCTTCCATTTTCTTCATGACCAATTCAAAATCATCAAAGAAGCTTTCATCCGGCATAGGAATTTTCATCATTTTCTCAACTGCCGGTCCTGCAATCTTGAGACTTTTACGTTTAAACGGAAGAACCTTTTCAATGAAGTCAGACAACATTTCCGGATATTTCAACAGCGATAATGTTTCACCGGTTGGTGCACAATCTACCACGATTGCATCATACTTTTGTGATGCATCATCTGCCTCATAAAAATCCAAAATCTTAAATAATGAAAACAGTTCTTCCATTCCCGGGAACACCAGCAATTCTTCTGCTTCAATCCCACTTTCACTTCGTGCAGTTAACATACGCTTCATGTAGTCCTGCATATTCTTCCATGTCTGCTCACTCTCGTAAACCACATCTATTTCCATGGCGTCAACACTACCCTTAGACGGAAAAGACGCTATTTTCCTTGGTTCTCTGGTTAATTCCACATCAAAGGAATCCCCCAGACTATGCGCTGCATCTGTACTCATAATGAGCACCCGTTTTCCGTCTTTTGCAAGTTTACACGCACTTACTGCCGCAATACTTGTCTTTCCTACTCCGCCTTTTCCTGTATATAATATAATTCTCATAGTCTCATGCTCCTTTTCGCCTGACTTCTTTTATCTGCACTGCTTTACTCAATCGTCACCTTGTGCACTTTCTCCTTCTTAACTGTTGCCTTGCGTGCTGTACCCTTTGCTTTATTCTTTTCTTGCTCAGATACTGTTTGTTTTACTTTATCTGCTGTGCTATTGCTCTCTGCCTCTTGGTTATTCGCCTCTTGGTTATTCGCCTCTTGGTTCTCGGTATTTGAGTTACGTTCATTTGCCTGCGCCTTAATATCACTTGCGGCACTCATACATTTCATCACGCAATCCATCATACTTTCCGAAAACATAGCCTTTAATTCTCGCTCAATATTGTCAATATGCTCTTGCTTCCCTTCCGGAAATAGGGCTTTAATTGCCAACATCTGATACTTTTTCGCTTCCATCATTCTTCCGATTACTTCTGTATTCATGAGGCATCCTCCTTTACAAATTGAATATTCAGCCTTCCGTCATCCATTTTTGCACCTGCTATTTCATAGGTGCGAAGTACATTCGGCAATGAAATATTTCTCTTAAAATTCCCTATTTTAATGACCACATCAGTACCAGACTGGAATAAATCCACCTGTTCCTTTGATGCCCCCGGTACTCCTACACTAAGTAAATAGCCTTTTTCATTTTCCAGATAAGTCTCTCGTTCTGTAATCACCTTGATCTCAAAAATGTCAGATGCCGTCAAACATTCGTTGCAGATTTTCTCAACTGCTCCAACCCCATGTACTTCTTCGTCATACCACGGAATATAGTAAGTCGGAAGCATTGAAAAATTGTCCTGCAACTCCTCAATGTACTTCTGCTGTATCTGCTTCCACTCATCAAAGAATGGATTATCTATCTCCTTAGGCAGCACACGGTTGATATAGAGTCCGTCCACATTAAAGTTATAAAGGTTCATATACATATAATTACGTTTTGTCTCCTCAACAATCATTTTCTCCGGTACCGTTACAATACGAACACTTGTGATATCCCTGTCCTTAAACAATTCCTGCAGTTCAATCAATTGAACATATAACTTCTGAATGTCATTCATGGCAGTCTTATCCGGCAGTTCTATTTTATAGATTGTCTTTGCCACCGGGGCAAGCACCCTAACTGCCGCCTTGCCGATTGGGAACAGTTTCTCCATGTACCATGACAGCAGTTCCGGGAATTTCAGTAGAGATAGAGTCTCTCCTGTTGGTGCGCAATCCACAATAATTCTGTCATAACGCCCTGTTGCGTGCATCTTCGAAATGTAAAGCAAGGAAAACAATTCTTCCATTCCCGGAAACATCCCGTACTCCTCTGCTCCCGACTCATTCATTTCAGCAGGCAACATCTTTGTGATACTTGCCATAATATTTGCAAAATCATGCTCCATCACATATGCCGGATCTATCTCATATACTTCCAGATGTTCTTCCACCTCAACCGGCTCCTGTCCTAACTTTCTGTCAAATATATCACTGAGATTATGTGCCATATCTGTCGATACCAGCAATGTGTGCTTCCCTTCTTTTGCAGATTTCAACGCATGAGATGCTGCAACTGATGTCTTACCAACGCCACCTTTTCCTGTGAAAATAATGATTCTTCCTGCCATGTTTATCTCTCCTTGTCTTTGTTTCTTTGATTACTTCTTATTGTGAATATTTCCGTTGTCGAAGTATTTGTGTTTTAGTTTGGTGTGCCGGAGCACACCATTTCATATGAATATATGATTGCCAAATCTATCATTTCATTCGATTACTTCTATCATTATTCAATCATAATCTTTCTGACTTTCTTCTCTGTTTCCTCTTTCTTTCGTTCCTCAGACAGCACCCTCGTAGTCGTCTCAAAGAATTTCAATAATAATTTCATTTCCTCTGGGCTGAATTCTCTCATCACTAACTGCCCGTAGTACATGACTTCCTTCACAATTGCCTGCATCTGGCTTCTGCCTTGCTCTCCCATCTGAATGGTAACAATGCGCTTATCCTCGACACTGCGATTGCGGTTGACCAGTTGCTTCTTCTCCATTCGGGTTATGATGCCGGTTGCCGTATTGAGCGGTACATGGATGTAGTCGGCAATCTGTGTCATATTGACCTCTTCCTGTCTGAACACCAACCATAATACAAGGAGTTCATTCTTGGAACAATCAAGCAAAATATTCTGCCATACCTCAGGTGAAAGCAGTTCTTTGATTTGGTCTACATATCGATATATTTCCTGTTCAAATCCGCTTCCGTTCAGTTCCATTTGTTATCCTCTCAAAATACTTCCTCTCTCGAAGTAATTTAATTCTACCACCGAAGTATTTGTTTGTCAACTACAAATTTCGATTTATTTTGTGTTGAATCAAAGAATAGATAGTATTAATATTTTATACATGCTATGATGCAATTATGGTGCTACCATAACGGTAGGCGGTTGCCCTCCTCGGAGGGGTAGAACCCTCCGATTTTGAAAGGAGGGTGATGCCGATGATTACTTATGATGAGTTGTTTCAGCTTGGATTATTGATTGTTGCTATTGTGAGTCTTGTTTACAGGATTGAACATAAAAAATAACCGCCACTTTAGCCAGGTCACGGTTATTTTTTAATCGCATATCGGGCAACCGTCTATCGGTAGCACCTATTTGTATCTCTAATATAACACTTACCTTCTCTATAGTCAATCATTGGATTATAATTACTCCTTTATGACACAAGGATAAAATTCATGTGTACAAACTGTTTCAAATTCCATTGCTTCATAATAGGGACTTATGACCTTTGATGTTTCTCCTATGTTAATTCCACATGCCCAAAATGAATCATCGTTTTTTTGAATGATAGTATTTTCCAATGCTCTTTGTGCGTATTCATCTGCCTGAGAGATGTCCGTAAAAGCAACGTTATAATTCAATTGTCCTGTCCATACCATTTTAACATCTGATGCAACTTGTTGTGGTGTTGATACACAGTATTCATCGGCAATTCCACAACTTCCGGCTAGATTATATCCCCATGTCCAGACGGTTCCGTCTTTCTTTAAGATAGCATGATTAAAGAACCCACCGGTAATGAACTGCGCATCATCTGAAACTTTTTCTGCTTCAGGACGATAAGAACAGTCTCCATTTGTACCGATATACCATGCTACACCCCATGTCCAGACAGATGCATCCGTCTTTAAATGCCACTACATCTTCTCTTCCGCACCTTGCATAAGCAACATCATTCATAAGCACTCTTGGACTGGAAACAGCATACATTTCTCCATTCGCATATGAATAAGGTGAAAAAGGACCCAATTTCATTAAAGCACCTGTCCCATTATTGCCCATTCCATACAATGTCCCGTCTTTTGTCAAATAAATGACATACCCCTGCATAGAATAATCCACATGAATCACATCATCCGCTATCTTTACCGGAGTGGTATGTAAATCATAGTCAGTAGTTCCTTGTCCAAGTTGTCCGTATTGATTATATCCGCTGCCCCATAGAACATTGTTTTCATCAATCGTATACAAATTTCCTGAATCACCAACGTTTGTAATGTAATAATCCTCTGGTGTTTCTTTCCCTATTCTCACTTCATCCACGTCATTTACCACAAACGGATATGGTTCCAATGTTGGTTCTGTGGTTGGTTCCATAATAGTTTCCGCTGGTAATTCTTCCTGTTTTGTATCAGTTTGTGCTGTATCTTCGTTTTCCGCTCCACTTTCTAAAGTGACTTGATTTGTTTCTTCATTCATTTCTTTGCTACATGCAGTTAATAGCAGGCAGTATAAAAGAACAAACAGTAAATTTTTAACTCTTTTCATTTCATATCCTCCCAGACAAATCATTCATTAAAAAATCAATTAAATTCAAATGCGCGATTCCTTTTCGAGACATTTGCGTTCTATCCAAACTAATCACATATTTGGGATAGTTGTCATCAATACAATCAAATGCGCCAAATTCCCGCTCCACTATGACATCATCTGCCAACAGATAAGCCACTTGTATATAAATTCTCCTACTTCCCATTTCTGCAATAAAATCCACCTCGCCCTTATAGGTTTTTCCGATATATACACGATACCCTCGCGCAATCAATTCATTATAACATATCGTTTCCATGATATAACTGTATTCTTCCTTCACACGATTCTTCTTCAAATGAAACAGTCCCAAATCACTTACATATGTCTTCTCTTCATATGACAACACTCTTTTTCCGCGTATATCGTACCGTGAAACCTTATCACAGATACATGCCTCGGAAATATATCTCAAATAATCATAAACTGTGGGAGCTGAAACAGTTTGTTGCTTATCTGAAATAGACACAGCAATTGCATTCCCGGATACGGTCGTCGATGAATTGGCCACTACATACTCCAACACCTTATCTAATGCCGCAGGTGAAGCTACCTTATTCCGCATAATAATATCCTTGAGCACGACTGAATCATAGATATTCAGTAATACAACTTCTTTACTCTTTTCATCCTTTTCTTTGCAAACAAGTGGAAATCCGCCCCATATCATATACTCATTGAGTAACGCTTCCAAAGACTTTTCCGTTCCTTCTTCTCTCATATATTCCACAAATTCTTTGAAATTGAATGGCATAATGCGAAACGAAAGTGTTCTCCCGCTCAAATGCGTCGATAGTTCTCCTGACAGCAATTTCGAATTTGATCCGGTAATGAATATGCTGACATTATGCGTCGAGCGAAATGAGTTAATCACTAATTCAAATTCATTTACATTCTGTATCTCATCAAAAAAAAGATAGTGTGTATCATTTCCCTTTATTCTTTCTTCAATATAGGCATAAAGAGCCTCAGGATTGCTAATTGTTCTATACTGATAATCCTCAAAATTTATATATATAATTCTATTTTTTGTAATGCCGCTTTCTTGTAGTTCATCAATAATCTGACGTATGATTGTAGACTTTCCACATCTTCGGATTCCCATGATCACTTTTACCATCTCTGAACTATAAAATGGTCGAATTCTCTCTAGATACATTTCTCGCTTTATCATACAATCACCTCGTTACTATCATAACACGTTCTCCCTGAACTTGCAACGAAATTAAATGCATTTAATTCTATCGCAAATCTCTCGATACAATTAAACACATTTAATTCTGTTGAAACTATTCTTTACTTCACACCTAATGCATTACATTAGTAATCCCTACCAAAACATAAAACTATTCCAAAACAGAATATTAGCCGTCATCATCAGCCCCATTACCGCATTCACAATTGCGCCCGCTTTCTCGCCTTTGCTCATCTCCGTCTTCTTCCATTTCAATATCAAAGTCACGACATAGCCTACCGGCACCAGCATACAAATTCCATTGCCGATAGCACTCCACTTAACGTCAACAAACCTAGCCGACTCTCCAAGTAATGTGAGTACCATATAAACTACCATGTTAAAGGATATTAAAACTGCAAAATTATTAATCAATCTTGCTACTTCAAATGGTTTTTTACGACTTCCAAGCAAACGTATCACGCCGAGAATCAGCATAATAAACGCATAGAATACCGCCACCAAAAACAGAAACAGCAATACACATTGCATGATAACACCAAAACCGTTCACTTCTTCATAATCAGCACCCGGCAATTGTAATACACGCGTTCCGTCGGCATCCTCTGCCACAAAAAACTGATAGAGTTTCCCACCCATATCCAGCATATACTGATTTTCTCCGATGTTAGCAATATTCATTCCCATTGCAGCATACTGCCCATCAACCGGTGGTTCAAAGCCCATATAGCAAAAAAGCGTATACGGTTTTCCGACACCTTTTAAGCACGTTCTGAGCGAACGATACGTACCGGAAATATCACCTGTATCCCGCAACGGTGTATATTCATTTTCTCCGAATACCATCGGAAGAATCCCACAGGTATAAACAGATTCCCCACTTTGATTGGTCAAAATAACCGTTCCCACACCTGTCTCGATATTATAGGCAAACCAAGAAGTAGAACCTGCTGTTCCGCCATTATGCCACAACAGAGGCACACTATATTCATCCGTCCAAAATCCATGACAGTTTCGAGCCGTCTTGCCGTCTGCAAAATAAAGCGTCGGGGATTGCATTTCATCAAGCGTTTCTCTCTTCTCAAACAAAGGTGAAGGCTCACCGTCCTGCGGAACAAATGCCTGTCCGAACTTCACAAAATCTCCGATTGTCCCTGTTGCCATTCCTGCCGGTGGAAGCGGAATATAATAAAAGCAAGTGCCCTTGGAAGTTCCGTCTGCCTCATAACAATTCTCCAGCATTCTTTGTTCCTTCACCCATTCATTGTCAGATAAGTCTGCCGCAATTGCCGTATGTTCCATACCAAGTGGTGCAAATATGTGCTCCTGCACATAATCCACATAATCCTGCCCACTGACGCATTCCACGATATAACCAGCCAGTCCTGTGCCCCAATTTGAATAGGCAACTCTTGTTCCCGGCTCATAAATCTGTTCCGGTTCCATATACTGAAGTGCATCGCCTAAACTCATCACATCCTCTGCATTTGCAAGGAATAAATCCGTAACCGACTCCTGCCAGCCCGCACTGTGATTCATCAAATTCATCATTGTAATAGGTGTATCATAACTCAGTTTTTTCAAAAAACCTTCTGGCAAATAAGACCGAATGTCTTCATTCAAATCAATTTTCCCCTGCTCAACCAGCTGCATCACGCAAGTCCATGTAATCAACTTCGTACAGGAACCCCATTCAAACACTGAGTCCTCCGTTGTCTTCAAATTGTTCTCAATATTCGTATATCCATAAGCCTTTTCAAGTAATACCTCATCACCTGAAAATACCGCAACTGACATTGCTGCTGTAGTTGCCTCATGTTCAGTCACATAAGCATCAATCTTTGCTTCCAGTTCCGAAACACTTAATCCTGACGGAAGTTTTACCTGTTCCTCCGTAGGCGCTGCATAAGCAGAAATCGGCACTAAGAGCGTCATCATCAATGCCATCACAAAACTAATTACTTTCTTCATTCAATAATTCCTCCGTTGATTATCATCCATGCACCCAACTACACGCATGCTCTATGTAATTTATTCTATAATATAACGATAGCACTTGTCGAATAATTTCAACAAGTGCCAAATGTCATTAATATACTGTTCTGCAATCCATATCCTTATTATCTATCTCCTTATTGACAATAAATCTCGATTGCTTTACTGACAAATTCAGTTGTACCTGCACCACCGGCAGTATCAATGGTCTTCGTAAATCTCTCATCAGCCACATACATCTGTCCTAAACCTGTCAGAATTTCCTTTGTGCAGGTGTAGTAGGTATCAGTAATTACCTGCTGCAATTTAGCAACCTGTGCCTGCACCTCCTCAGATTCCGGTGCACAATCACGTAACTTTCCGAATGCAGTAAACTGCTCAATTAATGCTTTATTTTTTGTATCCCAATCAGCCTTTCCGTAATGCGCTGTTTTCTGTTCAAATTCCTGATAAGCGTCTTTATTACCCCATCGCTCCTTGGCTTCTTTTGTATAAGCATCAATTTCGCTTTTATCAAATGCATTAAAATCCATGATATTCATTCCTTTCTCTTGAATTTCAAGGGCAAGGTCAATCAGTCCATCCAAATGTTTCCGCTTCATACGCAGCAAAGTAATCTGCTGCTTCAATGCTTCTTCTCGGTCAAAGTTCTCACTTTCAAGCATCTCTTTGATGTCTTTCAATGGAAACTCCAACTCCCGAAAGAATAAAATCTGCTGCAAGCGTTCCAACGCTGCATCGTCATACAGCCTGTAACCTGACTCGGTCACATCTCTCGGACATAACAATCCGATTTCATCGTAGTAATGTAATGTGCGCACACTCACTCCTACGCGCTTGCTTACCTCATGAACAGTCATCATTTTGATGTACTCCTTCCTCTTGATATGCTTATCTTATACTATGACGTAACGTTAGGGTCAAGAGGAAAAATGAAAATTTTTATACTATAATCTTGAATTCTATCCTATGGTCCCATTGGCTCTGTTGGCTCCCCTGTTGTTGTATCTGTTGGAGTGCTTACAACACTTTGTGTTTGTGCTTTCGCCTTTGGTGGTTCCGGAGTCTGTGGTATGCTCGCGAAACTTGCTCCGAATAAGTCTTTGCCCCATCCTGCCACTTCTTCCGCACTCATTTCTCTCGGACTTTTGGGTGCTAACAAATTGTAGGATTGTTTTGCTGCCTGACTGGCGCTCTGCGGTGTCATC
Source organism: Lachnospiraceae bacterium (assembly GCA_035271065.1). Classification (GTDB taxonomy): domain Bacteria; phylum Bacillota; class Clostridia; order Lachnospirales; family Lachnospiraceae; genus JAAYYM01. The sequence goes on along the minus strand of DATESB010000092.1, from coordinate 13,644 downwards.
AGATTATTCACCTTCAGATTGCTGACTTTTGTATTGTTGCCTATGATAATCATAGTATCAACCTACACCTCCACGCCAGGTAAAGCAGTCACGGAATCAGCCGCTAAGACATGCAGGTTATTGATTCTGCAGTCCTCAGTAAATGTAATTGTTCCCGGATATGTAATTGGTACCGTTGGAACCACTTTGCGGTCTCCATCCTGTATGCCGCTAATTGTGATTGGATAAGTTACACCATTTATGTCTCCTTCCAGATTTACATCACGAGGTGGCTGCGGACTTGGACATATGCCTGCATTTAACTTTTCAATCTGCGTATCTATAGCAGTTATCTGCTTCACAAGTAAATTCATTTGCTTGATCGCCTCTTCTGCTTTCGCGAAGTTCGCTTCCTTTTGATACTTATCATGGGACTCAGTCAGCTGTGAAAGTTTCTCTACCAATGCCATCTGTAGTCCTTCTAAGTATTCAATTTCTTGATCCATGCTAGTTATGCCTGTTCCTCCCTTATAATTAGTGTTGACCGCTGCTTTCGCCTCAACACTCGTACATGGCAATAACATTCCTACCGTTAACAATCCAATCAATAGATACTGCAATATTCTTTTCTTCATCCTCATCCTCTTCCCTTCTTGTCTTCTTGATTTTGATTCTGTTCCAGATACTGCCTCATCTTCACGCAGAGCATAGTAATACACGCTCCCAAGACAAAAGCCAGTACTGCTGTTAATACATAACCACCCGCACCGGAGGCTGCAAGTGATGCACCATACGCTGCAGTAATCCTGTTGCTGTCCGACAGACTTTCTGCAAATGAATGAACATACACAATCAGTGTCAGCATCAGAACAGGAAGCATGGCGCTTAATACACCAATCTGCCGTTTCAGACGCTTGCATCTTAAAAATTTCTCTCTTTTCATGATCTGTTCCGTCAGACGTTTACTGCTATCCTTGTCATCCATTCGATCATCCTCCAATCCGTAAAAGAACCTTTCATATAATTAGTACCATAATTTCAAAAAAACTCTCACTAAATTCTAATTTTTATTTTTTTCTTTTAAGTGAACGCTATTTTCATTTCATCCTTCGTGATGTATAATCAAAAAATAAACTCATGAAATCGACCGTCCGGATTTATTTTCAATCAACTTAGGAGAATACTGTGCATAAAGAATCACGAACAGATGAAGAATTATATCGGGATTACTTCACACATGGAAATTCTGATGCTCTGCAATGTCTTGTAGAGCGATATTCTGATTCACTCACTTTTTTTCTGAAAGGAATTGTAAAAACGCATGAAGATGCAGAAGATTTGATGATTGAAACCTTTGCACAGCTTCTGTCTCGCGACAAACATTTTCAAGGAAAATCTTCCTTTAAGACGTGGCTCTTTGCAATCGGACGAAATCAAGCCCTGAAATTTCTGCGTAGCAATCACCGCGCCAAGATTGATGAAGTAACTCCCTCTCCCATTTTGTCTCCCGAAGAATTCATCGTTCATCAAGAACAGAGTGAGCAAATTCTAACCGCACTTTCAAAACTTCCGGACGATTATCGGGACGCTTTGTTCTTAATCTATGTAGAAGAACTTCGCTATGAGCAAGCCGCTAAAATCATGCACAAAAATACCAAGCAAATCACAAATCTTGTATATCGTGGCAAACAAATGCTGCAAAAACTCCTGCCACCGGATTATCCCTTATTTTCCAAACGAAATACACCTCTTTGATAGAGGATACCGACAATCAATACAGTCACGAGTGGAATTGCATAACCGGCCATGCGATAGGCACCACCGCCTGATATAAGCAAATTATAAATTGCATGGTAGGAATAGGCACACACAAAGATTCCGATGGCGCCCACAATTCCTAACTCCTTATAGCGTCTGAACACACTCAGCCCGATACCGACTGTAAGCGCACATACTGTATGCATGATTCCTACTGCCAGTCCACGGATTATGGTATAGCGAAAATCCTCATTGACCAGTTCTAACAAATAGCAGCAGTTTTCCAAGGTTGCAAATCCAATTCCCAGTGTCAATGACGTGATGATAATATCCTCAGTATCCGGTTCAAAAACTGCCACAAAGAACAAAATCGGCAGCATTTTCATGATTTCCTCACACGCAGGGACAATATAAATAGCTGCATCATCAACAGACATATGATAGAAACGACATAGAAAATCATTGATATAAGCAGACAGAAGACAAGTTGTCATCCCGATAATGAGAAACAGACAGAACCGCCTTGCCTTTCCGCGTAGGAAAAACAATGCAACACATAACGGAATCACAATACATACAAAAAAGTTCTCTATATACAGCATCGTCTCACCCCACGTTCCAAAGCGACTGTCATAAAGACGAAAGCGAATGTCAGTCCGAAGTTCATGATATCATACAGCCGCGATTGGGATATAAAAAGTATCATCTCAACTACCAAAAAGGCTTGCGTCGCCAGGTAAAATGGCAATAACTCCTTTTGCCCTGTCAGATATGACTGCCAGATACCGTAAGATGCATACCATGCAAGTATGATCATCGGAATTCCCCATAACAGATTCAATATGTAGTCCCCATAAAAAACCATCCATAGCACTACATTCAGTAATACAAATAGCGGCATAATCCACAATTTCCAAGGCTTGCGCTCTTCCATGCGCCGGTGAAGACACAAGATATACACGGAAATATAAAACAGATAGCCGCCGATTGCCGCAACATCAGACGCTGACACATACTGCGGACTCAATTCATTTCTAATCAACAGATACAGTGTCCAGAAGATATTGCCAAGCAAATGACAGAACAGACCTCCTGCCATAAAATAAAGCGCACGCTGCGATGTTTTGTCAACCTTTCGGCTCTGCAGCAAAAGATAGAGCACCATAACTGCAAGTACTGCATTCTGAATCATATTTCCGATATTCTCAAGTAAAGTAATCATAAGTACTCTCCACCTATTTTGTGATTGCTGCAATCGGATGACGAATGACTGTTCTTAATTTATCCGGTGCTGTTTTACGTGGGTCACTCAAATAAATTTCATGATGCTTTCTGTCACACGACAGATCAGTGCGGTATCCTGACTCTTTGATGAATTCCTCTAATCCCCTGACGGTTGGTCCCTCATCGTCGAAAATTCCATGGTGCATCACCTGTGCACACAGTCCTTCTTCCCATTCTACCAGATGTGCTATGGATAAGTCCATTTCCGGTTTTTTCTGATGTAGTCCTTCTTTTGCCCGCTCAAAGACTTCTTTGGTCACAAACTCCGGCTGCCTAATCATGGACGTCCAGCAGAATGCGTCTTTGTCTGTCACTTCCATTGTGGTAAAATCAATGTTATCGCCCCACCAGAGGCCTTCCAGCGGTGGTACAACATATTCAAAGTAGCCTTCGGGCTGATTGCCACTCATCTTGCTCATCTTGATGCCATAAGACAAACCGTACATGATTTCCATAGCGTTTTTGTAGGCTTCACAAGTATTCGGATTGCCTGCGCCGTCAATCATAATGAACTTGATAGACGGAACTTGTATCAACATCGGTTTTGTTTTTGGCATATATAAATCTTTGTATTCCTTTTTGTAATCCAATTTTTCCATGTTCGTTCTTCCTTTCATCTATGTTTTTGTCGCTCTCTTCTTTTGGACTTTTTCCTCTATTTTCTCACCAACTGCTCATTGGTCTGATTGATATATAGGTCTTCAATTCCATTCCACATGCATTCATAGTCATCAAAATGATGTTCTAATTCTATTAAATTCTTGGTCATCTCTTAATTCTCCCAGTCTATATTACAGGGTGCACACCTGTTGATATAATTAGGATAAACCCTCGCACGATGCGAGAGTCAAGAGAGTTTTTCAATTTTCCACAAAGATGAAGCGTATCCAATACGGACACGCTTTAAATAACTATGCATACATCAATTTTCCTTTTGCTTCCGGTATCTCTCGTCCGATTTCTTTGGCCGTCTCAATCCATTCGGCAATCACGTTATCACAATTCTTAATTGCTTCTTCTACTGTCACCCCGTCTGCAATACATCCGGCAAGTTCTGGGACCTCTACAATAAATTTCTGATCAACTTCTGACCAATATATAATTCGCTCATATTTATGCATTCTTTATACCTCCAATCCATATTTTAGAATTATGTTTCTAATCTGCTTCACTTGATATGCCTTTGCCATATTTCTATCTGGTTGAATATTAATAATTTCATCAACCCCATTTTTCCAATATATAAAGTGATCACCTTTAATTCTACATTCAAATCCTAAGATATCAAGTATTTTCTGCAAATCATTAAATTTTATGTTTCTGTCCTGCGCTCCACTCATGATTGCATACATGAGTTTTTCTAATGTTGCCATCTCAATATCTCCTTTTGCATGCTTACTTATATTGAATCATATTTAAGAAATAATAGCAACATATCCTTTATTCTATGCGTAACGTCCCTCTGTTTTTCACCACCGGAAAACACACCTCTGTAATAAAGTTGTCCGGATTGGGTTCATTTCCGGGTGACAGATAATACGTTACAAACGAAATTCCGGCAATGCGATAACCGTTCCTCTTCACCCACTTTGCCATATAGGCATTGATATCTCCAAGTTGATTGTAGTTTCCTTTAAAAGCCAACGTTGCCGCTTCGCATTTCGGTATCAATAAGAAATCCAATTTCCGATCGGCACTGCACATCTTCTCACAAACTGCCTGTCCCTCTTCCATTACTTTTTTTGACGGTAGTTTCTCTATCAAGCGTTGTACTTCCACATCAATTTCCTTGATGTTATACGGTTGCCCTTTCGCGGGCGATTCCTTGCCAAACTCCAATCGATGCGTGATTGCATATGAATACTGATTGGTTTCAGAATGTGCATTCTTGATATGTAATCTCTCACAAATCTGCCCCAACTCAGTCCACAGTTTTCCTTCGTCTTCAAACCGTTGAAGCAACCCACGTAGACTTGCCACCGTTCTCTCCGGAATGAGCTTGACCGTTACGGAGAGAGCACGCATTTCTTCCTGTGCCATTTCCTGCATAGCCTGCTGCATCTTCCGCATCTGCTCATTTGCCGCCTCGATTTCATCCTGTTTTTCTTTCATTTTATCCTGCAAGAACTCTTGCATACGCTCCGTAGAGCCATACTCCAATTGAATGTTTTGAATTTCTTTGAGTCCAAATCCCAGATTTTTAAGCACTACAATCTGATTGGCAACCGGAATTTGTTCCTCTTTATAATAACGATATCCTGAAAATTCATCAATTGATGCTGGCTTCAATAAACCGATTTTATCGTAATTGCGTAACATATGAATGCTAATGCCCGTTAAGACAGCAAAATCACCGATTTTAATCACTTGCGCCATCTCCTATTTCATGTTATACTTTTTTACAAAGAGGTGTTACCATAAAGCAAACGGTTCACCTTGGTTTCTAGTTACAGTTCAAAAAAGCAACTACACCTTGGGCGGGCGGTTGCTTTTTTGATGTTTGTCTTTCATTCTAAGTCGAATATCTACTATCCGCACAATAATACCTGTGCATGACAGCAGAATATCCGCAAACTTTAGGACTACCTCTAACACCATATGTACCTTTCGCTTCATTTTCCATAGATTACCTCCTTACAGAAGTTCTCAGATGAAAACATCCGGCAAAAGGTGAACCGCTTACCGTTTTGGTAACACCTCACATATACTATATCATGCGAACGTTTGTTCTGCAATTGGATTCGTAATTTTTTATTTTTGATTCTCTTTCAGCACTTCCGCCAATTCATACACACGCTCCTTGGTTAGTTTAGCCCCTTTTCTGTTTGTCACAAGTGGCTTCATGGTTCCGCCCTCCACTTCAAGGCCTGCTTTCCTAATTTCTTCCTCCTTATCGGCAATCCATTCCCGTTCTTCAACCCGTAGTGCCTCCATGGCTGCCGTATCCAGTGTTTCCTCAAGTTCACTCCAAATTCGGTTCAACTCATCATCCCACAATTGATTCATTTCACTCGCAATTATATTCATTTTCTGTTGAGCAACTTCATTTTGCAGTTTATCCTCCAGTTCTGCCGCTTTCTGCTCTACCTCGGCAAGCCTTTCATCAACGGAGAAGCCTGCCTCTGTTTCACAACTAGAGAAACCATTTTGTGCATTTACATTATAGAGTCCATAACACGGTAATTGTGTCTCATCAGCAAACTGCATAACCCAATCTCTATATTCCTGTGGTAATTCAGCAAGCGGTGCTCCGGGCAGATAAATATAGATATCCTTTGCATCTTCCAAACCGTACGGCTCTGAATAGCGATACAGCACACCATCCACAATTTCTTCTGTATCAACTTCATTCTCAAGCTTTATTTCCGCAATCTGAACCGAATAAGTATAATCATTTACATATTCAGGCTGCGTAAACTTTCCTGAAAACGCGCAAAAATACCGCGTTCCATCCGGATACTCTTCCCCTATATTTCCCATATCAGTATCATGATACATACCATGAAATGTTCCATCTTGCGATATCATTAATTCTGTGTTCCACGCTCCCACGCCACTGCTAAAATCAAACCGAAGATTAGAAATATCTGAGAATTTCAAAGACTTTGTTGCTACTTCCTCATGATTACTCTCTTCTGTGGAAGTTTGCTGCTCATCATTCTCTAATGCCTCTACATCCTGCACTTCTACGCTCTCTTCTATAATGATTTCCGGTTGCTCAACATTTTCTGCTTTCTTGCAACCTGATAATACACATACACTCATCATAATTGCTAATATCATTACCCATAAATTCCTCTTATTCATTTTCCTTATACTCTCTTTCCTCGTATTATATTTTCACACACAAAACCGCGTGTCAAACCCCCTCAAACTGCATTTCATACAAGTGTTTGTATATGCCATCCTGTTCCAATAGTTCCTTATGCGTTCCCTCTTCCGCAATTCCATGGTCTGTTAATACCAGAATACGCTTTGCATTTCGAATGGTAGATAAACGATGGGCTATCACAAACGTTGTTCGATTTGCAGCAAGTTGTTCCATAGAATCCTGAACCACTTTCTCGCTCTCATTATCAAGTGCAGAAGTTGCTTCATCGAATATGAGAATAGACGGATTTTTCAAAAATACCCGTGCAATTGCCAATCTCTGCTTCTGTCCTCCTGATAGTTTCAATCCACGTTGTCCGATATCTGTATCATAGCCATCCGGAAATGCGTGGATAAACTCATGTGCATTTGCTTTTCTTGCAGCTTCAATCACCTCCTCGTCACTTGCATCCGGTCTACCATAACGAATATTATCCATGATATTACCGGCAAATAAATATACATCCTGTTGTACAATCCCGATATGATTTCGCAGACTGTTAAGCGTCATGTCTCGAATATCAATACCGTCAATCGTGATACAACCATCTGTCACATCATAAAATCTCGGTATCAAAGAACAAAGTGTTGTCTTGCCTACTCCCGAAGTTCCGACAATTGCAACATACTCTCCTGCCGCCACTTGCAAATCAATGTGGTTAAGCACTTTCTCTTCTTGCCCTACAATTGCTTCCTCACCCTTCTGTTCACTAGATTTCACATTCTGATTCATTAAATCCCGAACCGCATGAACACCGTATTTGAAAGAAACATCATGAAACTCCACATTTCCCTCCAGAGAAGCAACCTCAATTGCATTTTCCTTATCTGTAATATCCGGTTCAATGTCAAGTATCTCTCTGAATCGCTCAAATCCGGAGTATCCATTCTGAAATTGTTCCGTAAAGTTAATCAACTTCTTAATCGGTTCAACAAAATTATTGATATATAGCATAAACGTAATCAAATCTGTCACGTTGATACTTCCTTCTACCATATACATGCCACCCGCCATGATGACACACACCGTTACTAACGTTGTCATTGCATTCAATCCCGAATGATACGCACCCATATAGCGGTAGCTTTCTCGCTTACTGTCCACAAATTTAGAGTTACCGACACTGAATTTCTTCATTTCGATTGCTTCATTTGCAAACGACTTCACCACTTTAATACCTGATAGATTATCCTCAATTTGGCTGTTCAACTGACCGATACGTTCCCTATTTTTTCGAAATGCCTTCTTCATTTTCCGATTGAAATAAATTGCATATACCACAATCAACGGAATAAATGCCGTTCCCACTAAGGCAAGTTTTGGATTAATGGCAATCAAAATCGACATACCACCAACAAATTTGATAATAGAAATCAACAAGTCTTCCGGTCCATGATGCAGCAGTTCACTAATATCAAATAAATCCGACGTCACCCGTGAAAGCAAATACCCTACCTTTTGATTGTCAAAAAAGGCAAACGAGAGTTTCTGGTAATGTCCAAAGATTTCCTCTCTCATATTTGCCTCAATATGTGCGCCCATAATGTGTCCGTAATATGCAATAAAGATATTGCAGAAGCATTCTACCACAACCAGCGCCACCATCAAAACGCCCAGTTTGACAATCATACGCATTGCTTCATTGGGCACAAAAAATACAACCGTGCTCGTAATATAGCGCACAATCAGCGGAATAACCAATGTTACACCGGCACCCACAACCGCAAAGAAAAGATCTGCAAAAAACAGACCTTTATATGGTTTGTAATAGGAAAGCAGGCATGATAATGTCTGCTTCTTGACTTTCTTGTGTTTCATCATTCTCCCTCACTTGCAAGCTGTCGTAAATATTCCATTCCTTTATGAAAAAATGCTCTATGCATCTCTACACTTTGATCCTTGTTTAAATGCAAGGCGATATTCATACGATGCCCAAAGGATGCCACTCCTATGATACGTTGTGAATTCAATACAAGTGGCGGAACAAACGTATAGTCCGTCATTTTGAACTTCCCATAATCCTCCGCAATCGGAAGTCTGGTCAGGTTAGTAATACTGATACCTTTTGGATTCTCGGCATAACCAAACATCTTCGCAAATGTAATCGCTGTCGCATTAGAATAATCACTGCATGCCGCAAAATAGATGGCATCAATTAAAGTTGGTTCAATCTGTCCCATAAACTGTAATAAGAAATATTTCTTAGCAGGGCTCTGCAGTTTTTCATACAGTAACTTCTGCACATTTTTTGCATTTTCCCAAAAACTAAGATTTTCATTATATTGATACTTCGTGGAAATTCCGGTTGCAAAATTTCCCATTCCTGTGTATCCCTTTTCACGAATACTGGCTGCATGACCAACATCCGACAATTCCTCTGCTGCACGTATCAAAGCAGTTGTAATTACAGAATTCACAGTTACATCATGTGCTTTAACGTTTTGCAAAATAGTGTCATATATCTCGCCATCAATAACTTCCTCTTCAATGACCGAAGAATGATTTTCCCAATAACTCTGATGCAGGTTCTTGGCTTCCTCAAAAGTAAATTGTCTCTTCGTCTTATTCCACTTGCGATTCATGTTCTTCATCAGCATTCGCATCAAAAATGTCAGTTGACTTTCCTTTGGCAATGAATCCACGGAAAATAAATGAAGTGGTTTATACTCCAAATTCTCACCCGTTGCCGCACGTAAAATATCCTGTAATAAATATGCATAAGAAGTTCCGTCGCCTGCCAAATGATGGGTCACAAACATAATGCTGACACCGTTTGGTATCTTCTTCAAAAAGAAGCGAATAAATTCTCCTTTTTCAATTGCATAAGGTATCTTTTCCTGTGCATAGACTACCTCACGCCAATCACCGTCATATTCCTCTATCACAAACGGAAACGGCTCACATGGGTTGTAATATGCATTCCATTCTTCGTCCAAAATGATTTTCTGTTGCAGCAATTCATGTGCAGAAACCGCAGTTTTAATTGCCTCTCGCAATTGGTCAATTGAGATATCTCCTTCAACTTCAGCCTTACTCACCACAAGATAGACCGGGGCAAATACCCACAATCTTTCTTTATCCACTCTTCTGTCAGCACTTTTCAACTGTTCCATAATATTCAACCCTCCATTTGTATTTATGGTATTGTTTATATCTGTTGCACTGTCTTTGTCAATGCTTCAACCGTCTTTGTCTCTAACACCACGCGCGTGCCTTCCCGTTCGGCCCATTGTAATCGTTCCTTTAGGTCGATTTCACCATCGCCAAATGCCAAATGATTGCTTGTTCCCTTCGCATCATGCGCATGCATATGAATTAGTTTTTTTGTATGTTCCCTGTAAAACGGAATATCCACATTACCTACTGCATGGCTATGACCAATATCCAAGGTCAAACCAAAGCATCTGCTTTCTAACAACTGTTCAATTGCCTGTTTCTCATATTTTAAAAATCCATTTGTATTCTCAACTGCAATTTTAATATTGTCAGTTCCGATTGCCTCTTCGCACATCTGTCCGAACTCCAAAATATTACGCATAAAATATTCCTGATATTGCTCAAACAAAATCACTTTACGTCCCGGCAATGTAATATGGATTCCTCTTGCAAAATGCATATTAATAATCGGCGCCTCTATTTTCTTCGCCAACCGTATGGCTCCAAGCGTCGTCCGCTTATACGCTTCTCGTACCTCTGTGTTAAAATCACTGATATTCAGATTCTCATCCAAATGAATGGTAAAATAGATACCCTTTTTCTTTCGAATTCTATTCAGTTCCTCTGCTGACAGCACATCTAACTGACACTGTGGAAAATTCATATTCAGTTCCACAAACTGCAAACCTAAATCCATGCACATATCCGTACAATTTTCAAAGGTTTCATTTTCAATTAAGAATGGCATTCCATAGTCCATAACAATTCCACCTCCGTTTATGCGTGAGACAATGTCGGAAACATCATACCTTCCTCGCCAAACCGCTTCATATCATCGCCCATGCCCCAGAATGTGGAATCTTCAACATACAGCTTCCGTTTCAGCAAGCCTTCTGTTTTATGTGGCGTAAATCCAAGTTTTATCTCGGTTACCTTTCCGACATATTCCTGACAAATCAAATCAATCACATATCGTCTGTCTATCTCACAATCAGCAAAAATCTGATGTATCATCAACTGGTTAGCTTCCTGCTCAAGTACCGCATAAACATTTCCTGCTTCCATAGCAACCTCATATACCATATCACCCATCGGTCCGCCCGCAAGATAAAACATGTACAACCCCAGATTGTCCACCATTAACACCTGATCATCCGATATATTATTCTCAATCGTATGTAAAACTTGCTCGCAATCCTTTTTGTCAGACATATCCACCTGCCTAAGTAGTTCTCTTCCGACTGAATTCTGACTCCTATCACCTGTACCGTCCATGCTTATATAATACTGATACTGCTCGTATTTCTGGAATCCAAACTTTGGATAGTACTCCAAAACACTATCATTTCCAAACAGATAAATACCGTCTGCTTTTCCCTTGTATTTCTCCAGTATCTGCTCCATAATATAACGTCCAAGTCCCTGTTTACGATATGCATCATTTGTCATTACCGTACCAAGTTGAATCAAACGCTTCTTTTGTCCGTCAATGATAAAGTCAATCTCATTCGCGGATACATTTGCAATGACTTCTCCGTTATCAATCAATACATGCGGAATATACTTCGTCCCCCAATAGCCACGACGATACCAATCCTCAAAATCAAAGGCAAACACCTGCTTCGTCAATTGATTAAAACTAGCCCGCAGGACATCATCATCCCGCACATTAATTCTATATTCATAGTTCATTTTCGTCTTCTCCTTTATTCAACACTACTCTTTTTTTACACCAGCCACTCTTTGGCTTTTTCAAAATCCTCACAGCAAAACACTTCAAACCGAATGTGTTCTTTGTCTTTTGCAATCATTTGTTCCAATAACTTCTGCATCCGTCTATTCAATCCGACAAAAGCCACCTTCTGAATCAACTTACCCTGATTGCAAAGTGCGTTTCGAAAAGTATCAATCATCACCTGCAACATCTCCGTATCAACCCTTGTTTCCGCAAGCGCTACCGCAATTGCCGATGGTGCAGAAGGTCTCATCATCAGGGGAATATCCCGCTTAAATTTTTCCAAAACAAATTCTTTGTAAGTATATAATCCATCCAGATGCTCTGCCCATATTTCACCACCACGATACGGCAGCACAAAAGATTTTTTCCTAAGCGCAGCATCTAATTTTGCATCTGCCACAATTGCTTCATCATTCAACACCTTGTCCTGATGCAGTTCATATGCCACAATTAAAAGTATGCCTGCAATTGCCGCACCACCTGCTACCATACAGATAACAGCCGGCTTTCGAAGTCCAATCCCTTCACAGATAAATCCGACTGCTAACAATACAATTCCAAATGAGATAACATAGTGTCCATATCCGATTGTATTAAATTTGTGTCGATAGTTCTTCATTTTTCTCCTTCTTATTTCTCCATCATGCAAACGGCCTGTCAAACCGCTGCTTCATTGCATTGTTCTGCTTCAACTGCATATTCCAATACATATCCACTCCGCCCATAAAGTTATACATTCTGCACTGTCTCTTGGTCAATTCATATGGTTGGCACAGTGCTGCAACAGCATCCGCAGAGAAATGTCCTGTCTCACTAAAACTCTTACCCAGTAGCAGCAACAAATCAAATAACTTCCGATTCATTTTATCCGGCATAATAGAAACACCTGCCGAGCCACCATGAACTGCAATTCCCACAGATTCATAATTCATTTTCTTAGTAAATGACTCCAAATAGCGAACCACATATTGTGATTGTGCACCCTCCATAAAGCCATACTGAATGATAAAACCAAGTTTCTTTCCGCTGCCCTCTACCGGTTTCATATATTCAAGTACTTTCTTAACCGTTCCCGGCATTGCATGTACATAAAGCGGAAACGCTATGATAATTGTATCATATTCCTGCATCTTTGCAGCAATTTCCTCATGGCTTTCCTTTGCCACATAGCAAACCTGCGCCGACGCACATTCGGTCGTACCCTCTGCTGCCTGCATTCCTTCCATAAACTTTCTGATAAATACTTCTGTATTTCCGCGCTCCGCCTTAGGGGAGCCATTCATAATAATCATACTCATCTCATCTGCCCTCCTTAGTCTGAGCACCCGCAACGACTTCCGCCTGATACTCCGAAATCGGCTTTACACCATCACACTTTGAAAGGAATTGATAACACAAACGCTCCATGTAGTCCACATAAATCTGACGTTCTTCCTCTGTATCAAATTCTCCTTCATAATATACCTCCATATCCGGATACCTTTCATATCTCGGGGTATGCATAGATTCGCCACTCGTATAAGATATATAGGGCAAATAATGCGGTATCATCCTGTCAAACAAAGTCTTTAGTTTTCCACTTACAAATCCCTGTGTTACTTTTGAAAAAATAATCACTTTATCTGCGCTCAAATACGCCCGGTAAAAATCATCCAAATCCTTATGTGCGCACCTCCCCGGTGTCTTCAACCAACAACACCAGCACCCGAGGCAATCCTTCACATCCGTTTCTGTCAAATCAAGCATAAAATCACAATCAATATTCTTCTCTCCACACTCTCTGATTACAACTGTCTTCATTCGTTGTTCCCTCCCATAAACCAATCCTATTTCTATTCATAATATCACTCTTATAAAT
>DATESB010000091.1:0-6694 GCA_035271065.1 Lachnospiraceae bacterium | reverse complement strand
ACTCTTTTCTGAAAGGCTCACCAAGTTTTGTTGTATACCGTATTGTATAAGAATCTGTAATAGTTGTGTCAGCATCTCCGAATGTAAATACCGGTCCTGCCACTGCCCATTTCACCACAATACCGGAATCAAACCCATTTGCTGAATCCGCTGCAAATGTTGCCGTTTTGGCAGTCGCATCCAAGGTTGCCGTCTGTGTCTTTCCTGCCGCATTCTTACGTGTCATGGCATCCACACCATACAGTGAGGTACCGTTTGCCGTCGGTGAAATAATGGTGTCAGTTACCACAGCATTCTTAATATGCAGGCACGATGGATTGATATTGACAGACCATGAAACCGTGTGCTCTGTAGCATTATAACATTGTGTTCCGCAAGTGTTGTCCGCATGCGCAGTCGTATTATGATTTTGGGTAGCAGTCTTTGTAATCTTTGTATTCGTAATGTCAGCCGTTCCGGCAGGTTGTGTTCTATATTCTGTACCACCTACTGTCGTAACCGCTTCTGCAATATTCCTTATCTTTATTATGTTATCCTTCACACTAAGAGCAGGGGCGTCCACCACCTTGGCATATACAAAGAATCTTGCATACTCATCCGCATCAAGTATATTGTTCGGATTGGCAGCTTCTTTCTTTTCCAAATAAACATGCAGTGTATCCGTTGTGACGCCGTTACCATCTGTAGTTGTAGTAATCCAATATGCATTTTCCGCATAACTATCATCAACCGGATTTGGGCTAAATGGCACATTGATTGGCCTCTTATGATTTGTAGTCCCGGAAGTATATACATTAACCACCAGAGAATCCAGCACTGTGCCGTTTTTATCAAGCAACTTTCCTGTCGCTGCGTCCTTTTTTAAATCCAGTGTATCATTCACAAAAGTATCTGTAATGACACACTTTTGAACATCCTGCGACTTACGATTAACCTCAAATCTCCATTCCAATTGCTGTGTTTCCTTCGTATAAGCGGTATTATCTTTACTGACAAGTTGATAGTTTAAGGTCTTCGTCTTGCTGACACTGAAATCAGCAGGCGCCACTTCGATATAAGGCGATCCGCTTCCAATCCAATACTGATCCCATACAATTTTAATGTCATTTGTAATGGTATTGCTTTCTGCATTGATATTAATATCCGTGTTCTTCAATTTTGTTTGATAAACCAACTCAATGGCGGGTTTTTCTGCATATGTAACCGTAGTCGGAGTATCTCCGCTGCTAATCGGCATCACGAGAATTTGTTTATCCTTACTGCCTTCGTTAAACTTAATCACTGTCATTCCCGTTCCGAATTCATCTAGAATGCGTGACGTATTGGCATTGTTTAATACGTCATATAAGGAAGCAGTGGCAGAGGGCGCAACGTTATCATTCAGACGTGTCTTTAGTTCATCCAGTGCCGCTGTTGTCGTAACCTCACGCGTCCCCGGCGTTACAGTAGCCAAATTGCCTGCTCCCACCTCTTTTACCGTAACTGTTCCATGATAAGTCTGCGCACTTGCATCAATCTGGTCGATGACAACCGCTCTTGTATTCGCTGTACTTGCCTGATTGGAATTTACCGTTGCAGTCCAAGTAACCGTCGTCCGGTCAGGACTGACAACTCCATCCTTATCCAACATCGAGCCGCCTTCATTCTTCACGGTCACTATGGCTGTATCATTTGTAATACCGTCGCGTCCCGTAAAGTCACTTCCGCTGATAGCTGCTGCATTTTCAAACTTCTTTTCATATTTTTTCTGAGGTAATGTGTTTCCCTTAAGAAATTCCGCTGCCTCATCCGGTGTCAACTGTCCGGTTACCGTTACTTTAATATCCTTGATTGGTCCACTTAATTGTGCAACGTCCGGCACTACATAAGTGACCGTATTACCGTTCACGATAGATGCTAATGCAGGAGTGCTTGATTCTGTATAATTCGCCAAATCAGTATAATTTGAATCTGCAACATTGGCTTTATATTGTACCTTCCACCCTGTGATGTCAAACCCTGCCGGAAGTGTATCCGTAATGGTCTTTTCATTGAGCACAGCCGCACCTGACACCGTCACATCCGCATAGGTATGAATCTCATAAATGATTCCGTCCATCTTCGTAAGTGATTCTGCAACAGCTGTCTTTTCCAACCGATATGGATTGGCAGCCTCATATTCCTCATCATCCGATAATATGGTGCAGGTAACCACTCCACCGGCTGCTGAAAGTGTAGGGTCTTTACCTGATACATCGCCCTTGCCTGTTTCTATTTCCAAAACAAGCTCACCGCCTATGTCACTATAACCATCATCTTTTATATCGTTTGTAAGGAAAACTCCTGATACTCTAATCCCACTATCTTCTACTGTCAATGTCAGTGTACCGATTTTTTCATTATTTACGATAATATCCCGTGGGTTAGCGTCTAAATTCGACAAATCCAGCGTTTCTGTTGATGCGCCTACTATTTTGTAAGAAAAGCCAAAGTTTCCCATTCCGGGACTCTGGCTATCCATCCAATTCACCAATGCATTATCTATTGAAAATTTGCATGCCAATACGAAATCCTTGCCTGAAACCTTTCCTTTTGTCTCAAGAGTCAAGGAACTAAAAGGCGCCGGACTACTTCCTTCGGAAACAGTTGTTATAGTAGCACCTCCTGAAAGCAAATCAATCGGTTCAGCCGCTTTGACCGCCACCGGCCACGCCAAGCTTCCCATCAGAATTGCCGGAATCAAAATTGCCGAAAGTTTCTGTCGGAAATTCCGTTTCCCTACAAGTTTCATCCTCTGTATCTCCCCTGTGCTATCGCTGAATTTCATTTTTTTCTGCGATTTCGTCATTTTATACCATATATAGTATAGAATACTATATTTTTACACAAAATGCAATCATTATGTGAACCTAAAACAACCCATGAAAACAACCTAAAGACAAAAACCGAAAGCGCCAAAAAAACAAAAGCGCGAGAATTTTTCACTCTCGCGCTTACGAAAAACATTTAATTTGTTTATCAATTTCTACTATTCAGCCTTTTTTTCAACAACATGACCACATTCGTCATTGATACAGAGTAATTTATTCCCCTTTTCCACCAATAATCCTCCGCACTTCGGACACTTTTCGCTGACCGGTTTCTGCCATGACATGAATTCGCACTCCGAACCGCTCTCGCAGCCATAATACTTTCTGCCCTTCTTCGTTTTACGCAGTACAATTTCTTTTCCGCATTTCGGGCAGGCAATCCCTATCTTTTCAAGATAAGGCTTTGTATTTCTGCAGTCAGGGAATCCGGGACATGCAAGGAATTTGCCGTGAGGACCGTATTTGATAACCATATTACGTCCACAGTTTTCACAAATCTCCTCTGACACTTCATCTGCAATATCCACTTTGGATAAATCCTTCTCGGCATTTAATACTGCTTCATCAAGATCCGGATAGAAATTGGAGATAATCGTCTTCCAATTTACTTTACCTTCCTCAACATTATCCAGCAGAAGTTCCATATTGGCAGTAAAGTTCATATCTACAATACTCGGAAATGCATCTTTCATAATCTTATTGACCACTTCACCGAGTTCTGTTACATACAGGTTCTTGTTTTCCTTGGTAATATATCTTCTTGCAAGGATAGTTGTAATAGTCGGTGAGTAAGTACTTGGTCTGCCGACACCCAATTCTTCCAATGCCTTAACTAACGATGCCTCTGTATAATGTGCAGGCGGCTGTGTAAAATGCTGCTTCTCTTCAAAATCTTTTGCTTTCAACTTTGTATCTTTCGTAATAGAATTCAATAAAGCATTTCCGTTTGATTTCTCATCCTCTTCGGATGTATAAACAAGCATAAATCCTTCAAATACTGTCTTGCTTCCTGCCGCTGAAAAACGATAACCGTTTCCTTCTATCTTTACAGAAGTTGTCTCATACTTTGCTTCACTCATTCTGCTTGCGGTAAATCTCTTCCAGATTAATGTATACAATCTTAACTGGTCTCTGCTCAAAGAGTCCTTCAGAGACTGTGGTGTTCGTGTAATATCGGTAGGACGGATTGCTTCATGCGCATCCTGAATCTTCTTACCTTCCTTCTTTGTCGGCATCACGACAGATGCATAGTCTGCTCCATATGTTGCTTCAATATATGCCTTTGCCGAAACCTCTGCTTCTTCCGCTACTCTGGTGGAATCAGTACGCAGATAGGTAATCACACCGACCGTTCCGTTTCCCTTAATGTCAATTCCTTCATATAACTGCTGTGCCAGACGCATGGTCTTTTGCGTTGAATAATTCAAGGTCTTGCTGGCTTCCTGCTGCAATGTACTGGTGGTAAAAGGAAGCGGTGCTTTCTTGATACGCTCGCCCTTTTTAATCTCTGCAACCTTATACTTGGCACCCTTCAGTGATGCCATAATATCATCCAGTTGTTTCTTGCCTGTAATCTCAATCTTACCGTTGGCATCTCCGCAAAAATGCGTCTCCAACGTTCTCTTATCGCCGTCAATCGAAAAACCGGCATCCAATGTCCAGTATTCTTCCGGTATAAATGCATTGATTTCATCCTCGCGGTCGCAAATAATACGAAGAGCAACTGACTGTACACGTCCTGCACTTAACCCTCTCTTCACCTTTGCCCACAGTAGGGGAGAAATACGGTAGCCAACCATACGGTCAAGCATTCTTCTGGCCTGCTGAGCATTGACCAAATCCATGTCAATTTCTCTGGCATTTTTGAGCGAGTCTTTGACTGCATTCTTTGTAATCTCATTAAATGTAATGCGATATGTCTTTTTATCTTCTAAGTTCAAGGCACTGCATAGGTGCCATGAAATTGCTTCTCCCTCGCGGTCAGGGTCAGTTGCAAGATAGATTCTTTCTGCTTTTTTCACTTCCTTGCGCAACTTGGCAAGAATGTCTCCCTTTCCTCTGATTGTAATATACTTTGGCTCATAATCATGCTCTGTATCTATGCCGAGTCTGCTCTTTGGCAGATCTCTCACATGGCCGTTGCTTGCCATGACCTCATAATTTTGTCCTAAGAATTTCTTGATTGTCTTCACCTTTGCAGGTGATTCCACAATTACAAGATACTTTGCCATCTAGTGTTCCTCCTGATAAACCTATTCGGAGCGTACATAAAAGTTCTTTCCCGTTTCCTTTATGAGCCCCTTTAATTCAAGTGATAATAGTATATGCACAAGTTCCGAAACAGGCAGTTGAACCATCCCAACAATTTCTTCCAAGTTTCTGGCATACAAATCTATGCTAGCATACACCATATTTTCTTGCTTATCAAGCACAAAATTATTTTTTTTGAAATTTGCCTTTTCTTTCCCTGATTTGTTTATCGTTAAAAAACCTCTGATTTGATTGAGTTCCGCAAGCAGTTCCTCCGGTGATAAAACGCACCCTGCTCCTTGTTTCATCAGACGATTGCACCCGACACTCAGAGCGTCTGTGACACGCCCCGGAATGACAAATACATCCCGTCCCTGTTCCAATGCCATATCCACCGTAATGGAGGTTCCGCTCTTTTCCTTTGCCTCAATGACAAGCAAGGCATCAGCCAATCCCGAAATGATACGGTTGCGTGCCGGAAACTGTTGTGCAAGCGGAGGACTTCCCGGTTCATATTCAGATATAATACCTCCCTTTTCCTGCAACTTTCGATACAGTTCTGCCTGTTCCCTTGGATAGCAGACATCCACGCCACAGCCCAACACGGCAAATGACGAGCCGCCCGCTTCTACTGCTGCCTGCTGGCTGATGCTGTCGATGCCTCTTGCCATACCGCTGATGACTTGTACACCCGCCTTTCCACACTCACTTCCAAACCACCGTGCCATCCTTTTTCCATACTCCGAACACACCCTTGCACCAATCATTGCAATAGACGGTATCTTCTCGTCAGGTAGTTTTCCCAAAACATATAAGCCCTTGGGCTTGCTTGGAATGTTGCGTAATTTTGTCGGATATTCTTCGCTCAAGCGTGTTACAAATCGAATGTTTCCGTTTGTTTCAACTATGTTTCTTCTATTATATATATATTCTTTATCTGTCATAAGTGCCCTCTATCGTCTTTCATATTTTTTATCAATGCTCTTATAGTGAATTGCTTCGCTCAAGTGTCGTTCCGTTATTTTCTCTGTTCCGTCCAAATCCGCTATGGTGCGTGCCACCTTAATAATCCTGTGGTAGGAACGTGCACTCAAATTCATTTTTTCAAATGCCCTCTCCAACAATGCCGTCTCCTTGGTTCCAAGGAAGCAATACTTCCGTAATTCTCCCACACCTAAATCTGCATTAAAACGAAACGATGTCCCGCGATAGCGTTCCGTTTGAATATCTCTGGCACGAATAACACGAGAACGAATATCAGCCGAGGCTTCCCTATTTGCATGCACTTCCTTTGCCATTGATTTTGACAACTGCTGATACTCTACGCGCGGTACATCCATACAGATATCAATTCGGTCCAACAGCGGTCGTGACAGCCTTCCCATATATCGATGAATCTCATGTTCCTTACAGGTACAATGATTTAAGTCCGGATAATGACCACATGGACAAGGGTTCATTGCACCGACTAAGATGAAGTCAGCAGGATATGTGTAGGTTCCGTGACTTCTTGCAATATGGATGGCGCGTTCCTCCATTGGCTGTCTGAGTATTTCCAATGTACTTCTCTTAAATTCCGCCAGTTCATCCAAAAA
>DATESB010000090.1:0-7002 GCA_035271065.1 Lachnospiraceae bacterium | reverse complement strand
GTCAATACCTTCCACATCATTCCAAGTTTGATACTCTTAAATCCATTCTTGCAAAACAAACCCCATGTTAAACCATGTAAAGCCTCATGGATAAAAATTGATATCAAAAACGCAAGGAAGAACAATGAAGTACCCATTCCTCCAAATTCA
This sequence comes from Lachnospiraceae bacterium, assembly GCA_035271065.1. Lineage (GTDB taxonomy): Bacteria > Bacillota > Clostridia > Lachnospirales > Lachnospiraceae > JAAYYM01. Next base: position 6,852 of record DATESB010000090.1, on the reverse strand, counting down.
AATTCTGTCGGTTGTCTCACAATACAAAATATCAACCAGCAGACAATCGCAAGCGGTCCTGCAAGTACAAAAGCCATCACATTTGCTTTCAATACGGAAATCGTACAGACTTTGGCACTATAGCCTTCGCTCTCCAAATTCTCTTTTATTTGATTAAAACGTTCTAAACGTTGCGTATCATCCATCATTTATAATCCTCTCGCATTTATCAAATATTGTATTATCAATTGCCTGGTTTGACAAGATTTATTTTCCCTTGTGTATTTTATCATGTACTAAATCATCATTTTATGCTAAACTATACGCAGTGAAACAAAGTAGAAAGGATTCCAAGACGATGAGAAAAACAGCCCTAATTATGGCCGGTGGTCGTGGTGAACGTTTTTGGCCCAAAAGCCGCAAGAACTTACCAAAACAGTTCCTGTCTCTTACCGAAGACGGTAAGACCATGATTCAATTAACTGTTGAACGAATTCTGCCTCTTGTTGCTATGGAGGATATCTATATTTCTACCAATAAAGACTATGCTGCATTGGTAGCGCAACAACTTCCTGACATTCCGCAGGAGAACATTCTCTGTGAACCAATTGGAAGAAATACCGCTCCCTGTATTGCACTCGGAGCTGCACATATTGCCAAAAAGTATGACGATGCAACGATGATTGTACTTCCGTCTGATCATTTGGTCAAATATAACAGCATGTTCTTGTCTGCCATTAAGGAAGGATGTCAACTTGCTGAGGACAATAACAGCCTTGTAACCATCGGTATTACACCTGACTATCCGGAGACAGGCTACGGCTACATTAAATTCATTGGGGACTCCAATATCGGTACGGCCTTTGAAGTAGACAGATTTGTTGAGAAACCGACTTTGGAACTTGCAAAAGAATATTTGGCAGGTGATGATTATCTCTGGAACAGTGGTATGTTTTTGTGGAAAGCTTCTACGATATTGGATAAATTCAAACAATTACTGCCTGATGCCTATGAAAAACTGCTTGAAATTCAAAGTGCCATCGGAACCTCATCCGAAAAAGAAGTACTTGAACGCATTTTCCCGGAATTTCCTTCTATCTCTATCGATTATGGTATTATGGAAAAGTCCAAAAACATCTATACGATACCCGGCAACTTTGGGTGGGATGATGTCGGTTCCTGGCTTGCTGTTGAAAGAATTAAGAAGTCTAATGAGAATGGCAACATCATCACCGGCAATGTACTCAGCATCGGGACAGAGAATTGTATTATTGAGGGAAGCGACAAATTGATTGCAACAATCGGACTTGAAGACCTTGTGATTGTCGATACCGAAGATGCAATCTTAATTTGCGATAAGAATAAAACAGCAGATATTAAGAAGGTATTAGAAACATTAAAGATTTGCAACCGTAACGAATATTTGTAAGAGGGGACAACTGATTTCATGGATAATCTATACATCATCATACCTGCATATAATGAGGAAGCAACCATCAAGCAAGTCATCGACGATTGGTATCCGGTAGTGGAACAAATCGGAAATGACAGCAAATTGGTCATTATTAATGATGGAAGCAAAGATCGCACCTATGAAATTATGCAGGAATATGCCAAAACAAGACCTTTCTTTCTGCCACTCACCAAGGAAAACGGGGGACATGGTGCAACTGTTCTGTTCGGTTATCATTATGCAATCAGCCAGAATGCCGACTACATCTTCCAGACTGATTCCGACGGACAGACATTACCTTCCGAATTTGCTGAGTTCTGGGCACTACGTGAGCAATATGATATGATTATCGGTCATCGCTGTAAACGCGAGGACGGTATCTCCAGAATATTTGTAACAAAAGTATTGAAATTTGTTTTACGCATCTGCTTTGGTGTATCGGTGACCGATGCCAACACTCCGTTCAGATTGCTGAAACGAGACACCTTAGTACAATATATTGATTTAATTCCCAAAGATTTTAATCTGTCGAATGTAATTTTATCCGTCATTTATACAAAGAAAAACCTACGGATTAAGTATTTACCTATTACCTTCCGCCCTCGTCAGGGCGGTGTCAATTCCATTAATCTGCCAAAGATTTTCGGTATCGGCAAACAGGCGCTTAAAGATTTCAGAGCAATTAATCGTTCTCTGAAACAATAAAAAATACCGCGGTCAAACCGCGGTACTTTTATTTATTCCAAAAATTCTTTTTCTTCTTATTATCTGTTCCTTCTTTGGCACTGTCACCCTTATCGGCATTATCCGAATTAGCACCTGAAGTTTCTTTCTTACTTGCAGCACGCTCTGTCTCATGAAGTGTATCACCTGCTGCCGCATCAAATTGCTTCAACAGATTCTTTGCTTCTGCATTCAGATGTGTCGGCACCTGTACAACCAGTGTGACATAATGGTCGCCTCGTATCTGCTTATTGCGTAACGAAGGCACACCTTTTCCTTTGAGTCTTACCTTGGTATCGGTTGCAGTTCCCGGCTTCACTTCATAAATGACTTTACCGTCTACCGTATCAATCATAATATCTCCGCCAAGAGCTGCCTGTGCAAATGAAATCGGTGCTGTTGAGAAGATATTCACATCCTGTCTCTGGAAAATCGGATGTCTTGAGATTACCACTTCTACCAACAAATCTCCGCGCGGTCCGCCATTGATACCCGGCTCGCCCTTATCACGAATACGTACACTCTGCCCATTATCAATACCGGCAGGAATAGAAACCTGAATCTTCTTTCTGTTGGCAATAAATCCTGTTCCGTGACAGTCCGTACATTTATCCTTAACTACCTTACCTGTACCCGAACATTCCGGACAAGTTTGTACATTACGCATAGTACCAAATAAGGACTGTGTTGTGTATACCACCTGACCTTTACCACCGCACTTTGAACATGTTTCAGGACTTGTTCCCGGCTTTGCTCCACTGCCGTGACAGGTTGCACAAGTGTCTTTCAGTGTCAGTTCAATTTCCTTATCTACACCAAATACAGCCTGCTCAAATGTAATACGTACACTGGCGCGCAAATTAGCACCCTTCATCGGGCCATTATTTGCCCTCTGACGTGAACGTCCTCCGCCAAACAAATCGCCGAAGATATCACCGAAAATGTCGCCAAAATCAGCGCTGTTGAAGTCAAAACCACCAAAGCCGCCTGCTCCTCCGTTTTCAAATGCGGCATGACCAAACTGATCATACTGCGACTTCTTCTCCGGATCACTCAATACAGCATATGCTTCGGATGCTTCTTTAAACTTCTTTTCAGCCTCAGCATCACCCGGATTCATATCCGGGTGATATTTCTTTGCCAAGCCTCTGTATGCTTTTTTAATTGTGGCTTCATCGGCACCTCTGTCTACGCCGAGAACCTCATAGTAATCTCTTTTCGTTTCAGCCATTGTCTTTTCCTTCCGTGATTACATTACACCTCTTTGTAATCTCCGTCAACCACGTCGTCTGTATTAAAGCCTGCATCCTGTGCTCCGCTCATATCCGGGCCGGCTGCGCCATCAAAGCCACCCATATCAGGACCTGCGCCGGCTGCACCTGCACCGCCTGCCTGCTCGTATACCTTACTGAACAACTGCTGAGCACTCTGCATTAACTTCTCCTGTGCTGCCTTCATATCCACTACCTGATCTTCTGTCATGGCTTCTGCATTCTCGGTTTTAGCAAGCAATTCCTTCAATGCTGCAAGGTCAGCCTCTACTGCTGTCTTGTCGTTTGCATCAATCTTATCACCGACTTCTTCCAACGCTTTTTCAGTCTGGAATACGAAGGAATCTGCATCATTTCTGGTATCAATTGCTTCTTTTCTCTTCTTATCCTGTGCTTCAAACTCAGCTGCTTCTTTGACTGCCTTATCGATATCATCATCAGACATATTAGAACCTGCTGTGATTGTAATGTGCTGTTCCTTACCTGTTCCCTTATCCTGTGCGGTTACATTAACAATACCGTTTGCATCAATATCAAAGGTAACTTCAATCTGAGGTACACCACGTCTTGCAGGAGGAATACCATCCAGTCTGAACTGTCCGAGTGACTTGTTATCCTTTGCAAACTGTCTCTCACCCTGTACAACATTGATATCAACTGCTGTCTGATTATCTGCTGCGGTTGAGAAGATCTGGCTCTTCTTTGTCGGAATAGTTGTATTTCTTTCAATCAATCTGGTTGCAACACCACCCATTGTCTCGATTGACAGTGACAACGGTGTTACATCGAGCAGAAGAATTTCACCTGCACCTGCATCACCTGCAAGCTTACCACCCTGAATAGAAGCACCAAGTGCTACACACTCATCCGGGTTCAGTGACTTAGCCGGCTCTTTACCTGTTAACTGTTTAACTTTATCCTGTACTGCAGGAATACGTGTTGAACCACCTACCAGCAATACCTGACCAAGTTCAGATGCTGTGATACCTGCATCCTTCAATGCGTTCTGTACAGGGCCTGCTGTTCTTTCTACCAAATCATGTGTCAATTCATCAAATTTGGCACGTGTCAGGTTCATATCAAAGTGCTTCGGTCCTTCTGATGTTGCTGTGATAAACGGTAAGTTGATATTGGTTGTTGTAGCAGATGATAATTCTTTCTTAGCCTTCTCTGCTGCTTCTTTCAATCTCTGAAGTGCCATCTTGTCATTTGACAAATCAACGCCTTCTGTCTTCTTGAATTCAGCTAACATATAATCAGTAACCTTTTGGTCAAAATCATCACCACCAAGTCTGTTATCACCTGATGTTGCCAAAACTTCGATAACACCTTCACCGATTTCGATAATGGATACATCAAATGTACCACCACCTAAATCGTAAACCATAATCTTCTGTTCTTTTTCATTATCCAAACCATATGCCAGCGCTGCTGCTGTCGGCTCGTTGATGATACGCTTTACATCAAGTCCTGCAATTTTACCTGCATCCTTGGTTGCCTGACGCTGTGCATCATTAAAATATGCGGGAACGGTAATAACTGCCTCTGACACCTTTTCACCAAGATAACTCTCTGCATCTGCTTTCATTTTCTGCAGAATCATCGCTGAAATTTCCTGCGGTGAATACTTCTTATCATCAATCTGTCTTCTCTTGTCTGTACCCATATCTCTCTTAATTGAAGAAATGGTCTTTTCTGAGTTGGTAACTGCCTGACGCTGTGCATCATTAAAATATGCGGGAACGGTAATAACTGCCTCTGACACCTTTTCGCCAAGATAACTCTCTGCATCTGCTTTCATTTTCTGCAAAATCATTGCTGAGATTTCCTGCGGTGAATACTTCTTGTCATCAATCTGTCTTCTCTTGTCTGTACCCATATCTCTCTTAATTGAAGAAATGGTCTTTTCTGAGTTGGTAACTGCCTGACGCTTTGCAGGCTCACCTACTAATCTTTCACCTGTCTTTGTAAATGCTACAACGGACGGTGTTGTTCTTGCACCTTCTGTATTGGCTATAACGGTCGGTTTACCACCTTCCATAACAGCTACGCAACTATTTGTTGTTCCTAAATCAATTCCTATAATTTTTCCCATTGTTTTGTCCTCCTAAAATTTTATTATAATCGGTTAATTTTTGGTTTTAAGTCTGCCCTATTGCACAACTCCAACCATACTATGTCTAACTACGGAGTCTCTGTACTTATATCCTTTTTGTAATTCCTGTGCTACAACTCCGCTTTCAAATTCGTCGCTTTCCACCTGCATCACTGCATTGTGAAGTTCCGGATTGAATTCCTCTCCGACTGCCTCAATCGGTGTGACACCGATTTGTTCCAGACTTGTCATCAATTGTTTATAAATCATCTGCATGCCTTCCGCGAAGGGTGTTCCCGCATCCTCTTCGGGTATTGTCTGCAAGCCGCGTTCAAAATTATCTACTACGGGGAGAATCTTCTCCACAACGCTTTTTGCACCGACCTCATACATCGTTGATTTTTCCTTTTCGGTACGTTTTCTGAAATTATCAAACTCTGCCATCTGTCGTTTTACCTGATCAGTCAGTTCTTCGATTTTCTCATCTTTTTTATCTTTCTTTTCTTTCTTCTTGCCAAAAGATTTCTTTATCTTTTCTTCAGGCTTATCCTGATTCTCTGCTTCTGCCTGTTCCTCGACCACATCTTCCTGTGCCTTCTTCAGCAACTCTTCAGCTTCTCTGTTGATTTTATCTGCTACGATATCCTCGGCAGTATCCTCAAATTCCTCTTCCATGATATCGTCTGCCATGTCCTTTTCCATATCTGCCACTTTCCATGCTCCTTTCAGTTCCGCTTATGTTTTTTTATATAATGTATCCAACTGATTTGTCAGTGATTTCAGTGTAGAAACGACCTTGTCATAATCCATTCGTTTCGGTCCGATAATTCCTATCGTTCCCTGTACACCTTCCTCTAATTCATAGGTTGCCGTAACAACCGAGCAATCCTTCATATTCTGAATCGGCGTTTCACTTCCAATGTATACCTGTATGCCCTTATTTCCCTCGCCTTCTTGCTTGGCGAGTGTTTCATGCACCAAATCCGTTAACTGTATCTTTTCTTCAAATGCCGAAATAATTTCACTGGCACGTTGATTATCCGATAATTCCGGATATTTGAAGATGTTATTGGCTCCGCTGGTGTAAATCTCTAAATCTGCATCTGCCTTAATTGCTTCCCCAACTGCATCCAATACACTTCCTATCAAATCACTGTGTATCCCCGCCTGCTCTTTAATCTGAGAAATGATGCCTAAATTAATCTCTTCTATTGTCAATCCATTCAAACTTGTATTCAGTAAAATGTTTAATTTTAAAAGTGTTTCATCATCTAATGGTTCTTCTATTGATATCATTTCATTCTTGATGATGTTACCTTCCACTACGATAA
>DATESB010000089.1:0-12579 GCA_035271065.1 Lachnospiraceae bacterium | reverse complement strand
GAATAATAGTGCAGCTACAAGAGAACAAAAAAGAAATACATTCAAAATACAGGAAGCATTACATAACCAGAGAAAGACTATTTTTCGGGAGAAACTAAAAGAATCTTTTGTTTCTGTTTTTCCGATTACAATTATAGTTCTTTTATTATGTTTTACGGTAGCACCGGTTCCGGCAGATGTACTTCTATCTTTCTTGGTGGGTGCAGTTATGCTGATTATTGGGATGGGGTTTTTTACATTAGGTGCGGATCTTGCAATGTTACCGTTAGGTGAGCGTGTTGGTGTACATATAACAAAGACACGAAAGATTTGGATTATTCTTTTGATTGGTTTTTTAATAGGTATGATTATAACAATTTCTGAGCCCGATTTACAAGTACTGGCTAATCAGGTTTCCGGAATTTCAAATATGACGTTGGTACTGTTTGTAGCCGTTGGTGTTGGTATTTTTATGATGGTGGCATTTCTGCGTATGATTATCGGAGTGAAACTCTCTTATATTATCATTACGTTCTATATATTATTATTTGCATTAGCAGCTTTTGTTCCTACAGACTTTCTTGCGGTAGCTTTTGATGCGGGTGGAGTTACGACAGGACCGATGACGGTTCCGTTTATTATGGCACTAGGCGTCGGCGTTGCTTCTGTCAGGAATGATAAACATGCTGAAAACGATAGTTTTGGTATGGTAGCCATTTGCTCAATTGGACCTATCATGGCTGTCCTAATTCTAACATTGATTTTTAAACCGGATAGCAGTTCATATGTACCGGTTATTATACCTGATACACGTGACTCTGTTGAACTGTTGAGTCTTTTTACCGTAGAAATCCCACACTACATAAAAGAAATGGTAGTTGCAATGGCACCTATTGCGGTTTTCTTTCTTGTTTTTCAAGTTGTTGCAATGAAATTAAAAAAACAGGAATTAATTAGAATGATGGTAGGTATTGTGTATACCTATGTTGGTCTGGTGCTTTTTCTGACAGGCGTCAATGTTGGCTTCATGCCGGCAGGAAATTATCTTGGGCAGGTAATTGCAGGTCTGCCGTATTCTTGGATATTGATACCGATTTCAATGGTAATCGGATATTTTATTGTGGCGGCAGAGCCGGCAGTACATGTTTTGAATAAGCAGGTAGAGGAGATTACAGCAGGTGCAATACCACAAAAGGCAATGAACAGAGCGTTAGCAATTGGTGTGGCATGTTCATTAGGGTTAGCAATGTTACGTGTCATGTTTGGAATTCCGATTATGGTCTTTCTGATTCCGGGTTATGCAATAGCACTTGTGTTGACCTTTTTTGTACCAAAGATATTTACAGCAATTGCATTTGACTCGGGTGGAGTTGCTTCCGGTCCGATGACAGCAACATTTGTATTACCGTTTGCAATGGGCGCATGTACAACATTTGGCGGAAATATTGTTGCCGATGCATTTGGTGTTGTAGCAATGGTAGCCATGACACCGCTTATCACGATACAAGTTCTTGGTCTATACTATAAACTTAAAATTAAGAAATTGCCGGAAACAGAAAAAGAGATGGTACATATTCCGACAGAGGAAGATATTATTGAATTATTGTAATAGGAAACCGAGTACATAGTAGGATGATAAGAAAGTGAGCAAATTATATGGATGAATTATATTTTATTGTTACAATTATCAATCGTTCAAAATGGAAGCAATATACCGAATTTTATAAACTTTATGATTCAACGATGATTCTCAGTACATCCGGACAGGGTACGGCAACGAGCGAGATGTTGCATTTTCTGGGACTTGAATCATCAGAAAAGGCCGTTATCTTTTCTATTAATACGCGTCAAAGCGCAAAGACGATACTAAAGGAATTGGTTGAGACAATGAATATCAATGCACATGGTACCGGAGTGGCAGTTATGATACCAATGAGCAGCGTAGGTGGATTATCCGCATATCGATATCTATTAAATCAAAGCGAGGACGAACAGATTACGATTCCTAAGAAAGGTAAGGGACATAAAATGGCAAATATAAAATATGAGTTAATTTTGATTATAACAAACAGAGGCTTTACCGATATGGTCATGGAGTCAGCACGTTCAGCCGGCGCAACAGGGGGAACGGTTATTCATGCAAAGGGAACTGTGACCGGTAACGAAGAAAAGTTCTTTGGTATGACCATTGCCGATGAGAAGGAAATGATATTGATTATTTCTCCGGCAAAAGATAAGAATAAAATTATGAAAGCAGTCATGGATGGTGCGGGGATGAACAGTGAGGCACAATCAATCGTTGTATCACTGCCAGTAGAAGGTGTTGTTGGACTAAGGAGTTTTGTAACAGAGATACCGGAGTAAGTACAAAAGGGGAGGAACTATGCAAGAGAAGGACTTAATCGATGTAAAAAAAGGTATTATGTATTGTGGGGATGACGAAGACATTTATTATGCAATTATTGAGTCATTTTGCAGAGATGGCAAGAAGAGAATTGCAAGCATTGAAAGCAGTTTAGAGAATGAAGACTTTAGTACCTATGAGAGAGAAGTACATTCTTTAAAAAGTGTTGCTGCAACAATTGGTGCAACAGTACTTTCAGAGATGGCGACAAAACTTAATACTGCATGTAAAAAGAAAGATTTTCTGGTTGCAAAGAAGGGTGGAAGTGAACTAATACATCTTTACGAAGAAGTAATTTTGTATTTAGAAAGCCTTTATCAGGAAAAAGCATTACAAACTTGATGTTTTGGGTAAAAACTGATAAAATATACAATGTATGAAAAGCGACAGGAGCATTGTATGAAATACTTAATTATAGGTGCCGGACCGGCAGGACTGTCAGTGGCAAACAGATTACTGCAGAATGGTGAATTGGACTTTTTGCTTTTGGAAAAAGAAGCAGAGGCCGGTGGCTTGTGCAGAAGTAAAGAAGTAGATGGAAGCCCTCTTGATATAGGAGGAGGGCATTTTTTAGATGTCAAAAAAGTAGATGTACTGAAATTTCTGTTTGCCTTCATGCCACAGGATGAATGGGATATTTATGACAGAGATTCCAAAATAGAGGTCAACAATACCATTATCAACAGCCCGATAGAAGCAAATATCTGGCAGATGAAGTTGGAAGACCAGGTAGAATATCTGAAAGCAATTGCAGTTGCAGGATGCAATCTGGGCACCGATATGCCAAAGAAATTCGTTGATTGGATTTATTGGAAACTTGGTACAAAAGTTGCTGAGGATTACATGATACCTTATAATCAAAAGATGTTCGGTGAAGATTTGAATGCACTGGGCACATATTGGCTTGAGAAATTACCGAATGTTTCGTTTGATGAAACGTTGATTAGTTGTCTGGAGAAAAAAGCATATGGTTCACAACCGGCGCATGCTCAATTCTATTATCCAAAGAAGTATGGTTATGGAGAATTATGGCTTCGTATGGCAAAAGCACTGGGCGATAAGATTAAGTATGGTGTGGATATTCAAAAAATAGATTTTAATACCAATACGGTTAATGATGAATTTAAAGCGGAGTATATTATTAATACCGCACCATGGAAAAGTTTTAAGAATATGGTTGGTATGCCCGATTCTTTGCGGCAGATGATTGATCAGTTAAAGTTCAGCTCTACCGTAATAGAGTATCAGGGAGAAAAACTGGATACAAAGGCGCAGTGGATATATTATCCCAATCCCGAATTAAGTTATCATCGTATACTTGTAAGACATAACTTCTGTCCGAATTCTAATGGATACTGGACAGAAACAAACTTAACCAGGTGGAAAGAAAACGAAGCCTACAGTTACGTGAATGAATACGCCTATCCGTTAAATACAATCGGGAAACAGGAAATGATGCAGGAGTTGCTATCATGGACTGCCGAACGAAAAGTCTATGGCTTGGGCAGATGGGGCGAATGGCAACATTACAATTCAGACGTAGTTGTGGAACGAGCAATAAAAATGGCAGATGAACTAGTCTCATAAGAGACAGTAGTAAAATAGGAATAACAGTTGAGGTTGATAGATGAAAAAGACAATAGTAGTAATGCCTGTGGCAAATGAAGAATCAACAATGGGTGCAGTTTTGGAGGAGATTATGAACCTTCCGTATGATAATTTGTACGTGTATCCCGTTATTGATTCATTTTCTAAAGACAGAACAGAAGAAATCATTCATGAGATGGAGCAAAAATATGACCGAATCAAAATGATATTCCACAAGGAATCAAGGGGAGTTATTACTTGTTATTTACATGGATTCAAAATGGCGCTTTTGGATGGTGCGGAGCGTATTATTGAAATGGATGGTGGCGGCAGTCATTTGCCGAAGGAAATACCGCAGTTTATTGAGAAATTGGACGAAGGTTATGATTGTGTGTGGGGTTCACGCTTTATGCCGGGTGGAGATATTACCAATCACCCATGGTATCGCAGGGTGCTCAGTTCAGGTGGGACAATCCTATCTAACTTGGTGCTCGGAACAAAACTGAAGGATATGACAAGTGGTTTTGAAGGCTTCCAGAGAGAAGTTCTGGAGAAAATGGATTTAGATGCTTTTCTTTCTCTTGGTCATATGTATCAGACAGAAATGCGCTTTTATTGCAGGAATTTGAAGACGATAGAAGTACCGATCAATTATGTAGGTTCTCAATCCAGTATCAAAATGAAGTCCGTAACGGAAGCACTCAAGTTGTTGTTTCAACTGAAGAAACATGAAAAGTTTGTTAAACGTGTGGATTTCTAGGAGATTGAGGAACAAAAATGGAAGATAATATTAAGAAATACAGACAGATTACATTATTGATTTTTGTAGGCATCATTACTCTATTGGCATGGCAGAGCGATGATGCTTATCATGCTTATATTATGGCAAAAAATCTGGTTTTAGGGAATGGGTTTGTCTATAATGTCGGCGAGAGAGCGTCAGCAACATCATGTCCTTTATTTACATTAATAATTGCGGCAGGATATTTCTTAATCAGAAAGATGTTTGTGGTTTCGATACTTATCTGTGTGATTTTTTCATCTTTAGCTTATCGAATATTGACACAGACATTTTGCAAGACGAAAAAGCAGGTGATACTTGCATTTGTTGCATTGGTTGGAAGTTTTTGTTTTATCAGTTATACGACATCCGGTTTGGAGAATTGCTTATTGTTTTTCTTGGCGGCACTGTTTTTGAAATATTATTACGAGACAAAGACTTATAATACCAAACAACTACTGATATTGGCTATATTGATTTCATTGATTGCCATGACGCGTATGGATGCAGTACTCATGTTTATCCCGATGATATTATATGTATTTTTGGCAAAGCGGGAACAGGTATCATTTATCAAGGCGGTTGGCATTGGTGCGGTGGGCTTATCTCCTTTTATTTTGTGGGTTTTGTTCTCTTGTTTTTATTTCGGATTTCCGTTTCCAAATACAGCATACGTAAAATTAGGAACCTCTATTCCGCTTAAAGAATATTTATACCGTGGATTACAGTATGTTTTTACTTCCGGAATTACAGATTTTCTATTATTGGCAATGCCTTTATTAGCGGTTATTTTGGCAATTGTTTTAAAAAAGGCAAGACATCTGTATATGGTAGCAGGAATTGTTTTTTACGGACTCTATCTGATATATATTGGCGGAGATTTCATGGTTGGAAGACACTTCACGGTTATGTTTTTTATGTCGATATGTACTTGTATGGTAATGGAAAACGAAGACTTTTCTTCTTATAAGAAACCTCAGATTTTATCAAAGATATTAGCAACAGTGATCGCAATTGGATTTGTATATACCGCAACAACAGGTGTTATTACATCACAATTTCTATATGGAAACACCTTCAGTTCACCAATCGCAGATGAAAGAGGTGGATATTTCAGATTTACAGGTTTGTTTAATAATACCATTAGTGTATTAGTTACCGGAGATATGGTGATTCAGAATGCCTGGAATGATGCCGGGGTTGTGGAATTAAGGGATGCAGGCTATTCAGGCGGTATTTTGAAGATGGTTCCCGGAATAACCAAGTATTATAACGATGATATGTATTTGAATGATTTATATGCACTCGGAGATCCGTTTTTATCAAAATTACCGGCAGTCAGAGAAGATAATTGGCGGATTGGTCATATGTGGCGTGAAGCTCCGGCAGGATATGAGGATACTGTTTTATACGGTGAAAATGTCATTGAAAATAAAGATTTAGCTGAATATTATGAAGTAATTAAACTGATTACAAGAGGTAACTTATTTGATAGCGAGCGAATAAGTGCAATCATAAAAATAAATTCAGGGCAATATGATTACCTGATTGAGAATTATAAGGATACGTTAGATGAAAACTGCAGACAAAAATAGACTGAAACTTTGGCAAAGAAAGAATGCCGCGTATGTTGAAGAATTAATTTATAAATATGGCGGAGATATCTTAGAATCTCAAGAGTTCATGAACCAGGATTGCTATATACAGCACGGAAATATCACGGTCAGACAACACTGTATGAGTGTTGCAAGAGCCAGTTTGAAGATGAGCAGCCTGCTTGCCATTAAGTGTGATGAGAGTTCGCTTGTAAGAGGAGCATTGTTGCATGATTATTTCTTGTATGATTGGCATATACCGGATAAGAGTCCGAATTGGCATGGGTTTAAGCATGCAAAGATAGCACTGGGAAATGCAAACTGTGACTTTGATTTAAATGTATTGGAGCGAGAGATTATTAAAAAACATATGTGGCCATTGAATCCAAAACCACCTATGTGCAGAGAAGCATGGATTGTTAATTTGGCTGATACGTATTGCTCTACATTAGAGACAATACATATTCACAAAAACAGGATACAGAACAATAAAGGAAAATAGTATGGGTAAAATCTTTTACATTATTGGAAAAAGTTCTTCCGGAAAAGATACGGTATATAAACAGTTGTTACTACAGAATGATTTTGACTTGAAAGAACTGGTATTATATACAACAAGGCCCATTCGCTCGGGAGAAACAGAGGGTGTAGAATACCATTTTGTGACGGAAGAACAATATCAGGGACTGCTTCAGGACGGAAAAATCATTGAGGTAAGAGCCTATGATACGATATACGGAGTGTGGCGTTACTTTACAGTCAATGACGGGCAGATTGATTTGGAGAGACAGAATTATCTTGTGACAGGAACGATAGCATCTTATTGTGCAGCGCGGGATTATTTCGGAGCAAATAAAGTCATACCGATTTACATAGATTTGGATGACGGAATTCGATTACAGAGAGCTTTAAATCGAGAAAAGAAACAGGAACAGCCTAAGTATACAGAAATGTGTCGGCGTTTTCTGGCAGATGCAGAGGATTTTGCGCCGGAAAAAATCAAAGAAGCAGGAATTGAACAGAAATTTCAGAATGACGATTTATTGCACTGTGTCAGCGAAATCGTATCTTTTATCAGTAGAGAAATGAAATAGTACTTTTAGTCCGAGAGGAGGTTCCCTTATGGATATAAAGGTAAATCAGTTAACACCTACGGTGCCGGCAGCAGAAGCAGCGCAACAAGCACCGGCAACAGACGAGACATTTAAGTTTACGCTAATCAGTCATATTGAAGAGCAGGAATTACAGGCCAGACTGGAATCCCTGATGAATGAAATCTCTGCGCAGGGCAAGAAGATATCCAAGAAAATGGATGTCAGAGACATGAAGAAATACAGAGGTCTCATCAAAGATTTCCTGAATGAGGTAATCAGTCGGTCACATGAATTTTCCAGAGAGAACTTTTTAGATAAAAAGGGACGTCACAGAGTATATGGTATTATAAAACTGGTGGATCAAAATCTGGATGAATTGGCAGCGGAATTGATGAAAGAGGAAAAGGATCAAATTGCTATATTGAATAAGATTGGCGAAATCAGAGGACTGTTACTGGACATTTTTACGTAAAAAGAAAGGCTGTGGGTATTATCTATGCCAAGTTTTAGCGAGATTATCGGGCAGGAGCAAATCAAAGAACATTTGCAAAGGGCCCTTCAGTTGAATAAAGTATCACACGCGTATCTGATTAACGGAGAGCGAGGCGCCGGGAAAGAATATATTGCCGATGTCTTTGCAATGGCGTTGCAATGTGAAAAGGGAGAGACGGAACCATGTATGGAATGTCATTCCTGCAAACAGGCCATGTCCAAAAATCAACCTGATATTATTCGTGTAACGCATGAAAAGCCAAATACAATTGGCGTTGAAGATATCAGAGATCAGGTCAATAAAGATGTACAGATAAAACCATACAGCAGTAAGCGCAAGGTGTATCTCATCAATGATTGTGAAAAAATGACACCACAGGCGCAAAATGCTTTACTGAAAACATTGGAAGAACCGCCGGAATATGTTGTCATTATACTTCTGACTACGAATGCATCGCTGTTATTACCGACTTTACTATCCAGATGTACGGTACTAAATATGAAACCGGTTGAAGATAAAGTGGTAAGAAGATATCTGATGGAGAAGTTACAGGTGCCGGATTATCAGGCAGACATTTGTGTAGCATTTGCCAGAGGAAATATTGGAAAAGCAAAAAGTTTGGCTTCTTCCGAAGATTTTGATAAAATAAAAGATGAAGCAGTTACAGTTCTGAAGTATATTCATCAAATGGAAATCAGCGATTTGATACAAGCAATCAAGAAAATCGGTGAATATAAAGTAGATATACATGATTATTTGGATATCATTACAATTTGGTATCGGGATGTGCTGTTATTGAAAGCAACCAATGATGCCACAGATTTGGTTTTTAAGGAGGAAATAAAGTATATCAGAGAACAGGCAAACAAAAGTGCCTATGAAGGCATAGAAACTATTATTAAAGCAATCGAGAAGACAAAGCAGCGACTGGATGCCAATGTGAATTTTGATTTGGCACTGGAATTGCTTATGCTTACAATAAAGGAGAACTAGAATGGTAAAAGTAATAGGAATACGATTTAGAACAGCGGGAAAGATATACTATTTTGACCCGAAAAGTTTTGATATTGCAAAGGGTGACCATGTAATTGTTGAAACAGCCAGAGGCGTTGAATACGGAACGGTTGTTATGCCACCAACAGAAGTGGAGGAGGAGAAAGTAATTCAGCCGCTTAAGGCAGTCATTAGAGTTGCAACTCCTACTGATGATGCAACGGAAGAGAAAAACCGAGAGAAAGAAAAAGAAGCATTTAAGATTTGCTTGGAAAAAATAAAGAAGCATGAATTGGAAATGAAACTGATTGATGCAGAGTATACATTTGATAACAATAAAGTACTCTTTTATTTTACAGCAGACGGAAGAATTGACTTTAGAGAACTGGTAAAAGATTTGGCAGCAGTATTTAAGACCAGAATTGAGTTGCGTCAGATAGGTGTTAGGGATGAGACAAAAATCCGCGGAGGCATTGGTATTTGTGGCAGACCGTTATGTTGTCATACACATTTGGCAGAGTTTGCGCCGGTTTCTATTAAAATGGCGAAAGAACAAAACCTTTCGTTGAATCCAACGAAGATATCCGGTATTTGCGGCAGATTGATGTGCTGCCTGAAAAATGAAGAAGAAACATATGAGGAGTTGAACAGGAAACTTCCCTATGTCGGTGACTTTGTAACGACAGATGACGGTCTTAAGGGTGAGGTGGCAAGTGTTACGGTACTTCGTCAACAGGTTAAAGTTATCGTTGATATCGGTGATGAAAAGGAAATCCGTGAATATAAAGTGGAACAGTTAAAATTCAAACCTCGTCATAATAAAAAGGATCATAAAGTAACCGATAAGGAATTGGAAGAGCTCGAGAAACTGGAAAAGAAGGAAGGTAAATCGAAGCTGGATGACGATTGATCTGAAAGAAAATGAAAGAATTGATGAATTGCATAGGAACGGATACCGTATTATTCAGGATGCAAAGCGTTTTTGCTTTGGGATGGATGCGGTATTGTTGTCGGGGTTTGCAGGTGTGAAAGAAGATGAAGTGGTGCTTGACATCGGAACAGGAACAGGGATTATTCCTATTCTGTTAGAAGCTAAAACCGAAGGAAAGCATTTCACAGGCTTGGAAATTCAAGAAGACAGTGCAGACATGGCGCGTAGAAGCGTTACCTTGAATCATCTGGAGAAGAAAATAGAGATTGTAACAGGAGATATCAAAGAGGCAGGGCAATTATTTGACGCTGCTTCTTTTGATGTCATTACAACAAATCCGCCTTATATGATTGGAAGTCACGGGCTAAAAAGTCCGAACGAGCCAAAGGCTATTGCAAGACATGAGATATGCTGTACGCTTGAGGATGTTGTGCGTGAAGGAAGCAGATTATTGAAGCCGGGCGGAAGGTTTTATATGGTACACAGACCATTTCGGCTTGTAGAAATATTTTCAGTATTAACCGCGTACCAATTAGAGCCCAAACGTATGCAATTGGTTTATCCTTATGTGGATAAGGAGCCAAATATGGTATTGATAGAGGCGTGTCGTGGCGGAAAATCAAGAATAACAGTAGAGAAACCGTTAATTGTATATCAAAAGCAAGATGTATACACTGATGAGATATATGATATCTATGGATACTAGTCATAGAATTATGAAATAATTCATGACAGATTAGTCATAGAATTAGGAGGCTTTCATGAAACAAGGAATGCTGTATTTATGTGCAACACCAATCGGAAACTTAAGTGATATTACAGCCCATGTACTGGATACTTTGCGTGAGGCAGATTTGATTGCGGCAGAAGATACCAGAAACAGTATTAAATTACTGAATCGATTTGAAATAAAGACTCCGATGACAAGTTATCATGAGTATAATAAATATGACAAAGCCAAGGATTTAATCCGGCAAATGGGGGAAGGCAAGAACATTGCTTTGATTACTGATGCAGGAACCCCGGCTATTTCAGATCCGGGAGAAGTGCTTGTCAGGATGTGTTACGAAGAAGGAATTACAGTAACATCTTTACCAGGAGCTTGTGCATGTATTACGGCATTAACGCTGTCAGGCTTAAATACGCGACGTTTTTGCTTTGAAGGGTTTCTGCCAACTGATAAAAAAGAGAAAAAGGCGGTACTGGAAGAGTTGACGAGAGAAACCAGAACCATGATTATCTATGAGGCACCACACCATCTTATCAAGACGATGGAAGAACTTATGGCATCTATTGGAGACCGAACGATTACGATTTGCAGGGAACTGACGAAGAAGTATGAGACGGTTTTTCGGACCACTTTTTCCGAAGCAATTACTTATTACAAAGCAACAGAACCTAAAGGCGAATGTGTTATTGTTATAGAAGGAAAGAGCAGAGACGAACTTGCAGACGAAAGTATCAGTGAGTGGAATCGACTCAGTATAGAAGAACATATGGCTTATTATGAAGAACAGGGAATAGAAAGAAAAGAAGCCATGAAAATGGTGGCAAAGGATAGAGGTGTTACAAAAAGAGAAATCTATCAGTCTTTATTGGACGAAGCAGAGTAGTGAAAATGCGCACATGAGTATCTCATGTGCGCATTTCCTATGTAAGGGTATCCGCGTGTATTAACACTCCCTTACAAAAACAACCTGTGCAAAATTATTATTTTGCGATTTTCAAACCGGCTAACTTAGCCATTTCCTTGATAGATTCTTTGGAAACTCTTTTTCCGTGGAATTCAATCAAGTCCTCGCGATTACCTGTGAAAATGTCTGAGGGAGCATACTTTTCCAGAATAATTCTCTGGTCTTCTACATAAATGTGAAGTGGATCCCTGTCGGTAATGCCGAGGTTTTTGCGGAGCTCCATCGGTAATGTGATTCTACCGAGATCATCGAGCTTTCTTACTACACCTGTGTCAATCATCCGCTTGTCCTCCATTCAATTTTTAGTACCAATCTATTGTACCAGTTAATTTTTGGGAGTTCAATGTAAAAAACCAACAAAATATTGAATTGAAATTAGAATAATATGTATAATAATATGTCAATTATTTCTATGTAAGTCTACAGAATTAATGTATGGCATATAGTAATAATAAAATGTGTAATGGAACAATATGCTAAATTATATATGGGGTTTCATGATTGTAATCGGTATTATCTTCGGCGCATTGAACGGAACACTGCCTGATATGGCAGATGCTATGCTCAATTCCGGAAAAGAAGCGGTTACGCTTTGCATTACAATGCTGGGAGTCATGTCCATTTGGACAAGATTAATGGAAATTGCACAGGAAACAGGAATGATAGAAGGAGCAGCAAAGAAAATAGAGCCATTTATTACATTTATGTTTCCGGATATTCCAAAAGAACATAAGGCAAGAGGATACATTTCTACAAATATTATAGCAAATATGCTGGGACTCGGCTGAGCGGCAACACCTGCGGGACTACGTGCTATGGAAAGTCTGGCAGAATTTGAGAAGACAAGAGTCTGTAAAGTAAGAGGTGGCGCAGAACAGACTGATATCCACAGAACAGCCAGCAAGGAAATGTGCACTTTTCTGGTACTTAACATATCATCGCTGCAATTGATACCGGTTAATATGATTGCATATCGCGGACAATATGGTTCTGTGAATCCAACAGCAATTATTATGCCGGCACTGATA